>JAJPJO010000330.1 GCA_021324135.1 Pseudomonadota bacterium
GTCTCCAGATCGCGAATTTGAGGTTGCAGCGAATAAAGCGGCAAGTCGTTCTTAACCAGCGCGCTGGCCACCGCCGGTGCCACTTCATGCAGTTTGTTACCGGCAAATTCGACGGTATAGAGATGCTGTCCATCAGCTTCTCTGGATGAGACGGCTTGAACGTGTTTGATTTCCCTGATGACCGGCTCGACTTTATCTGGTGGTGCGCTGGTTGTGACAAGCAATCTGTCCGTTTTGCGCAGCTCAGCCATAGCGGCATCCAGAGCCAATTTGCCGCGATCTATAATGATCACGCGACCGCAGATGGCTTGCACTTCCTGCAGGATATGCGTCGAGATCAAAACCGTCGCGTTCTCGGCAAGCTCTTTGATCAGTGACCGCATCTCTTGAATCTGAGAGGGATCCAGACCGTTCGTCGGCTCGTCGAGGATGAGAATTTTCGGTGAATTCAATATAGCCTGAGCGACACCGAGCCGCTGACGATACCCGCGAGAGAGTGTATTTATAGGTTTCTGTGCCACCTCCCGCAGTCTCGTTTTCTCAAGGGCATAGCGAATCCGTTCCAACCTGCGCTCAGGGAGAACGCCCCGTAGGCTGGCGGCATAGTCGAGATAGTCGAGAACGATCATCTCGGGATAAACGGGACAGTTCTCAGGCAAGTAGCCGATGGTGCGCTCGACCTCGACACGGTTGTTGATGATGTCGAGATCGTTGATGGTGACTTTGCCGTCTGTGGGCTCGAGATAACCGGTCAGCATCTTCATGATTGTCGTCTTGCCTGCGCCGTTGTGACCCAGCAGACCGACAATCTCGCCGTGTTCGATTTGAAAAGAGACATTGTCGACAGCTCGCACATCCCCGTATTTGCGGCTCAATGACTCAGCTTTAATCATTTTGTCTGCTCCCAGGCATACTACATGCTCTTGTCGCTTCCGCTCGGCTGGTCCGACACGCCGGCTCGCCTGCGCCCATCTCGCTTGCCCACCGGCGGCTCCGGCCAAGAGGCTAGCCATGCGTCAAGGTCGTTCGTATCCAGCTCGTCCTGCTCGCGCCTGGCGAAAATCAGGCTGAGGTAGCTTGCCGCCGATCACGCTGCGCGGATTCGCTCGTTCTCACAGTAGATCCGTTTCTCACAGTAGATCTGTTTCAAGAGGCGAGTCGAATCTGCACTGAACAGGATCCGCTCCTGAGGCAAAGTATCCGGCCTGAGCGAGACTCAAGCATTAAATTGTCTACAGGTGTTAAGACTATTTTGCCTTGGGCTTGAGCTGACCGCCTTTTGCAGCTGGCGGTTCATATGCAGGCTTTCCAAGTAGGTCGCCGTGACGGAAGACTCTACCTTCCACGCTGGATGTCGAGCGCGCCTCATCCGACCTCGAGGTCCCCGTCCCCTGACCCTGGATATCAGGATAGACCATGGGATCGGAGCTCCGCGCCATCCGTCTTTGTGAGCCAGGCAGCGACCGTGCCGGAATGATCGTTGGCGTTCCCGGAGTGAGACGACCGCTGAGAGCCTTCTTGGCAAGCAGGTTGGTCGAATCGCCCGCCGGCAACTCGTTTGCCCTGGAAAATCCTTTTGCAGGAATATTGCTGTCAAAACGAGCCGGAGCCGGTCGCGATGTGTTGATGCTGATTATGCCCGGATGCCCGCTGCCGCCGCCTGCGCCGACTCCACTCGGTCCACTGCCGCCGCCGTTGCCGGGAGCAACCGCGTAGATGTCCTCGAGCGCTGGTACTGCGCGCGGTGGCACAAGAATGTTGAGGCGTTTTGGTGCCGTTAGCTCCGGACGGCAGTCTGTCACCTCGGGTGTCTCGTCAATGAGCTGAACCTTTAGTCTGGACTTGGGCCAGGTGACCTTTGGAAGTGGTTGAGCAGTTTGATAATTGCCAAAACCTTGAGCGTATGCACTTTGAGAGTTTGCAATCACAGACAGGCAGCTCAATAGTAAAGCGCATGAATAGACCTTCTTCATAGACGTGTCCTCACGAATCCCGACGGCATGCCCATTGTGGCTTGAGGGTTTGCGGAGGGATACGTGATAAACCCCTGTATGCAACTCGGATTTTCAGCAGGTGCGCAGCGCTCGCGATCGTATCGCACGCGGGCATTTTAATCCGATTGTTAGATCTGCCGTGGACAATGGGCGATATCTGGCACTCCCCCGCACCCACCGAGGCCGTTACTATGGTAGTTGAGAATAATATCCGTCCAACAGATAATGCCGGCGCACATCTGCAGTCGTGCTCCGTTCATCCAGAGTTGATCTCTGCGATGAACACACCCGGTATGAAGAGCGAATTTTGCGGTAAAGGAGGCGCCGCCAGCTCCGACTGGCTGCCCCATCTTTCATTTAACGATGCCACGGCGCAAAGCGGCGTTCAAAAGGACATCAAGCTCTCGCCGCAAGAGCAGGAGGCGCTGCAGAAGGCAATCGACAAGAACGCGAAGCACCTCCCTGATGGCTCGACCGTGCTCGCATTCGGTGAGGGCAGCAGCATGACTGTGAATCAGAAGGGCGAACTGGTTGAGCAGAAAAATGCTGATGGCAGCGGCTTCTCAAAGTTGGCGGACGGCTCAATCCATCATTGGGGCAAGAAGCCGGAAGACAATTGGGACGAGGTGCGGAAGGGGGATAAGTCGACTCGAACTTATGCCAACGGTACTATTGAAGAGACCGACTTGCGCGACGGTTCCATAGTGGTCACGCTTCCCAAGCGTGGGCACGAGGGCACACCCGATAAAATCTACATCAGTGCCAACGGTGACAGCCAATACATGACCGATCAATTTTTCCGGCAGTTGACCGATCACGACTTCGGCAAGGTCAAGCATTATGGCTCGCCTCAAGAGGCTCTAGAGGCGGCGCGAAAGCAACGTGAGTTTCCCGAAAAAGCGGCGCCCAAAGAAGCTGCCTCCGATTCACATCCGAAGAGACCGTGGCAGAGTGATCCAAAATGGAACGACGATCCTCGCTGGAAAGAACCGAAATGGTACGTGCCGCCAACACGCAATAATACTGTATAGCTGAATTTGCATGGTATCGTGTCAGTCCACGGTATCAAATACGGTGCCTTCTGTTATCATTTGCTGATCAGATACTTTTCTTATGAAGTCAGCCCATGATCGACTGGGATGCCTGCGATTGCGCTAAAATAGTCGCTTACTTGCGGTTCCAATGAGCCGTGAGCTCTAATGCTTATGGACGGCTTTTCCCATCTGCATATTCCCGAGAAACTATTTTGTAGGAGCGCGGATCATGCATCGATTCAACTGGCGAAGGACAGCTCAAAACGATTTCCTGTTTTGGCTGCTGTCAATGACGATAACGTCAAGCATGATTCTTCCCCCTGCGCAGGCTTGCTGCTCTCTGCGTCGGGCAGCATTCTCATCGGGAGATTCGACAGGTTCAGGTACAAAAGGTCTCGCTGCGGAGACTGTTAAGGACGGAAAGCTGGTGCATTTGCTCGGTTATCAAAACAGTCCGGTCAATCTGGACAAATCCGGACCAAATGCCATGCTCTTGCCAATTCCGGCCAAAGCAGGCACGATGTCGCAGGCAAATGTCCTGGACACAAAGTCGTGCAAGCACTTTTTAGAAGACATAGAGCAGGCTGTGGTTCCTCCTGAAGAGGCAGATCATTTGAAAGGAGGGTATTCGTTCGATGCTTCCCAATCTCGTGTGATCGTGTTCGAGCACGATATCTACACGATTGTATTGGCTCAAAATGCTCAAGATATTCCTAAAGCTTTGAAGCTTGTTCCTGCAGATAAACATCCCGCGCCGAACGCAGCTATTTTTAAAGACTATGACAAGTGGTACAAGGGATGGACCTTTGCACTCTGCTGCTTCAACAACAAAGACCAAGCTAAAGCAAATCCCATGCTCTGGTGGTATGAGCCGCGCCAACCTGATCAGCTTTTCTTCCCTGCTTTAGATGCCCACGACGGCCTATCGCCTCGCCTTCACGGTCAGGTTGAGGTAGACCATACAGTCGCCTTTTCGTCTAATCATATGAAAGCGGACTCGTCTGCTGGAAGTAGTGTTAGGCCGGTGAAGTATAGAGATGGGAATATCGATAAGCGAGTCAAAGCGTTGCTGCCTCAACTGGTCGTCGGTCAGAAGTTTGACGACGAATTGCCTCAAGGCGACTTCGTCTGCGCTACATCCGAAGTGCGCAAGGGGATATGCCGTCCGCGACGCGAACTGCCGCCAGGAGCAATGGAAACGCAGAAGAAACCAGCGCAGCCTGAATAGAATTACTGATTTATTGCCTCAGGTTGGTAGTCGGCACTGGCAAATCTTCATGTGAAGCGTCGCTTTGCAGCTGCCTCTCCAGTTGGATTATTGTTTGCAGTTTGCGGAACGAGACAACACTGCGAGTCAGCGAATAGATTGTCAACGCTGCTAGAAACAAGGAAAGAGCGAACGCGGCTGAATCTAGATGATTTCCGCATATCGAGCGCAGAACAAAGAATAGTGGTATTGAAAACGGTGCTGTTCCGAGCAGCATATCTTTCGCGGCTGCCATTCCGTCTTTTCCTGCGCGCGCAGCTGATGTTGCAGACAGCAAGGCCGTGCAAATCGTGATTAGAATCGACGAAACTATTAGATTGAGGACATGCGATCCAGTGTAATGGAATGCCCAGCACAAGGTCGCAAACTGCGCGGCATAAAGTATCAAAACGGCAAGGCACGAAAGCGTGAGCGACAAAAACGGATGTTGCATATGTGATCTTTTCATGTTGCTCTACTCTTGATCAGAAAGTACGGACTCGATTTTTTTGTCGCGCCGAGACCCTAGCAAGCCTGGATCGCGTGCCATTAGATCATCACCACGGGTGGTGCTGTTTTATTTTCGATTCGGCTGAAGCGTCGCTGGGAAAGTGCACCCAATTGGGGAGATTTTCCGGAAATGTCTGGACCTTGAATAAGGTGTGGACGCGCGCGCCATTAGGCTGCCCGACACGAAGACGCAGGAGGGCAACTTCCGTCGCGTCAACAGCGGAGGATAGGGGTAGAGTTCCTTACGCAGCAAAATTACTATACCATCGATTCTTAAAAAAACAAAATTAGATGATGTCGTTCGCCACTCTCGAAGCGCTCAGTCGAGCTCTAAAACGCTGTCATAGTGGGGTATTCACGATTTGCAAATTAGATGAAAGCGATCATAATGCATCCTCTTGGCATCATGATTTCGGAGAGAAGCATATTGAACCGCGCATCCGATCAAATTCGGCGCTATCTGTTCTTGACTGTAGCTTGTGCTGCCACCGGCTTTTGCTGGCGCCCGGAAATCCTCGGCGCGCTCAGTTCGATGGCGATTTACCACATCATTTATTGCGTCTGGAACTCAGCTGTGGTGTCGCTTACGGCTATTTTTATTGCTGTGGTTCTCTGTCTTATACCGGATCCTGGCGAAGCTCATTTCCAGAGGTGCTCCGCCACAATTCTGCGAGGAGGTGCCTTTGTCTATCTGCTCAGCGCACACTATTTTTTCGCCGATTGCAGAGTTTTTCAGTATGACCAGATGCGCGATCTGGCTAATCTTTCAACAGCACTAATGGTTCTTGCCTTACTGTACAAAGGGACGCGGCCTGGAACCAAGCTTTCCCTACGCAAGCTGACCCTGTGGAGCCTTCTGCCCTTTGCCTACTGGCTATACCAGGTCTACCTGATGAATAACTACTGTGCCGGTCTTGGTTGAAACGGACTTTGAGAGTCGGCAGGTGCTGTCGAGACGCTAAACTCAAGAAATCGGCTTGAAGAGCTCATCCTCACGCGGTGCCTGCACCACGCGAGTCAGATGGAGAGTGCCACCTCATGGGAATTAAGAGTGCCAGCCCGTGGGCATCAATGAGACCCTTATGTTGTTTTGACGATTGAGTCAATTCTCTTGACATAAGGATGACAAGATGGGCTCCGAAAGAACCTGCCAATAAGCATTTTGAGACTTGATTGTCAGGCGGCTGATTCGCGTGTTTGACGCGATCGTCAAAACAATATAAGGGAAACTAACCCGCACCTCTTCATCGACATGAATTAGAGGAGCGATTAGCGCTTCGATTAATGACGCTTTTGCTGGAAGCGCAGCCAGTATTCCATCTCTTTTCCGGTTGGCTGCTTTCTTACCGCCGGCGTTTCTCCTGAGGTTGTTTGAGCGTAAGGAGAGGCGGCCGGTGTTGTTAAAACCGGTGCATTCGCCTGGGGCATATTTGCCGGCGGCGCAGTCACTGAAGGCGCAGTCACCGAAGGCTGGGCATTGCCTGAGATTCCCGCCGAACCAATGCCGGCGCTTCCAGCCGAACCAGTGCGTGAGGCTCCGCCGCTGAGTACGTTGGTACTACCTGCGGTGCCAGTGCTGCCGCCCATGGTCACACCGCCGCTGGTGGCAGCGACCGCCGGACCGGCTTCGCCGGTTGGAATAACGACGCCTTTCAACTGCATCTCCACAATCTTCTTATATGTGTACGGGCTGTCGTCTTCCGTGAGCGTGCGCGGCGAGACAGGCTTGGCTGTAATCTTCAAAGGCTCGCCTTCCCATTTGCTGTGCATGACCGGGGTTTGAAATGCCCGGCGATCGAATTTGACTTCCTGCTCTACCTTATCTTTCAGTTTAGTGAAGGCCGTGCCGAGGTCTGCATGCTCTTTCTCTTGATTGAGAACCTCGATGAGATTGTGGGTAAAAACGCCATTTTGATAACGTTTCGATTCCCAGGAGCGCTGGTCGGCATCGCTGGAGCTGATCACTATCTGTCCGCGACCGGCGAGCGCATTCACATCAAAGTTAGTGTTGCGGAAAAGACCTTTGCCGCCGCTGACGTCTGCAGCGCCGCTGTTGCAAGCATCGAGAATCAAAACCACGCGGTCGCAATGAGTGCGTTGCTTGATCGTTGGAGCCAGGTCCTGCAGCTTGATGCCGCTGGTGAAGAGCTCGTCCTGAAAAGTGTCATAGGCGACCAGAAAGTTATCGCCGCCGACATCGATTTCTTTCGGGCTGCCGTGAGTGGAGGCAAAAATCACGATCAAATCGTCTTCGAAGACGCGCCTGGGCAGCCATGTATCGCCGATAGCGGCAAGGATGTTGTGGCGTGAGGCGTTTTCATTCAAAAGAAGCAAAACGTGATCGGGGGCGAAATTGGCTTTCTCGACCAGGAATTTAGCGAAGTCTTTGGCGTCTTTGGTTGAGAAACGGAGGCGCGGAATGCCTTTATCCTTAAAATCGTCGACGCCGA
>JAJPJO010000186.1 GCA_021324135.1 Pseudomonadota bacterium
CCGGTTGGTAGCGCCATTGGTGACATGGATCCAATGCCGTAAGCAAACGGCATACCGTAAGTGTAACCACAGATGACCGCCATCGATAAGCCGACGGCGGCTATCGCCATCGCCTGCGAAAACCAGTGCAAAGCCCTGATTCGCAAGCTGGATAGAAGAAGCGATACAGAAACCAGACAAATGCCAATCGATGTATTTGGGGCCATATGCCCTACCGGGGAAAGCGGCGACAGCCATCGTCCGAGCAGCATCGAATCAATGTCCAGGTCCGTGACGTGGATGTAGCTAAAGCCAACCAAAAGACCAAGAGCGAGCGCAAGGAATGCAGCCAGAACCGCTAACCAGAGCAGCCAAACGTCATTCCGCTTGGAGCTCAGAATTCCCAGCGAGACACCAAGGGCAATGAGACATAGTCCTGTCGACAAAGCAATCGGAACAGGACATAAAATCGGGTTGCACAACACCGGGACGTGCAACCACCAGCCAAGAGTGACTGCCCATCCCAATACGAAAGAAAATAGAGCGGCGAGCCTAGAGAATCTCAGCGCGCCGCTCTCCCACCTCGAATAAAGATTTTTGTTCTCTGATTGTAGCGAGTCCATATGTGGATTCCCTAAAGGCGTTTGCGAAGCGGTGAATTGCTCGACGGAGGTGGATGCTGGAGATTCCGCTTGCGCAGCACTTGGGCAGACCGCATGCTCTGCTGCATGGACTCGTTTTTACAACCGGGTTCACCAATTAAGGAAAGCACATCGTCATAGTTGGACTCATTTTTCATATGGGTCTACAAACAAACGGGGTCCGTGCTTCGTGCAGTTATTAAATTCTCCCTTCCATTGAAATGATAAGAATGCAGTGTATTCTTCACGCACAGAAGCCTTCTCTTATAGGGAGCCATAACGGCGGTAAACAAGTCAATTGGAAAGGTAGCGCAGAGAGCGTATACTGGTGTTCATGAAGGGCTTTACAAGCGTGTTTATCGTCTTGGCCTCGGCTCTAATTCTGCCGAGCATGACGCTTTGCTTCCCTTCGACATGCTTGGCTCAATGTAGCCCATCGGCCGAAAAGCCTTTCCAACAGCCTTGTTGGAAAGATGAATTGAATAATGGCAATGAAAAGTTGCGCATCCTGTACGAAGCCATTTCAGGAAAAGAGATGGACGATGAAACGCGCAAGCTGCTCCGTGGCGTAACGAAGATTTCACGAGCTCGCCACGACTCATTCGAGTTGCAGCGTGAAGATTCCGCGGTCCTCAACTTTTCATCAGACACCATATTCGGTGACAAAATTCGGCGCGGTCTCGACAAGGCACAAGAAGACACGGACAAGTACGGGGAGCACTTGAGCGAGCTGATCTCTTCACTGAAGGCGGTTTCGGTCGATGGCGATCATATCGAGTTGATTCGTACCGGATCAAAGGATCTGCGAATAAGGATCAAGGATGCGAAACGAAAGCTGCCCATCAAACTAAAGGAATTGCGAATCAGCAAAATGTCGCTCGATCTCGACCAGAGCAAAGGCTTTCCAACTATCAAGAACATCGAAGGTCTAAAGGTCATGATCTCGGTCGGATTTGAAATCGCCATTGTTCCAAAGGAGTTCTGGCGCTCACGCAACGCGAAGGGCGACACGGTCGTCACCTTCGGCGTCGTAAATCCGCTTCCCAAGCCTATTCGAGCCGCATTTAGAATGGGCGAAGTGGCGTACTTTAGTCACACACTCAAGAAGAAAGAATCGACGACAGCGGAAATCGAGCGTTTAGAATCAGCTTCTGTACAGGATAAAAAAGATGCCTTGCAGAAGGCATTGGAACTCGGCTTGCAAACTCAGCCTCCGCAGGCTGAAGCCATTCAGCCGGAAAAGATGAAGAGACCCAGCGACGCTTTCCCAGCCAACCCTGAAAATTGCTGCGGCACCTTGCTCACTTCGGCTGCTTCACAGCTCCAGCCTCTGTTTTCTGGGCAGTTCTGCTTTGATCGTTTTCAAATTCAGGCAAATCAGCGCGAACCAGGTCCTTAAAGATGCTCCCTCTGATTTTCGGAATATCTGTGATGAATGACTTGACCTGCTCCTCGTTAGCCTTGTCACTATAAATTCTGCGCGCGATTTGAAAGCTGACGATACCATGCTCGGATTTCATGTATCGAAAAACATTGTGCTCGATGAAGTTCTGCTTCTGGCTCGAAACGAGAAAATCGACAATTGCGCCTTTGCCATCTTTCGATTCATATAACGCGGCATTCGCCAGAGGATCTGTCGCTTTCTCGGATTGAACCTTGCGAGCGGTCGCGGCGGCAGATGCGTTCGGATCAAGCCCAGGACCCGGCACGAAGCGCGTGGCAAAAAGTATCGTCCAATTATCAAACGTTTGATCGTTAGGAATGTACTCGGCAATGCAAGGCGTCGCCGGACAGTTGCCTTTGTGATCCTTGAGCGCCAGCGGTTTTCCAAGCACCGTCACCGATTGCGGCAAAACTTTTTCAGCGGCGTGGGAGGCGGTGATTGAGGATGTCGCGATGACGGACACTGCGACGACTGACGTCGCGACTAACGCGAGTCCTTGCCTGATCGCTCCCAATCGGAGGGAGGAGGTTCGCCTTGTTGTTCCATTAATCATGTCGTTAGCCTCTAGCAGCAGTAATCGGACCGATCCGTCGATGAGCAAGCTGTGCCCAACAGATCCGTACATTCTAGCGGAACAATCGACACAAATCACATTCTGACTAAAACAGAATGTCGCTATCGATTTAAATTTTGCTGCCGATATGGAATTGCCGGGTAAACTCGCGGAGCAAGGATGCCCAAAGCAGATCCGTACTTGAGCAGATCAGATCAGTAGTTGAGCAGATCAGTACTTGAGCACCTCGACCTCGCGCTCACGCTGCTCAATGGTTTCAGGAAATCTCGGCTTGAAGAACAGGTAATCAATCGAGAATTGCCCAGGACCGACGAGAAGATAGGCAAACGCCACACACAAATAGTTGAGTGCCAATTCAAAACTCGATCTCCCCATCGCGATCCATGGATCGTGATTCGGAATATGATGTCCAAACAAAGCGCCGAGCATCACACACATGATCATGATGCAAGCCACGGGCGTAAACAGCCCAAGCAAGAGCAGCAACCCGCCTCCGAACTCGAACAGAACAGCAAGACCCTGCAACCATGGCGGAGCCCAGGATGGTCCCATCCAGGACATCGCATGTGCAACCTTAGGAAAGGCGTGCATCATCAGCGCGCCGCCTGCCACCAGACGTAATACCAGAAGCCCGACAGAGGCGCGGCTCTCAATCAGGTCATTGTACATTCTAAACATAATTCATCTCCTACTGATTTAGATCAGCGCGCCTGGTTTGAAAGAACAACAGACGACCGTCAGGCGCTTGAACGTTCAGCCGAGAATAGACGCATGAGCTTCCATCTAGTTCCAGCAAAGTTGAACTTTCTTGGAACAGGTTGCAATGCCTCAAGGCAGTTTTCTGAATTTGTCCAGCATCTCCCAGCGGTTAGGGGAAGGCTTGGTGGTTTTTTTGCTCGAAACTTTTGGAGCCGCCGGCGCGCTAATGTGCTTTGCCTTCTTAACGACTTTTCTCTTAGATGCCGCTCGCGTCGATGTTTGCTCAGACACCGGATTCGGTGGCGAATGCTTGCGGGTTGCCGGTTGAGACACCTGGGGCGAACCAACCTCCTCGGCAGGACTGGTCGAATCAGAGTTAGGTGTAGACTTAGCTGCAGGTTTAGCTGGAGACGTAGCTCCAGACTCAGGTGCAGATTTAGCCGGGACCTCGCTCGGATCACTGAGAGTGTCCGGCGCTGAGGTAGACGATTGAGGAAGAACCGCGGGCGCACTCGGTCCGGTCCTCTGTTGATCGCGCGGAACGTTTCCATCCTGAGGGGAAATCATCCTGAGAATGGTGGGTCCGGCAGCGATGCCACTGATGACGATCAGCACCACGGACGCTACCATTACGATTAGTCCTGTCTTGCTTGATGAAGCCGCGCCGGGCACCGTCGCATTTCTTAGATTTGAGACCGATTTCACGCCCGAAGAGGCCGGGTCTTCAAAGAGAGGCTGTGACAACAACTGGGCAGTATCAAGCACCTGCTCACCAGACTGCCGACCACCGGATTGCCGAGCAGCATTCCGCTCACCCGACCGCGGAGCACTCGAGCGCTCACCGCTTGCTCTTTGTCCGCTCGCTCCTTGTCCGCTCGCTCCTTGTCCGCTCGCTCCTTGCCCGCTCGCCTTTTGCCCGCTCGCCTTTTGCCCGCTCGATTGCTGCTCGCCCAGACTTCTCTGTCCGGAAAGACGCTCCTTGATCGTATCAGCCAGCCCTTCATCAGACACTGGCTGGGCTGCCTCTGTACACGAACAAGAACCGGAGATGCGTTTCATCACCTCATGATGGTCAGCGAGAATCCATGCAGTCATGCTCCCTCGACGCTGCTTCTGAATCGGCTTGCCGCAAGTCTTGCATTCCTCTTGAGCTTGACCCGACTCGGAACCAAATCGTCCTTTGGCATCGGCATTCCATTGTTGCTCCATTGCACCATGCTTAGCGCCACCGTCCACGCCACTGGATTCTGCACCATATTTAGTGCCATCATCGGCACCATCCTCGGTGCTAGCACCATATTTAATGCCATCGTCCACTGCAATTGGCTGCCCTGAATCGGTTCGGGCATCCACACCAAGCGAGAGCAGATCCCCGCGAGGCAGGCAAGCTTCGGCGATCGCTTGACGCAATTCCGCAGCGCTTTGGAAGCGATCGGCGGGATCTTTGGCAATCGCCCTCATCACGGCAGACTCCAATTTTGCTGCCACGAAAACATCGCCCTTTATACCGCTCATCGCGGGTGGTGGCGTTCCCGTATGGGCTTGAATCAGCTCGAATACGGACAAGCACGTGCAGAATGGATCTCTGCCGGTAAGCATCTCGTACATGACGATACCGAGCGAATAAATGTCCGAACGTTCGTCCTCCGGCTTGCCCATGCACTGCTCAGGACTCATATACGGCGGGCTTCCCCAGAGCTCGCCGCTGCGCGTGAGCCGCCTGCCTTCCTCATTGAGTTTCGAGAGACCGAAGTCGACCACCTTAATGAATCCATTGTCATCATCGAGCAAGACAACGTTGCCAGGCTTGATATCGCGGTGTATGACGCCGTTGCGATGAGCATAGTCAAGAGCACTGCAGACTTGTGTGAATATGCGGCCAAACAACTGGACGCTAAATGGTCCCTCATCATCGAGGAGCTGCTCGAGGCTGCGTCCCCTGAGATAATCCATTACAAGACAGGGTTCCCCGTTGGGACCGAGCAATGAATCATAAACCGTGACGATATTGGGATGGTTGAGCTTGCACAAGAGATCGATCTCGCGTTGAAAGCGTTCTCTGTAAACTGGCTCACTGACTTGAAACTTAAGAGTCTTTACGGCCACGAATCGATTCATGCGCAACTGCGTAGCTTTGTAGACGTTGCTCATTCCTCCGCTGCCGATGAGCTTTTCAATTCGGAATCGTCCGTCAAGAACAGCACCAACCAATGGGTCTTTATACGTCAATTCTCCGGACGATGCTTGATCGAAAGGCTGATCTTCAGTCTGCATGCCTGTCATGGAATGGTCTCTCAACACTGCTTGCGCGGCAATGCGCTCAACAAATAACTACGGACGAGGCCCGCCGCCTTCCGGTCCAAAACCCGGACCTCCCTGTCCACCAGGTGGTCCATATCCAGGTGGCGGTGGAGGTGGTGGCAGAAACTCCTGATTTTGATTGCCCTGACCCCATAAGTTCGGCCGATTTGATTTGCCGGAGTTGCCGCCGCCCGGAGGTCCGCCGAACGGACCGCCCTGAGGTTGATTGGCAGTAGTCGTCGCCGGCGGTGCAGTGGCTGCCGTCGCGGTCGATGAAACCCCCTTGGGCACCCGGATGCCACGCCCCTGCTGCGCCATCTTTGCCTGGCGTACATGCTCTTCCTGGGCGTTAAGTTTCGACTCTAAATAAGTCAGCTTCTTACTGAGCGAAGCCTCATCCGAAGCTTTCGCGGAGCCTTC
>JAJPJO010000202.1 GCA_021324135.1 Pseudomonadota bacterium
GCTCTGGTATTAATAGTGGTGGCTTTCTTCACCCTATCGCTGTACTTCGGCGGGTCAAGAGAAACTCGCAATGCCACCGATGGCGGTGCGCTCAACGTAGCCAAAAAGAGTCTTTTTGTCACCGTTAATTCGCAGGGCGGTGATGAAGATCAGTTTCTGGACGTGGCCGACAATAACAATGCCTTCGGTCTTTCCAACATCGACAGAGTTTGGGGAAAGGCGCTCTGGGTGGCAATCAATGCAAACGGCATCCAGTCGGACGGCGTCTCCACCGGAGACACGAGCAACCACAATAATGCCATTTATCAAGCTTGCAGCAGCATAAGCGATCGGCTCTCGGCAAAGCTGAACGACCCTAACAATTTGTATTCCTTTTTTGATGAGATAGCCAACGACAACTCGGTGCGCATGCTGGGCGCCGATGCATTGACACGATCGCTGCACAGCAGTAATTGGAAAACATCATGCCTGGATCGCCAGCAAGAAGGCAACGTCTACCTCGATCCGAGCCACCTTCCCGGTGGCGTCAGCGCACCATCTCTGGTGACGGCTAAAGATGGCAACCAATATCTGCCGGGCTATCAGGGTGTTTCGATGCAAGGGCACGACTATTTCTTCGTCACCTTCAAGAATCAAGAACGCCCGCGCCTGGAGTCCAAAGATCACTTCATGGCCAATATGGTGAGCACCAATCCAGTAGCAGGCTGGGGGCAACCTGTGCCGAATACGTTCTCCATAGAATCCGCCACCACAGGCGGTACCTCCGCCAATCAGTCGGCAATGGCCTGGGCAAAGGCGAACCCGATGGTGACCTTCCCGATGCGGATCCCGCACGGCTACATCAGACTGAAATTCCCGAGCAACACCGCCCATTGGTCGCTGAACTTCATTCCCTTCCCTGATTCAAGCTACGGATATGGCACCGAGACTCAATTCAGAGAGTTTCCCGTCCCCCTCTGCGGCAACGGACAAGCCACCGTATCTCTGGGTAATGAATACATGTCCAGCCCGACGGTTTACATAGCGCTGACTACAATTCTGCCAACCAACCAGGCTGCCGACCAATCGGCACTGGACAGACTGGTGCAGCGCTGCCAGGAGATGGATCCTACATACAACAAGGCAAAGTTAATTGCTCTGTTGAACACCAAGATGCTTAATGGTCAGGATACATTCTACATAGTGGCATCCGATGACACCAAAAACACTGTTTTGACTCTCGAGGACAACAACTCAATCAGCGGCATCAGCTGGGTGAGCGGCAAAAAGGACATGAGCGCCGATAGCTCCGATGAAACGGTCGCCAACGAGTTCTGGATCGAAGAGCCGAATACGGTGGAGAGCTGGGTGGTTGAATGCGCATCATTGAGCACGCCCAACGGCGCCGGCGTGTTCTCTGAAACCGACGGCGGCGGCAAACTTCACTGGTCGCCGGGCACCGGATATAATGGCTTCCTCGGCGAGATGAGCGTCGAGCGCTGGAGCAACATCAGACTCTTCGGCACCTGCTCCTGCGTGTTCTAGCCGCCGATTGAATCGTATGATGCCGAGAGGGCTTGCCGTTTGATCCGGCAAGCCCTTTCTGCAGTCAGGGAATTGTAATTCAAGTGACATCGGGAGTGAGCTTGGCTTGCTCCTCAGATGCATTTCTTTTGCGCATCCGGTCAACAAGTAAACACAAGCCGGACAAACCGTAGAGAACGAAACCGATTACAGGCAGACCTTTGATGCCGAACCACAAGCAGAGATTCTCGGTCAAACCGCCAAATGCGACGCCGAGTAAATTGGCTGACAAAAGCTCGACCGGACGGTTCGTTTTTCCAAAACAGGTCGAGAAGGTCATGCTCCCGAACAAGATCGGGCAACAGGCAAACAAGGCGGCCAGCGTCCCCACCATTAGTGGTGGCATTGTGGTTTGATCGGGCACTTTGAACAAATAGTCCAGCGCCAGGCAGGCAAACAAACCAAGGTATAGGAACCAGAGCGGGATTTTACCGACCCTCATCACTACCAGGTTGGCCAACCAGGCCAGAATCAAGATTGTCAGAATGACGATCGAACTGACGAGCCAGGTGGCGCCGAACAATAATGAGAGCTGAGTGATTGATTTGGTTTCGATGAGCATGAAGGCTTGCCCGAGGAAAAACATGTTACCCCAGTCTCCGGGCGATACGCCGGCGCTTTGAGGCGTTTTCAAAATCGTCAGGCAGGCAGGTACGACAACTGCCACAAGAAGAACGGAGAAATAGAGAACCATACCCTCTACATTAAAATTGGTGTAGAGAAACGGCCAGTCATCAGAGGAAGCCCTCGTATCAATGATTTCAGCAGGCGGCCAGACGCGCACATCCGGGTAGGCGGCGATCACCTTTTGAGCATCGACCAGATGTGCACCGGGCCCAAAAACGAACGTGCAGCTGTACCATTTGTCATCGACGAATGCGAGCGGCGGACTTCCGGTCGCCTCCGTGATCGTTTTGTACAGCCGTCTGGTAACGATGTTTTCCGGACCGGTGACGAAGGAAAGAACGACGACACCCTCCGGTTTGCACAAACGGACCGCCGATTTCATGGCCTCGAGGGTGAAGACGAAGTTGTCGACCCGCAGAAAAGATGATGTGTTTATCGTCGCCCCCGGATCGAGATCGGCGAAGAGAACCAGATCGTATTTGTTTTTCGTGTAGCGCAAAAACGTGCGAGCGTCCTCAGTGTGAACCGTGCAGCGCGGGTCCGTCCATGGCTTGTTCGGATGCATCGTTCGACCAAATGTAGAGATGATCGGATCGATCTCAACTGCATCAATCTTCTTGGCTCCGTGCTGCAGGGCGCAGGCCGCATCATTCCCCGATCCGGCGCCGAGAATCAAAACCTCGTCGCAACGCGGAGCGGCGACAAACGGCGTTTTCATCCTGCGGAAGTAGTGTTGAATGGTGCGATCTTGTTCGGTGACAGGCGCCTTTTGCAAAAAGGCTTCTTCCTTGTCCCGCTCGACAATGCGCATGCCCGTGTGAAAGTATGCATTGTTGGAGTTGAGGACGAAATTTCCCGGTCCGACAATAGTCGTTTCCGAGGCGGCAATCGGAATGACATCAAGCTTGCTGTACGGGGACCAATAGCTGGAGCTGCTCAACCAGGCGCTCAGTCCCGAGAATAGAAGCGCGGCAGCGATTACCTGCGGCTTGCGCATCAGGAGGACCAGCGGTGCGGTCAGGACTAAGAGCCAAAGCCATGGACCGACGCTGAGCCATGAACCGGCGGCAATGGCGAGAGTGCCGGCGATACTGCCAAGCAAATTGATCGAATAGGCGTGCAACGGCTTGTGTTGCCCGAACTCCTTACCGATTAAGACTCCCAGCTTGCGAAAAGCTACATAAATACAGGTGATGATAAGGAAGATAATCGACACGGCCAGGACAATAGTCGGCGTTGATGCGGATTCAAAACGAATGCTTAGCTTGGTCAGTCCCAGAGGCACAGCAAAGATGGCGGCGGCAAGCAGAATTACGGCGGCTGCGCAAATCAATCTGGCATCATCGAGGAGCCTGGAGGTTTTACTGGTAGCCTGGGCTATTAATCCGGCCGATGTCGATACCAGAGCAGTCATGACGATAAGGTTGGGAAAGATTCGAACTATGATGAGCTCGCAACCCAGCCAACGAATGCAAAGGATTTCGGCATACAAAAGCAAAAAACTCAGCCAAAAAAGACGTGACAGACTGGCGCCCTGTTCTTTTGTGTTCGTGCCCTGGCTCAGATGAGACCCCCTTCAAGCAATCCAGCTCCAGCCGCCCCGGAAGTCGGCTAGTTTCATTTACCCGCCGATGGTTCGTTTATCTAACTCATCTGTTCAAGTCTTATATTGTTGTGAAATTCCAGGGGCGGAAAGAAACACGGATTAAACTGGTCTTATCGTCCATTTAGATCAGCGAGCCCACATATGAACCATAAGATTCAAGAGAGCCAACGTACGCCATCGTCTGTCAATTTTTGCAAGCACGGGGCCCTCCTCGGCTGTGTATTTGTTTGCGCCATGCTGTTGAGCGGTTGCGTTCGCTATTCACCCTGGGCCGGCGCGGTCCATGATAACGACACAGTTTACGCTCACAAGGGCTACAACAACACGGATGATAACGATCAAAATGCGGCCGTGCGGCGAAACATGTTAAAGGTCAAAGAAGCGGCCGAGGCATATGCAGCCGCTCACAAGGGCATCTATCCAGCCTCGGTGACCGACGAGTTCAAATCATATATTGCCGGACAGCCCGGCAAGAAAGCGCCCGATTCAGCGGCGCCTGAAAATCCGTTCAATCACAAAAAGGAATGGCCAGTCAACGGCAATGTGAGAAACGTGCTCGAGGCGCGAGCCGCTTATCCGGAATACATGGAGAACGGGGTAATCGAATACAGCTGCCTGGATGACGGATACACTTATGCCATCAGAGGCGGTGGCTTGGCGATGAGGACGATCGCCAGCCTTTATAAGGGGACATCAGGCACGCTGGTTCTGTCGAACGCCGGTTTTGCCAGTTCTATTCCGACTCATCGCGTCGAGAAAGTCGTCTTGCACAACGACGAGGAAGTGGCGCAGTTATCAGGAATCAGTTCCCTGGTCGGCCTCGACATAAAATGCCTGCGTCTGACAGATAGCGGGTTAAACGATATGGGAGGCATGGAAAATATTGAAAAACTCGATCTTTCCGGCACCGGAATTTCATCGGGCGGCGCGTCTGCCTTGCGCGACATGACAGCATTGAAGTCCCTGAACTTGAGCGATACGAACATTGACTCGACCGGTCTTGCTGAGCTTGGCCTCATCCCCCATCTTCAACAGCTGATCTTGCAGCGCACTCCAGTCGATAAACAGACACTCGTCGAGCTGGCTAAATTCCAGGAGTTGCGAGATCTGGATCTGCGAGAAACGAAAATAACAAGATCGGGACTACACGATTTGAGTCAATTGAAATCCCTGGAAACGCTGGCTTTGAGCGGACATTTGAGCGACGCCGACGTTGCTGCGTTGCGCGGCGTTCCCACCAGGAAACTGATTCTGGATCACTGCGACCTATCAAAAGAATCGCTCAAGAAGCTGCAGGCGAGCGGCCCGGCGGGCAGAAAAATATTGGCCCAACCTTAAGCGGCCACTTTTTAGTTCCCTTTGCACTCGCGAATCATGCCGCTGCGGCCGCGATTGGCCTCCTCGCACGAGCTCGCACCTGTGCGCCGGGCGGTGTTGGATCTGGTCTCAGTGAGCGGCGGCCGCGTGCCGATTACAAGAAATGTAATGCAAAAGATTAAGCAAATGTTGAATTTAACGGGATTTTGCAGCCATGACTATACTAAACTCATGGAATGGCAACTGATGGTGCTTTGATGATATTGAGATCATACATCGTTATCCAAACTGCTCTGTTCTTGAGCATTCTTTCGTTCCTTTAAATCAATTGCGCAGCGAAGCTCGCAATTCTGGTACCCGGCGTCATGTAATTACTGTGACTGGGTGGGCCTGACCACAAGGGGGCGAGACTTATGAAATTGAGATTGATAGCGCTGGCGGGAATCATCTGTGCTGGAATGCTCCTCGGCATTTTTCTCTACAGCTTGCAGCCCAAGGAAAAGGTGGCTTCATCGAGCCTGCTCAACACCTACAACTGCGACACTTTAGACACTGAGTCGCTCGACAGCAACGATGCCAGCGTCATGGGCGGCTTGCGCAGTGCCTTGCCTACCAGTGGATGTGAAAGCGCTTCGCCTGACCGATTGGCCGATCCTGATGAGCATGGAAACGCACAGGGCTCTTGTACTGTATCTCATCCGGGCATCGCTCTCGGGCAAGTGGTGATTCCGCAGGCGCAGGTGCCCAATCAATTTGTTCAACCAGTTATGCGGCCCGCCGCTTCCCCTCAATCCGTGCCGGTCAATCAAATGTCGCCGGCTGCTTCCAACTATGCTCCAGCTCAGATGGGAACTTTGCCTGCCGTTGCTCATATGCCTGCGCAAGGGAACGGCAATATGGCACCACCGATGGTGAGTTCGACGGGCAGTTATCGCGTTCCGGTTTCGAGCGGCGATGGCGTTCGAATCATGACCGTCGTCAATCGCTAATAGTTAATAAACGATCGGGAAGCGGAGAATTAATCCCGTAAGCGGTCTATGGGGCGCTTATATCAGTAATTTCCGCCTGGTGGCTTGTTCTGAATGGCATATAATGGAAACGGTTGTCATTCTGAGCGGCTCGCGATGAACACGCAGAAAATGAAGATTATCGACGCTGCGGGCATGACGGCCTCCGCCCTCTGCGCGGTTCACTGCCTGGTCACACCATTCATCCTGACTGCCCTCCCTCTCGTGGCGGCTCGCCTTTTGAACAATGATGCCGCTCATCATGGTCTGGTCGGGTTTGTTGCCTTCTTCGGTTTAGCCGGGTGTTTCTTCGGCTACCAAAGACACAAAAGCCTGCCGGTTCTGGCAATTCTCTTGCTTGGCTTGGCGATAATTATATTTGGAACGTTTTTCGTCAAAGACTTATTGGGCGCCTGGTGGGAAGCACCGATCATGTGCGTGGGAAGCGCGCTGATGATCGGAGGTCACTTGATCAACAGCCGAATCGGCAAGCGGGCGACTGCGAATTGCTGTGATCTGCCGCACTCTAAGGAAAAGATCGATCAGATCCGCATCGAACCGGAAGCCCGGCAGCCAGCCGACAATCCTCCGGTCAATCCGTTGACAGAGCGCGGCAGTGCAGAGCTATCATAAGTTCTTCATTCGTCTTCAACACCAGGGTTTTTGTCGCCGAGCGATCGGCAGAGATATCAAAATTACTCGCTTCGTTCTTCCCGCTATCGATGGCAATACCGAGATATTGCAGACCCTGGCATATTCTCGCCCTCACCGGCGCCGAGTTTTCGCCAATGCCGCCGGTGAATATCAAGGCATCCAGACCGCCGAGTACCGAACTCAACGCGCCGATAAACTTGCGGGCGGAATAACAGAATACCTCGATGGCCAGCCCGGCATTACTATCCTCGCCCTCATGCTCGAGCAGATCCTGCATATCGGAGGTACGCCGGGATAAGCCAAGCAAGCCAGATTTCTGATTGGCCAGTGCAACGAACTGCGAGGCTGAGTAACCTTTATTCTCGCAAAAGTAGGTCACCAGTCCGGCATCGATGTCACCGCATCTGGTGCCCATCAC
>JAJPJO010000189.1 GCA_021324135.1 Pseudomonadota bacterium
CATCAGCACTTCGTGTGCACCTCGCTCGCGCGACCGCGCGCCCACGCCCACGCACCCACACACTCTGTCTCTCCTTCAACCTCTTCCTCTTGGCAATGAGTATCGTATAAGAGCCCACAAAACGCAAAAAGCGGCCCTATAAACGATACTCATTGCCAAGGTGATGACCATTGTCGCGATCTTCTCCAAATTGAAAAGAGGGAAGTGTTGCTTCCCTCTTTCATGCTTCTTTCAGTACCCAAAAGTGCCGCCGGCTTGAGTTGGTTAATCTCTCTCGGGCTACACGCGGTGCCGGCGGCCCAGGTATAACTCAGCATAGTCTGCCGCTTTTTTCGTCGACTACAGGGTTTTTCCTACATTTACGCTATTGATAACCCATGCAAAATCTCGACTGCACCATGACATCCGGGTTTTGAGTTGATCGAACTCATTTGAAAGCGGCATCAGGAGCCGGAAGTGTGAACTTTTGTTCGAGAATGCAGCGGCAAAAACTCGAATTTTGCCAGTCGTAGTAATTTGACTACGCGCTCTTGCGCGACGAACTCTCGTAGAATTGAAGGTCCGATAACAGTCATTCCGACAGGTGCAGCGGGTTCTAAAAGCTCTGAAGGTTACGATGAGCACAACCGGAGTCAAATCATCTCGCTTTTATCAGTATCATCAGGCGACCAAGCACACGGTTGAAAGCTTGTTCTCGTCTGGTCATCGTTTAGAGTGGGCTAATCAGCCCGATCCGTTTCGTCATTACGATGCGACCGAGCTGATTGATTTGCCGGTCGCTGATCTGCAAGTTTCGCCGCGAAATTTCTTCGAGGTGCTCAATGCCGCCTGGAACGGTACCGCGACCTCGATCTTTGGGGGAGAACAGAGATCGCCGCAGGTTTCATTTGATGAACCAGTGTTTCCGCGCGATTTGAGCTTTATATCGAATCTACTGTTCTATGGCATGTCAATCAGCGCCTGGAAGCAGGTGGTTGGAACGACCAATCGCTGGGCGCTTCGCGTCAACGCTTCATCCGGAAATCTTCATCCAACAGAAACGCACATTCTGGTTGACGATACGCTGAGCGGCTTGGAGTCCGGTGCCTACCATTATCGGGTCGATGAGCATCGGCTCGAAAAGAGGCTGAAAGGCAATCTGATCGGATCCTTGATGGAATATCTCGCGCTCGATGGACCGCCACCACCCGTGGTGATATGCCTTTCGTCAATATTCTTTCGTGAGGTTTGGAAATACAGGCAGCGCGGTTTTCGGTATTGCCAGCACGACCTTGGTCATGCTCTGGCTGCGCTCAGCATGTCCGCATTTGCCTTGAATTGGGACGTGCGGATTCTGTCCGTATTTCCCGACGAGGAAATATCGTCCATGTTGGGTCTTCCCTCATCACAAGACATACCGTCAGAGTCTTCCATTGGATCTAGAATTGACGAATCGGACTCAGCTTTATTCGGGGCGGAACGACCATTAGCTCTCATGTTTTTGAATCCTCGAGACTCTCTCGGCGCATCGATTTCCTGGAGCACCACGGAGCAAGAATCTCTAGATGATCAGGCTAAGCCGCACAAAACAATCGCCTCAGCTTGGATAAACAAAACGCTCGACGCAGCTTGGACGAACAAAACTCCCGCTGCCGGAACGCCCAATAAATTGTGGAAACGCCAGATCATCTATCCGGTCATTGAGCGCGCTTACTCTGCAACTTGCTACTCTGCTTCGCAAGCAGATAGCTGTCGGCAAGAAACGATTGAGTTTCTGAAACAAGCCACTGCAGGCGGTGAGTCTCCGTCAGGATCTTCGCTGCCACAATTTAGACTTCCGAGCCGCGCCATCGCGGAAACTGCTCTGGCTCGAATCCCACTTCCTGGGGAGATCAAATCAGGCGGCCAGAACTGCGTTCACAAATCGGTTCATACTACGATCCGCAAGAGGCGTTCCGCCGTCGATATGGATGGTGAGACCGGTATGACTTTGTCGGATCTTGGCTTGATTTTACGAAGTGCCAGCACCGGTTTCCTGGCTGATTTCCAGGGTCTCGATCAGTTCCGCGAAGGAACTTGGCGGGCAGCATCGCCTCTACATTTCATCCATCTCTATCTTTACGTTCACAGAGTCCAGGGTCTGGCAGGCGGACTGTACTATCTCGACCGTTCTGCCAACGAGCTTGTTTCACTCTATGAATCAGATCAGCGTGAGGTGGCGATGTCGACAAGCTGCTTTCAAGACATCGCTAAGGATGGCGCGTTTTCAGTTTCGATGATTGCCGATTTTGATTCGAGCTATAAGCTGTTCGGCGATCGCTGTTATCGGCTGGTGCATTATGAGGCGGGATATATCGGGCAGCTTCTCTATCTTGCTGCCTGCGCGCTCGGTCACGATGCCACCGGCATTGGTTGCTTCGTCGACGACGCTATCAACAATTATCTGGCGCTTGAGGAGGGCTTCGAGGTGATCTACAACTTCACGTTCGGGCGAGCCGTTCACGACCCACGCTTAACTACACTGCCATCGTATGATTTCCGGGAACCATCGTAGAAACGAGGGCGCAGTGGAAGATTGGGCATGAGGAGCTTGCGTCTAAATTTCCGACTACTTCTGGACGATGTGGCAGAAGAGCGAATAGCTGCCTCTCATGCCTTTTGCCGTGTCTTTATTCACACCCTGCACGCCCATGACTACGATGTTGCACGTGCTGCCATCTTTGGCTCTCGCTTTGACCGTGGTGGCATCCGTGAAATTGACTTTCCATGGATCCATTGAAAGTGCGTTTTGCCACCATTCCTTAACTTGCGATTCGGTGTGCTCGGTGTTGTAGATCATGTAATAGCCCGGGCCTTGTTTCGCGTTTGGATATATAAGCCCGGATACATATTTTTGTTTGCCGGTGTAGCTTGGCACGTTAGGCAACTGAATTTCTCTGTCCAGATCACTTGCCTGGTACTCGGCGGGTTGCTGAGTACGGCGATTGGCGGGTGCTGCGGGTTGTTGCCCTCTGTTTGTTTGAGGTTGTACCTGACGATTTTGCGCCGAACTCATCGGTGCAAACGACAGACCCAAAGCTGCCGAAAGCGCGAGCGTGGCTGCGAATGTCGCAACCGTCTTGCCATTCAGAAACTTATGATTCGAACACTTCATCGCCCCTCCGGAGAAACTCTCGAAAATTGGTTTGCAAACACTATCCCCTACAGCATTTTTACCACAGCCGTAGCCACTTTACGCGAAATAATAACAGAGAGCCCGCTCTTTGGGAGCGGGCTCTTTGTTGATCTCGGTCAGTTTCTGCGAGAAGCTTAGTTAGGTTTGCAGAATGTGCCTGCGCCGGCGGCTTCGTTTTGGAATTCGATGTCGCCCAGCAGGTTTCTCCAACCAGAAGCTGGTGTGAAGATGGCTCGGTCAATACCTGGCAGGTAGCCGGGTCCATCAACGTACGGGGCTTGGTGGAAGTTGGCGTCGCCTCTGGGGCAAGCCGGTCCGCCGTTACCCTTGGTGGCATCGACGATCGTGCGGGAGATATTGTACTGGTGTTCGCAGTTGAATATCGCCGAGGACGATGTACCGTCGTTAGCCAAGCTGGAGCTGAAATAGAATGCTGGGCTGCCGCTGATCATCTGGACGGAGCCAGGACCAGGTGAGTAGAGATAAAGTGTCTCTCCCAGATCCAGGGTCTGGCTGCCGAGTGCGCCTTGCACTTGAGCGAGCGAGAGACTTGGATCGACTTGCTGCATTCTCTTCCAGATCTTGTTGAGAACATCATTTGCACAGGCCACTGTTCCGCCGACGCTGATCTGATTGATGTAGTCGAGCGGTGAGCCGGAGACTCCGAAGTTGGCAGGAACTGCTGGGGTTGCATAGCAACCGCTGCTAGCTGGTCCAACATCGAATTTCTTCATTCCGGACGGGGCGACCGGGACGACCGAGGAGCACTTGCCACCACCATAGCGGTGGGAGAGCAACTCGACCTTCTGATATTCAACAGCGGTGTAGCCGGAGGCTGGTGCAGGACCAGTGACGCTGGCTGCGCCGGTTTGCTGGGCAATTGCGTATTGAACGCTGCCTGGTCCACCAGCTGGGCTGTTGGCCATGCATCCAGGGCGATCCCACATGTCCATCGCGTTGCAATCAACGTTGACGCTGTGGATGTTTTTCACATCAGCATCAGTAAGCGGTCTGTAGCCGGTAGGTGTAATAACATACACACCTGCTCCGCCGCCGGCGCTGGGAAGGGTCGGTTGGGTTGTGGTTACGCCGTTGTTGAAGTCGGCCCACGATTGCATGTAGGCTTGACCAGCCGGGTTGGAGTTAAGCGCATAGACACCGTTGTCGCTTACGTTAACACCACCACCATTTGGCGGCCATAGTTCGTTGTTGAATACGTCGTTTGTGCCATCTACGACAGGGTTTGCAAGAGGAGGGTTGGTCAGGTTGGCATCTTCGCCGTTCTTAATACGCACATATCCTCTGGGGATGCTGGCGACGAAGTCACGATCGAGGGCGCCGACCAAAGCGCATGCTACTGCTCCGCCGAAGCCGTTCGAGTGCTGCTCGAGAGTTTGTGTATCGGCACGGAACGCGTTTGGAGGCAGGTATGTACCGCCAGCGAACGGAGCATTGCCGTTGCCCGCCGCAGCTGATACTGCGCCGTTGAACTCACCGATATCGCACAAGTGCGGTTTCTGGTTCGGGAACAGAGGAATAGCACCTATATTAACGTTGGTGCCACCGCCTGCAGGAACGGTGAAGTTTACATAACCGGCCATGTACTGGTCGGTGTTGTTGTGCTTCAACGCCTGGGCGTTTTGGTTAGTCAAATTGCTTGGAGGGGTGACCGGGAGAGCGGCGAGAAGAGGTGCGTTCAGATATACGTTGCTTGAGAATCCGCCTCTCATGAAGGTGGATTGCAGACCAGCGCCGGCGAGCTGAACTTTGTTGCCCTGGAACATTTTGGTGTTGTTCGATTGAGCGACTGTGTTGAATTCGCCAGGTAGCGGGCTTCCAGCACCTTGAATTAGGTTACGCAATTGAGTCGCGACTGCTTTGGCTGCTGTAGTTACGTTGGCTGCGTGACCAGATGCTGCCGACGTGTTGATTTCTTGAGCGTTCAATGCGACGAGGACGGCTTGCGCGATAACGCGGTTGATGCCGAGCATGTCGATTTTGCCGGTGGTTGCAGTAAGCGATGGATTATTTGGATCGAAGCCAATGAAGTCATTGACTGGGTTCGTACCGCTGTCACCTGTCAGCGTTACATTGATGAGTGTTGGTGACAGGCATCTTCTTGCTACTGTCAGAACACCAGCGTCGGTGGCGTTAGCTACTTCACGGCCGCCACCCAGAATTTGGGAAAGGATGAAGAAGCCTACTCCTAGAACGATGATGACGAGTACGCATACTGCCACCAGTCCTAATGTAGCCCCCTTCCGTCTTTTTAGTTTCATGTGGCTGCGTCCTCCGTCTTGGTTGCTCAGCCTTGAGTTCGAGAAAGTCTTTGAGAAAAGTGATTTTAGTACGTTGCGACTTTGCGGGTCGTATTTAAACAGATGTTAATTATTATCCTTTAATGTGGTGTACCTGTCAAGGTTAGCGCCGTTTAATGCTGGAATGGGTGGTAATGTTTGAAACATAGTGAGATAAAGGGTCTGGGGCTATTTGTTGTGCGGGAGCGAAAGTTTCCGGACGAATTTAAGCTTAAGCGCAGTTAATGAAATGGCGTTAATGTTAGCTCGGACTAATGCTATTATCTCTCGCCACGCCTGGCTTTGGGGTGTCCTCGGAAATAAGAATTGCCACGATTAACCAGAAAAGAAAATGCACTTGCGGGCGATAAAACACAGTGTCGCCAAGCCCGTGAATCATCATTGCGATTACCGCCGCGGCAGCGGCTCCAGCCATCCAGCGACTGAGAGGATTGATCTCAGGCTGCCCAGCCTCACCGTTTTTCCAAAATTTTAGATGACCCCTGCTGAGGGCGCACAAGATCAGGAGCGCAAAAGCCGCCAGTCCAGGCACGCCGGTCTCCACAGCCACCTCAAGGGGAACGCAGTAGGTCCCCAGGGCATCATAAGAACTTACCATATATAAGCCGTACGCCAGGCGGAAGGTCTCATTGCCTGGACCGCAACCAATCCACCAGCTGTCCTTGAACATTTTGAAGGACGAGGCGTAAACGTTCATCCTGTACGCGTTGGAGCTGTGCTCGCGTCCTGCGAAGATTGACTCGAATCGCTGGCTGACGAATGGAACGGTGGTGGCAGCGACGACAGCGCCGCCTAACAGGATGGCGATGCCGCCCAGTATGAAAGCACGTTTGCCGGGCCATTTTTTCCAGAGGCGGGCCGTTCCTATATATAGGATTGCGCCGACCCCGGCGATAAGCCCGAGCATGCCGCCACGGCTACCGGTCAGGAGCGTGGCGACGCCAATCAATGCAGAAACCGCCAGAAACGCCGCAAAGACAAGATAGCTCCTCCGCTCCAGCCAACCCAGCGATATTCCCAGTGACAATGGCACGAGCGGCACCAGGAAGCCTGCCAGCAAGTTGGGATTGTCCAGCGTGGCGAAGATGCGCGTTCCGCTCGACTCGATGGTCGGATCCTCCCAGGTCGCCAGAGGCGCCACGCCAATTTTGTATTGGTAGAGCCCATAAAGTGAGAGTGCCGTCCCCGTGGCTATGGCAACTGTTGAGATAAACAGTTTGCGCTTCATCGATCCGTTCAGGTTTGCCGTGAAAAGAAAATAGCTGGCAATGAAGACCGCGACCTTTGATAAACCCTTGAGGCTCGGCGCGAAATAGTGCGATGCGAATGCAGCGACAATGTTTGCAGCGAAATAGGCGAGCACTACCCCATCGTATGCATCCATCGCTCGGCGCTCCTCACCCTGCATCAACCTGCCGAGAATGAAGAGCGCAAGCGAGACCAGAACGACAATTGCCAGCTTGTACTTGTCTTCAACGAAGTTGTGCATGCCGACGAGAACGAAGAGCAGAAGAGAGAGCCCAAAACTGAGGCGCTGCAGAAGCGTGCCGATGCGCGGCAAGGGGGTGCTTTTGGCTCCGGCAAGCAGATTTGCGATTGCCAGGAACGGCTTGAGCAGAAGAGAATGCTCTAAAATGTCTCGCCACCGGGAGTTCGAACTTTCCAGGGAGACTTTTTTGGCAATCCTATATATAGGGCTGCTCGATCCGTTTGTTCGTGCGTCGCTCGACATTAGCTCTACTTCTTCGGTCTGACGTTCACCACAACGCCCTGGACGCGATATTTGAAGCCCTCGAGCTCCACCTGGTTGCCAATCTTGATTTTGTTGCCGCGCACCACAAAACCGTCTGCGGTTTTCTCGGCATCATCCTCGACAGTGACGACGAAATCGTAAGCCATGGGAACGGCGGGGTCAGGAAAAGCCACCGCGGATTTGCCGTCGGCGCTGAGAAATGAAGCCTTGTGCTGCCAGTGATCCGCTTTGGCGATGGTCATCGGCGGCTCGACGGGGCGGTTTCGTATCGTAATGGCGGAAGGCTCGCCTGGCTTGAATATATCTGTGTCCATTGTTTTCAAGCCGATGATGTATACATCGATATCGACTCGATTACTCGACTCGATGACCTTGTCGACGCCGGCGTGGCCTTTCTTGGCGCAAACGAAACCGAGTACCGCTAGAAGCGCAACTACGGCAACAGCCGCATCAAATGGATTTATTCGTCTCATTTCGCATCCCTGTTCGCATCACCACTCGATCATACAGAACTCGAGTGGAGAAGAGCCACGGACAATGCGAAGTTATAACTTTCCAAAGAATATGGAAACGTTGCCTGTCACGCGCCTGACAATCTTGACTGAGTCCACCACGAGCTCTTGTCCGAAGTCCAGCTCTTCGCGACCGCGTTCTTTCAACATCTCGAGCAGCAGCTGTTGCTCGATGTCGCTTAGCTTAACCGAACCGCTCTTAGATTCCGCGGCGATCCTCATCAAATCAGGAGTTGATAGATGTGGAGAAATTACGTCCATTCCAATGCCCTTTGCAGCAAAGGCTGCCAATCACCATGTGTACAAGGTACTACTAATGTATAAACATTTCGATTGTGGTTTTCCCACTCTATTCGTAAAAGCTTCCGCCTATGCGGGATCTACGTAGAGGGCTTGTCCAATATTCAGCCGTTTCAGATAGACCTATTTACAGTGCGGCGGACCCGTTATTAATCAAGGAGAAGCAGGATGGTTACCCCAATGGACAGTTCGAAAAACCTAAGCCCTTTTGAAGGCCTCAAGCTGGGTGATCACGTGGTCAACAATCTATTCAAAGTCGGCGACAGACCGCTGAGCGAGAAAGACGTGACCGACTTCTTTGCTGCTAACGAACAAAGAGTCACCCAGGCAGCGGCGAACGTGGCTCAGTATTTCACAGCGGCGCTCTACAACTCTTCAGTGCCTCGCGAAATGGCTGACAACTTTATGGCCGCTATCCAGCCGGATAAAGATTTCGGCAAACATGATGTTGTTTGGAAGGCAATGGCGGATCAACACAATTCTCGCAAGAACAGCATCACGCCTGACGTTTCGTTTGCATAAAAATTTCGGTCAGTAATGCCTAACTCGCTGGCAAATCTATTGATTCTAAAGTATCGAGCATTTCTTTTTGACTGGTGACGGCAGTGCCAGATTTCTTCACAACAATTCCGGCGGCAAGATTTCCAAGCGCCATGGCTTCGACGAACGAAGCGCCCGTGACCAGGGCCAGAGCCATGGTAGCGACGACAGTGTCACCAGCTCCGGTGACATCGAAAACTTCATGTTTATTGAAAGGCGGCAACTCGACCATGCTGTGATGGCGGCGGAAGAGCGCCATGCCTTCTCCTCCGCGTGTTAACAGAACGGCTTCGGCTTTGCTCTTGCTGAGCAAATCAGAGCCGGCTTTCTCGAGCGCTTGTGCCGAATCGATCTTGTATCCCACCGCACCCTCGGCATCAGGCTGATTGGGTGTGATAACCGTTGCTCCGGCGAATCTTTCGAAATCGTTTTGCGCATCGACGATCAGCATTATTTTTTTGTCTTGAGCAATATCTCTGCAAGCCTCTACCACCGTGTCGACGATGACGCCCGCTTTGTAATCGGACAGAATAATCGCCTGGTAGGAACCCGCCACACCCGCCAGCCTGCCGGCAACCTGGCGAGCAATACTTTCGCTGACTTTGTCGTGTGAAATTCGATCGATGCGAAGCAATTGTTGCATCAGTGAGTGAGACTTGCTCAGGATGCGGCTTTTAACCGTCGTCGGGCGATCGGGATCGCGGACGAGATCGTGACTGATGCGATGCGATTCCAGCAGCTTCTCCAGTTTGGTGGCGTATTCATCATTGCCGCATACGCCTATAGCGTGGCATGCGCCACCAAGTGCGGTTATATTATGCGCCGTGTTTGCGGCACCGCCCGGGATGAGAACCGTTTCGGCATGCTCGAGAATCAGTACGGGAGCCTCTCGCGATATGCGGGTGGGCTTGCCCTCAAGCAGCTCATCGATCAGCAGATCGCCGACAACGATAATTCTTCCTCGAGCCAGATCTATTATCCGGCGAGCCAGAGCGGCTTTCGATAGCTGGATTGGTTGAGTGGTAATTGGTGAAAACGCGATGTCCTGGGGGTGCACTCGCTCGAGCTCCTGAAACAACTGATTAGCCAAAACGCTCTTAGGGTCGGCAGAAAGCGCCAGTCCCAACGCTTTGCGCGCTTCTTCAATATACTGCAAGTGCAAGTATAAACGGGTTAGATGAAGACTATTTGAAACAATATCATCCACGGTCCGTGCCTGCAAAAGCGCCTCCCGTGTGGCTATCAGGTTTTTATGCTCAGCTTCGCTTAGTATGGATTCATCTTTAAGCGGCGTATCCTTAACAAAACGATTCTTCTTATCTTCGAGCTCCTTTTGCTCCTCGATTGACTTCACGTCAACACCCCTGGGCGTGAAGAATTGGCGCATGCCCATGGGAAAGGTCAGACCCATGTTGGCATTTGCATCAAGCTTGGTGGTGAAATCCTTTGCTTGCTGGTTGTTGCGTGTCGACGGGTCGCGTGTGATCAGCCCGTCGTTGAGCAGCTTGCTTATGTCATTCATTCGCTGTCCGTCGAACTTGGTTCCGTCAGCTGCCTTGAAATTGCTTGTGTCGTCTTTATTTGCGTTCGTTTGCGAGTAAGGGGGGCGATTAATCGACATCAAATCAGAGATATTGAGCGGCTCTTCGCCTTTGCTCTCAGTACTCGACTGCTCGGGCTTCTTTGGGTCCGGTTGATCGGTTGAATCGTTTGAGCCAAGCGGATTGGACATAATTGCACCGTCGTGCCGCTAGTGTAATTCTACTATCATTGGCAGAAATGCATAGGGTGGCTCGTCAATATGCATCTTGTGCACGGTTGCGTGCATAAATGGTGTATTCGGGATTGGCATCGTATATAGTGCCTCTGACGTGCCGTTGTTTTGGTGCCAGGTAGACTATTTTGGCGAGGCTTCAGAGGGGCTCAGAG
>JAJPJO010000196.1 GCA_021324135.1 Pseudomonadota bacterium
CAGGCGCGGGCGGTGGCGGCGGCGGTGGATCCGGCTTTAAGAGCGATGATTCATACAAGACAGGCGATCAGATAATTGGTAATGCCGGAAAAACTTACCCGTCCGCTTCGGATGCATTGAAGGCTTGGGCGCAGGACGTTTTGGGTCCCTCACAAGGTTCGAAGGTCGAATTTGCAGGAAAACTCTATCAATTGGCAGACGGCAGCTGGTCATACACGCCCTCCATCGCAGGAACAGAGGACAATTCCAGACCGCAAGACGAGGAGCAATGGGCGAAGGATCATGGTGCAAAGCAGACGTTCGACATCCATTCTCATGGTAGTTACGATGGACTCTCTGATGCAGGGAAGGCTTCCGCCGACACGTTTTCCCTGCCGGACCGCACCAAGTCAAACAATTGGCTGAACCCGCAACCGCAATTCCTGCTCACTCCAGGCGGGGATATCAAAGAATATCTCCCGACCTTCACAACCGGAGCTGATGGCGGTGGCGGCCAAATTGAAAATCTTGGAAATATTAATGGCACTTTGCCTCTAATCCCAGCGACGATTTAGACGCTTGGCCCGAACAAAGCCCATCTGTAGTATTGCTGCCGGCGGGTTCTGCTGGATGCGTTTAGCACCCAATGCATCTAGCACTATTTCCTGGAAGTGGTACTAGCTGCGATACTATTTGAAGCGCCTGTCAGCTTGAAGTTATCGAGAGACAATTCAGGGAAGCAGTTGTCGATCGACTCGATCTCAGCCAGTTTTCCTTCGTCGATCTTGCCAGAATTGAGCATGCCTTTGATCGTGTTGAAGCGCTCTTCATGTCCCTTGAAGCGATCGACTGCGTACTGGCGAGCTTGGGCTGTGGTGACAAGGAACGGCCAGTCGCTCGACTCGAGCAAGAACAACTCGCGACCGAGTTGCTTCAAAGCCCGCTCGCGGAGCCCATCTCTGTGCTCTGCCGACAGATGCTTATCAACAAGCTCACGCATCGACTTCTCAGCATCATAAATGATCGGCCACATCCACTCTGTGCTGTTGTTCAACCACACTTGCCAGTGTCCGCCGGAACCCCAGGAGGATTGCGGCAATTCCATGGCATGCTTGGGTGGATTCTCCGACAGATACTCAGATGCTGTTTTCATGCTGACTGCCGAGTACTTCTTGAGCTTCCTGATCACCTGCTCGATGAAGACCATGCCTTCGAACCACCAGTGTCCAAAGAGTTCGGTGTCGAAGCTCACCATAACCAGTCCGAGCGTGCCGGTTTCTTTCAGACGATCGGTCAGCGATTGTTGAATCAAACCAACGTAGTGATCGCTGTTTTCATTAATCCTGAACAAGGCTGCTTCCGGGTTGTAGAGCTCTTTATCGCCCAGATCCGTTGTCTTGGATGTGAGCTTCCAGAAATGCAATCCTGAATTATCGTCTTTCTTGTGAAACTCGCGATAATTACCGTCGCCCGGATAGCCATTATCGGCAGACCAGACCTGATAGCCGGCTTGCTCGTGGCGACCCATTACAGCCACCGGATAATCCTTGAGCCAGAATGCTTCAAACGTGTCATAGCCGGTCGGCGGTCTTGATGGGGCTGGAATGTATTCAATAGTTCCATAAGGACCGAAGACGCGGCGGACTTCAGCTGTCTGACCGCCGCTGATGACAAAAGATTCGGTGAAGAAGTACTGAAGTCCAGCTTCATGCAACCAGTGTCCGATGCCGGGACGATCTTCCTCAGCCGGTCTGTATGCGCATTCAGGCAACCAACAGCCTTTGGGAGCGCGACCAAAATGTTTTTTATAGTTATCGACAGCGGCTTTGAACTGCGCTTGCAGTGATGAGTCCTCCCCAATCAGCGGAGAGAAGCAGTGAGTGGCAGCCGATGTTGTGACTTCGATGGCGCTGAGATCTTGATATTTTTTGAAACCGCCGATGATATCACGATTAAAACGGTTCTTATATGCATCCAGTTGTTTGCCGAACCAATCGAGGTAAAAGCGCGCCAGACGGAGCTTTTCCGGATCGGGCGTTTCACCGCGTTGACTATAGCGAGCCTCATCTTCTTTGGCTGCTTCAATGCGCGCCTCGACGAACTTCTCGAATCCTTTTTTCATGTGCTCGTCAGAGAGCTGCTCGGCGAGAATTGGCGTAATGCCTATCGTCAGTTTGGCTTCGATGCCCTCCTCGTGCAAGTTCGCGATCATGTTGAGAAGGGGTATGTATGTCTCTACCATGCACTCGAAGACACTTTCTTCTCCAAATGGCCACATCCCGGCTTTGCGATAAAAGGGAAGATGGCTGTGCAGCATAAAGACAAACGAACCAACGCTCACAAATTTCAACTCCTTACTTGTGCCCGCAGAGAAAAACAGGGGGCAAAGTCGCGAATTAGTCGTCCCGTACGACAACGAACGGTCAGGAATATAGCAATTTAAGAATGTATTTTCCAACGGCTGGGCAGCCAACCGTTACTATTCTTGAAAATTTCGGCGTGGTGAGCTTCTGCGGTATGCTGAAGGAAGTGTGAATAATTAAGATCAGGGGTGTTCTCGATGTCAGGAAGCGACCGTGAGCTTGGCGATTTGATTGAGGAGGACGAGGATGAAGACGAAACTGCCAAGCCCCTCGAATCCAAGACTGTAGCGGCTTTGCCCGGACAAGCTGAAGCGCCCATCCAGACACATCCACAAACACTTGCAACGGCAGACCAAACCGCTACAACAGCAGGACAAAACGCTGCAGCAACAGACCAACTCGCACAAAAAGAAACTCCTGCACTAGTGTCCACTAGAGGACCGATCAAAACCACGACCGATGCCAAGCAGAGCAAGGCTTCTGCTGGTAAGTCAGGAAGCGACGACAAGGCAAAAAGTAATCTGGTCATCAAACTACTCGAAAAGAATCCACTCGGCATGACGCTTCCCGAGATGGCGGGCGGACCAAGAAAGCAAAAGCGCATCAAAATTCTCAGACCGATGCTTACCGAGGCGATCAAAGAAGGCTTGGTTATGCCTATAAGTCAGCGAGCCGGACACACAGTTTATAAGCTGGTCAAACACATGGGCGCTCGCTGACGGCAGTGGCGCGCCGCCTCCGTTCCAAGCTTGTGGCATGCCCTGAGTCAGCGGCAAAGCTCCTGCAATTGATCGAACACTCGCTGCCGTCTGGCGGCGTTCAAGCCAGATATCAAAACGGTCTTCGCCCGCGACTGCTTCCCATGAACTAAGGTTACATTCCCTTTAGCTAAGCCCAGTGTCTCAGCAAGGAGTTTTTGCAACGCTTCGTTGGCGGCGCCCTCGACCGCCTTTTCACGCACTGCAATCTTGAGCCGATCGTCCATCAAACCGATGATTTGCGAACGTTTGGCGCCCGGAGTCAACTTTACGAACAACAAGATCCCATCATCTGTAGGCTTTACAGCAGAAGCCAAGCTTGAATTGTTATCATGGCTGTTGTTCATTAAGGTAATAGAATGACGGTTTGACTCGAAAGAGTTGAGCTGGGATGAGCGAGGTTGAGCCCGGAGGGTCTGTATCAGTGACTGTAAAAATCGGTTCCATTGAAATAGGTGTTGAAAATCCTTTTCTTATTATCGCTGGTCCGTGCGTCATGGAGAATTGGGATATTGTCTACAAAACAGCGCGACAATTGAGCGACATAGCCAACCGCCGCAAGTTCTCCCTGGTTTTTAAATCATCCTTTGACAAAGCCAATCGAACCTCGATCAATTCTTATCGCGGACCCGGGCTTGAAGAAGGCCTCGTCATGCTGAAGGAGATCAAGGCAAAGCTCGGATTGCATGTTCTCACTGACATTCATGAGGTCGAGCAATGCCGGAAAGCCGGCGAAGTCCTGGATGTTCTCCAGATTCCCGCTTTTCTGTGCCGCCAGACCGACCTGATCGTGGCAGCTGCGAAAACGGGCAAGTGCGTCAATATAAAGAAGGGGCAGTTCGTCGCACCCGATGATATGAAAAATGCCGTGCAGAAGGTTTTCGACTCCGGCAACAAAAATGTTTTCCTGACCGAGCGCGGCACCACATTTGGTTACAACAATCTCGTAGTCGACATGCGCTCGATTCCGATGATGCAAAACCACGGCGTGCCGGTAATATTTGACGCGACGCACAGCGTGCAACTCCCGGGCGGGGGCGGAACCGTCTCGGCCGGACTACGTCAATTCGTTCCTCATCTGACTCGCGCTGCAGTAGCCGCCGGCTGCGACGGCGTTTTCATGGAAGTGCATCCGAACCCGGATGAAGCGAAGAGCGACGGTCCCAATCAAGTTCCTCTGGCTCAGGTGGAAGATCTCATCGATCAAATACTCAAAGTGCGAGAACTGGTAAAATCACTGCCTGAGCTGCGCTTGCCTGAGGCGGGCAAATGTATGGAAGTAGCGATGAATGCTCAGGTGTAACTAAACGGATGAGTACCCGGCGAACGAACAGGAATGCAAAGACTTAACTACAAATTCCTTGCTGTCTTTTTATCGCTTCAGATGGGGGCGTTCAGTAACTTTTCCAACTTGGCCGGGGCGGCCGAAGCGTACCTCGATGCCTCCGACCCGAGTCCAGATGCGGCTGCGCCGAAGCTCAGCGCCGACGACCCCAACTTCGTTGCCACCACAGGTGGTTCAGGCAGAACAACGCTCATCGCTCAGGACAACGAGGGGATGGAGGGCGACAATCCTGGTGAGGAAGCGCCGGACAACTCCAATCCATATGCCCGGGGTGAGACTGTGGGCTCACAGGCAAAGAAACGGAAAGTAAAACGATCGAAACGCATCGATGTTCAACCGAACCAGGACAGCGGCACTGCAAACCCGAGTCATGCCTCCGGAGGCGACACCACAGGCGGTAGCGATGCCGGCGACAAGGGTGCGACTGGTGGAGGAGCTGCTTCGAGCGGCGCAAACCCCGCTGAAGGCGAACGAAAATCTTCCGGAGATATTCCTGGAGCGCTGCGCTCGTCAAACGATCCGCTGCTCGGCACGACTACGAGTCCGGGTACCGCGGAGTCGGGCGATCAGTTAGAGAGCATTGTCAATAAAGCTCTTGATGCCATGGGTGGTGCCACCTCGCTCAAGCGTTTAGAAAAAACGCTCACCATTGCCGGGCGGCTGCTTCCAGCTAAGCAAGATGAGTCGGCAGCTTACACATATAGAAAGGTGCGCAAAGGAAAAAAATGGCGCGTGGACCTGGAAGCACCTTCGGCTAACGCCTCTCAAGGTCAGCCTACCAAGCGCGTTCTGGCTTACAACGGTTTGGCGGGATGGCAAGCGACCGGCAGCGTTCCAGAGGATCTGAATCCGGTGCGCTTGAATCAGCTAAACGATGACAACGAGCGAACTCCCTCATTGCTGGCGCGCTTCGGACATCCAGACTATGCATTCAAATCGCTCGGTGAATCCGAGTTTCGGCAGACACCTGCCTATGCCATTGAGGTCAAGCATAAGGAACAATCACCGACAATAATTTATGTAGACAAGCGTAACTATCAAGTAATCGGGTTGAGATATGATACCGCCGATAGTGGCGATGCCGGTTTGCGCGAAATATCCATAGAGTATTCCGAGTACCGGCCCACCGAGGGGACTATCTACCCGTTCCGCCAGACCAAATACATGGACGGCAAATTGGCATCGGAGATCGTCGTAGCCAGCTTGTCAATGCCGGACGCCATTGATGAGTCGCTCTTCGATCGGCCGCAATCGGCAAATAAGGTGCATCTATCGCAGCCGCTCGTTATCCCTTTTGAGTATCAACAAAAGGAAATCCTCGTCAAAGGCCGGATCAATAATGGAGAAGAGCTGACCTTTCTTTTTGACACGGGCGCAAGCGATACGATCATCGATCGCAGAGTCGCGGCCGAGCATTATTTGTTGAAGCAGGGTCAGACAGGCATGATGTCCTTGTCGGGACAAATAAATGTCAACGACACTGTTTTAAAACGTCTTGAGATCGGAAGCCTCATCCTCAACGACGTCGATGCCCGGATCGCCAACCTGGGCGGCCAGTCAACACTGCTCGGCAAGCGAATCGCAGGCATCATCGGCACAAATGTCATGCGCAAAGCAGTCGTTCGCATCGATTATGCCAAGCCGAGCATCACCTTTTACGATAAGGATGAATTCGATCGCCCGAAGGATGCGAGCGTAGTGCAACTAGCTCAGCAAAATGTGCCTGTGGTGAAAGCCCGCTTGCAGACCGGCGATGAAGTGCTCATGCTCGCCGACACCGGTGCGGCATTCAACAACTTGCCTTACGATATAGCCAAGCGCCAGCTCGGTCGCAACGGCACTCAAGAGACGCACGTCACCGAGGGCGCGGGACTGGACGGCAAGCGCGTCAGATTGGGGAACGTCGTGGTACGCGCTGTCTCAGTCGGACCGCACCCCGTCAGCAATGTAAAC
>JAJPJO010000393.1 GCA_021324135.1 Pseudomonadota bacterium
CTCAATTCGCCGCGCTGGCTGCTTTGCGTGCCACCAATGGCAGTGACGGCGCCGGTGACAAAAGCATAAGCGAATTAGTATCCGCGCTTCAAAGCAGGCGGGATCTAATGTGCCGCCGCTTGGAGCGATTGTCAGCTCATTTTGCATATGCGAAACCGACTGGTGGATATTATGTTTTTGCGGCGTATAAGGGAACGGAATCATCCATTGATTTCGCTCTCAGACTGCTAAACGAGGCCAGGGTTATAACCATTCCTGGCGGCGCCTTCGGACCTACCGGCGATGGTCATATCAGGCTGTCGTTCGGAGGCACTGAAGACGAGATTAATGAAGCATTCGACCGAATGGAAAAGTATCTGGGAAAGTGATCTGGAGAGCGTTATGATTCGAATACACGACTTGCAAAAAATTTCCAAAACCGATCTCGAGCACCTGATGAAGAGAGCACATCAGGACATTGATGCGATCAAATCGCAGGTGCAAGCAATCATTCAGGCCGTGTGCGAAGGCGGCGATGAAACCCTGGTGCGCTACACCAGGGAATGGGATGATCCCAACTATGATATAAGCAGGCTCCGGGTCAACGAAGCCGATATAGAGGAAGCCTACAAGAACACGGCCCCGGAAATAATCGAGCGCATAAAAGAGCAGATCAAGCTCTCCAAGAAATTTCATGCTCATCAAAAGCAGCAGATTCCTCGCTGGGAAACCGAACTGGAAAGTGGTATCGTGGTTGGTGAGAAGTGGACAGCGATCGAATCAGTCGGTCTTTATGTTCCGGGCGGGAAGAACCCGTTTCCCACCGTTCAACAGATTCTTGCTGTCGCCGCTCAAGCTGCCGGTTGCCCTCGCATCGTCTCCTGCATCTCGCCGCGAGGCGATGGCTACGAGGTGCTCATCGCCGCTAATGAATGCGGGCTCAAGGAAATTTATCGTGTTGGCGGCGCGCAAGCGATTGCTGCCATGGCTTACGGCACAAAAACTATCAAGCCTGTCGATCTGATTGCCGGCCCGGGCAATCCCTTCGTGACGGCAGCGAAGCTCTTGTGCCAGTCAAAGGTAGCAATCGACATGCCGGCCGGGCCAAGCGAGGCAATTATTCTGGCGGACGGCACTGAATCGGCTGATGTCAACCTTGCCACGAAAGCGAAATATTGTGCTGCCGATATTCTAGCCCGCGCCGAGCATGGACCGGATTCAGCCGCTGTCCTTGTCACCGACTCGCCGAGGCTGGCAGAGCTGACCAAAGCCGAGGTCGAATCTCAGTTCAAATCTCTCTCCCGCCAGTCTTATATCGAGACGGCGCTGGCGACTTACAGTGCCATAGTGATCGCACCATCTATGGAGGCAGCCGTCACCTTCACGAATCAATATGCGCCCGAGCATCTCGAAATTCTCACAGCCGATCCTTCCTCCACATTCGAGAAGATCAATAATGCGGGGTCCGTTTTCCTCGGCTATTTCAATCCGGTCGCCACAGGCGACTACGCCACAGGCATAAATCATGTTCTGCCTTCTTGCGGTTGGGCGAGACAGACATCGCCCGTCGGTGTTTGGACTTTTATGAAACGGGTTCAGTATTCATCGCTGAGTAAGAGTGGCTTGAAACGTCTCTGTCCAATCGTTCAAACAATTTCTGATGTTGAGGGGCTGGATGCGCACAAACGCAGTGTGGAGGTGCGCTTCGAGGATGTGGCAAAGGAGACGGTCGGTGTCTGAAGCATTGCCGCTCGTCGATATTCAGAAACTCCAATTCAAGGACAAGGCGCAAGCGGAGAAATACCTCCTCGAATTCTTGCGTAAGTGCGAGGATCCAAAAATCGAAGCGCTCGAGCTCATGCCCAAGCCGGAATCTTTGAATTCTATAAACGGCTTCATCAAATATGCAAACGGCGACCGCTTTTTTTTCAAAGCTCATGTCGAGGAAAACGAGCAGATTGAGGAGTACTACAACAGCGAGCTCCTGGCTGGTTGCGGCTATCCGGTGATTGCCGCTAAACGCGTCAAGCAGCATCCAGGTCAGCAAATTGCCATATACGAGATCCTTTCCTATCCAACATTATTTGACATTGTCAAAACGGAGGAAGACAAGATCTTGAGCGGTGCCATAAGCACTACCGCACCATATATAGTGCAGGCTCAAGAAAGTTTGGAGAAGAACGTATCGGCAATTTACAAAAACACGTGCCAGGAAATAAATGCTGAGACTCACGCCAGGGCTCCTGTGCATCAGCTCTTCTATCATCGATTGCAAGAGGATGGCAGAGTCGGAGTTTTCTACAGAGGCAAGACGATTCGCTTAAGCGATGGCAGTCCACTGAGTTTCGATAAGCTGGCGAACATGCGATGGACTGTTAATGGTGCAGCCTATGACTGCAGTTTGAACGATGTTATAGAACAGGCGCGCCGGAGGCTCAAGCCTGAGTCCGGTATTTCGATAATCGGCCACGGTGACGCGCACAACGGTAATATTTTCGTCGCTGGTGAACCAGGTGCCGAAGAGCTCAAACTGTTGATGTTCGATCCGGCCTTTGCCGGAAGGCATGATCCCATACTCGATCTCACTAAGCCGCTTTTCCACAATATATTTGCGCGCTGGATGTACTTTGCCGATCAGGTGGAAAACGAATTCGATTTAACCTGCAAGATCAATGGCGAGCGCATCACGATTGAGCATTCCTATGAGCTGAGTTCGCTGCGCATGAGTTTTCTGGACTCGAAGGTAAGATATCTTATCGCACCCACGATCGATCATCTCCGCTCTTGCAACGTCCTTCGCCATGACTGGAAAGATTATTTGCGATCGGCTCTCTTTTGCTGCGCGTTTCTTACAGTCAATCTATTTGCTGACTCCAAAAAGGATGGAACCTTAGCCGAGCGCTACGGATCCCAGGTAAAGCTCCTGGGTCTTGCCATGGCTGTTGAGCTGAGTCAGGGACCGCACAACGGCTCCAGCCCCCTCAGTTGCGTGATAGATAATCTATTGAGCGCCTCAGACATTGCCGTTTAACTCAGGTAATCTCTATGACTTCCACGAAGATTCTGCTTTTCGATGTCGATGGAGTGCTTGTCGATCCGATCGCTTACAGGCAGGGAATTATTGCCGTTCTCAAAGAGTTGCTGCCTACCTTGTCCAACGGGCTTCAGCCGCCTCTTCCGGATGAAGCGGACATAGCAACTTTCGAGGCCTCCGGCGTCCACGACGTCTGGGACATCACAAACATTATATTTGCACTCTGGATTGTTCGAGCCACACAATCTCAGTCTGTCGCAAAAGAGGATTATCAAAAGTTGGCGATCACTCTGGCGAGCATATCTGATGGAATCCATCCTCCTCTTGCAGCACTTGAGATGTTTTGCGAAGAAATTGCAAGCGCATCGATCAATGCACATACAAAGGATGAATGTTTAGTCAAGCTCAAATCATTTCTGCTCGAGACAAGATCAGCCTACGGAAGTGTGGGAACCAGGCTGTTCCAAAACATTATCCTCGGCTCCAGCGAATTTGAAAAAACTTACGGCTTGAAGAGCGAGTTCTCCGGGCCGTCGCTCATGACCTCGGTCGATCGCGCCTTGATAAATCGTGATTCGGTCGCTAAGCTGAAAAACTTGCAAAAATCGGCGGTGTACAAGGTCGGTGTTTACACCGCTCGTCCCAGTCATCCACCATCTGATTGCGACACCTCGCTGAAAGGATACTCTCCGGAGGCAGAGCTGGCGTTGTCCATATGCGGCATGGCAGACTTCCCTCTGGTGGCCATGGGCATGATGGATTGGTTGGCGGATCGCAAAGGCGATCGATCGGAAAATCTCACTAAGCCAAATGTCACACAAGCATGTGCTGCGCTTCTCGCCTCAGTAGCGGGGCAGAGCAAATGCGATGTCATCGAGGAAGCCTATAATCTCGATAAGCTGGGCAAACATCCCGATAACACAGCGCTCTTTCGCGTGAAAGAAAACAATATTCAGGTCTATGTTTTTGAAGACACGATATCGGGAATCAAGCCCATGATCGAATTAGGGGAACGATTGCGCCATTTCAATTACAAAATTTCAATCATTCCTCTTGGTATCACCAGTGATAGCAACAAGAAAGCTTCTTTGACTCAATTATGTGACCAGGTTTTTCCTGATGTAAATGAGGCACTCGAAACCGTTATCTAAGGGAACCGTTAAAAAGCTCGCCCGTCTCTGTCGTCCGGAAAGAGGAGGATGAGTTATGAAAAAATATCTTTTCGGATTGTCGGCGGTATTGCTAATTGGAACAGTTAGCCCGGCGATGGCGCAGGCCCAGACGACAGTAACCATAGACACGACCAACCCATCAGCACCACCTTTGGTTCAAACGCAAACTATTCCGTTGAACACGATGCCGATGAGCACACAAATACAAGCTCCGGCCCAAATCATTCAGACGAATGAATCACCGGTGCTTTTAAACCAGACCCAGGCTCCGGCTCAGTTTATTCAAACGACTGAACCGCCCTTGCTTTTAAATCAAACCCAGGCTCCGACGCAGTTCATTCAGACGACTGAATCGCCGGTGCTTTTAAACCAGACCCAGCTTGATCAGAGCCAACTTCTGCAGACTACAGAACCGACTCAGATCATCCGTTCGGTAGACTCGCCGGTGCAAGTGATTCAAGCACCCGGTGCTGCCTGTGAGCGGACAATTCAAGCACCGGTGCAAGTCGGTCAGCCGGTCATGCAATCGGGAGAACTACTGCAGACGCAGCCACAGCTCCAGCAAACCACGACAATCATCAAAACAGAAGAACAACCAGCCGTGGTCCAGCCGGAACCCCCGGTTACAATGCCGGTGACTGAGACACAAACAACTACGCAAGAACAACCCATGGTCAAGACCATTGAAAAGCAGGTGACCGTGGAGCAGAGCTCCAGCTCTGCCAGCTCAAGCGGCAGGAGATTCGCTTCCAAGCCGGTGCGCAGAGTCGTTCACAAGAAACGCTGCAAAGCGAAATCGACGGCCATGTCACGAAAATTCATGAGCTCGCGGTACGTTGAGCGCGTTGAACGTCCGGCAAGGACGGTCACAACTGAGACGACCTCAGAGAAAAATATAAACATTCAAAATCAGGAAACCACTCCGACAATGCCAGAGTCGGCTCCTGAAGGGCAATAACTATTGCCGAGCTGCAACGCCGTTTGTTCACTAGAGCAATGCCGAAAAGCAGCACTCATTCTCAAGCAAATGAAGACCTGCTATCTCTGCAACACAACGCAAAAGACAGCAGGTTTTCGTTTGATTGTTAAACCTTTATCGAACAAGTAGCGTAAAATATGGCAACGGTTCCTTGCCGACTCATCACAATGCAGCCGACAGAAAGATTCTCCGGGTTAGCCGGTCTTTATCAAAAGTCGCGTCCGGGATATCCCGAGGCGGCCATCGACTTTGTTCTAGAGCACTGCCGCTTGAGCGGACTGTCGCTTATTGCCGACGTCGGCTGTGGTACAGGCATCGCCTCGCGCATCTTCGCTGCCCGCGGCATTCAGGTAATCGGCATCGAGCCGAATGATGACATGCGGTCCACAGCAGAATCTCATATCGAATCGCCGCCCAATTTGATTTACAAAAAGGCTGCCGCTGAGGCAACCGGACTGGATGCTGCCAGTCTCGATGCAGTCTTGGCTGCTCAAGCTTTTCATTGGTTCAATGCAGCTGCAGCTCTGCAAGAATTTCATCGTATTTTGAAGCCTGGAGGTTTCGTGGTCCTTATGTGGAACGAACGAGACACAGGTGATCAGTTCACGAAAGAATACGGATCGCTTTTTGAAAGCATGAGCGAAGGTTTCTCAATCGATCAGTGGAAAGGCGCGGTTGGACAGCCGTTACTGGAAAGCAACTTGTTCACAAACGCGGCCCGTCATGCCTTTTCAAATGCTCAAGAGATGGATCTGGAAGGCTTACTGGCTCGTGCGTTCTCCGCCTCATATGCGCCGCGGCACGGAGAGAGGCGCGAGCAGCTGAAGGACGGTCTGCAATCCTTATTTTCTAAATTTGAGCAAAACGGTCATGTCATCCTGGTTTATACAACCTCCGTATACGTGGCTCAAAAAACCTGACACCGATCGGGCTGGTATGCGCGTTATGACAAGCGCATGTGCCGTTTGGAACCAACCAAGAACACTTACGTCGTGCCTTGTTGAGTCATGAAGAAGTAATCTATGGCGAATCGATGTAAGTCAGGCAAGCTGCCTGCAAATAAGCTCAATCACATGCGATCGTCGTTTGCATCGATCGGTTTACTCACTCTGCTGGTAAATCAATCACAGCCGCCCTGCTATGCAATGGATCAACGCCAGCCGACATTGGCAGTAGCGGAACCGATGGTAGTGATCGAAAGGTCGGTGCAAACCGATGCCCCCGGGGATGGTATCAGAGTTATCGATGTGCCGACAGAGACAGGAACAATTAGGATTATTGAGATGCCGGCGCACATAGGGGGAGCCGCGACGTTCATTCCGCAAAACTTCAATAACATCATTGTCGATCTTCGCAAGCGCAAGTTGACTCTGCCGTTGGCAGATGCCGATCCCAACGCAATGAAAGGCTCCTTTTATCAAAAACGCGGCACCAGAATGCATGAAGCCGTAGATCTAATGGCACCGCGATATACGCCAATCTATGCTGTGGAAGAAGGCACCATCGCCAGATTATTTCTCAGTCAGAAAGGCGGTTTGACGATCTATGAATTGGATCCAAGCGGTAAGTACGTTTACTACTACGCTCATTTATCACGCTATGCCGCTAACTTGAAGGAAGGAGATAAGGTAAAGAAGCATCAGCTCTTGGGCTATGTCGGGACGTCTGGAAACGCTCCTGCCAATCTGCCGCATCTTCATTTTGCAATCAGTGTCATTAAGGGAAACCACAGCGTCTTTGGCGGAACTCCCATTGATCCATACGAGGTTTTCAAATAAATGAGTAAAGTACATAAGGGTGCGCTGCGGCTCTTTCTGGCGAGACTGCTCGTTCGGCTATGCTTGCTCTTGGCGATCTGTACTCAGGCGAGCCTCAGCAATGCAAAGGACGCGAACCGATCGATTGCCGCTCAATCAGGAATACAACAACAGGCAACCCAACCGCAGCATGCGCCGCAGGCACCACGGGCACCGCAGGCGCCACAAAAAGCCCCGCAGGCACCACAGGCACCACAAAAAGCGCAGCCAACCCCGGGGACAGCGGCGCCAAACACAAGGCCGCAAAATGCACCGCCGCCGGCGGCAGCACAGCCTCAGCCACCCAATTCCCAGATAAAGCCACCGCCTGTGGTACCGCCCAATCCAGCACCACAGCCGGTGAAGCCTCTAGTGATGCCACCGGCAGTGCCCACGCACGTGCCACCGCCTGCGGTTCGCAGTCCATTCATCCACGGACACTACGTCATTGGAAAAACCATTCCGGTAAACGGCTATCATTCAGGATCACCAGTAGTCGTCATCGTCGACAAGAAAGATCATAAAACGAATGTATTGCAGCTTCAAAACAATAGAGTCGTGCGAATCTTGACCGTTACAAACGCGGTAGGGAAGAGTTCGACGCCCTCTCCTCCGGGAAGATACCTGGTAAGCAAGAAAGAGATGTATCCGGTTTGGAATCCTCCAAAAGATATTGATCCTAAGCGCAAGAAAGTAAAGCCATATAATGTCGATCACAAGAATCCTCTTGGCGTCGCTCGCATTACACTGAATAAGTTCCAAATTGCTCTGCATGGAACCAACTCGCCGCGAAAACTTAGCAAGAATGTCAGTCACGGATGCGTCCGTCATTCCAATAAGGATATAATGAAGCTCTACGGTTTGGTTAATCGGGGAACCGTCGTCTATATAGTGAATAACTGGCAAGGCAAAGTCTTGAACCAGGCAGACTTCGAACCCAAGAAATCGAAAGCCAAAAAGGCCCACGCCTGACACCATATTTAGTGCGCGATAAAAGGGAGAATACAATATGTTCGTAGAATGCGAACAAGCGAGCACTCGCGATTTGTACAGGATGTTGATCAGCTCAGTGGTGCCCAGGCCGATCGCCTGGGTTTCCAGCCAGAGCTCGAAGGGAGTTCTCAATCTTGCCCCCTTTTCTTTCTTCAATGCCTTTTCGGCCGACCCGCCGATTATCGGTATCGGCATCGGATTGAAAGAACATCAAACTGTTGAGGGAAAGTCGGAGTTGGTTCCCAAAGACTCACTCAAAAACATACTCGACACAGGCGAGTTTGTGGTGAATATCGTCAGCCTGGAACTGGCAGACAAGATGAATCAGTCGAGCGCGGAATACGCACCCAACATCAGCGAATTTGAAAAGGCGGGTCTGACCCCGTGCCCAGCCAAGATAGTAAAACCACCCCTGGTATCAGAAGCAAAGATTTCAATGGAGTGCCGTTTGCATCAAGACATACCCCTTGGCGGCTCGGTGCTTGTCTTAGGCAGAATCGTCGGCATCCACATTCATGATGATATATGGAAGAACAACGCTGTCGATGTGCGGCTCCTGCAGCCCATCGGCAGACTGGGCGGCATCTCGTACTGCAAAGTCGAGTCAATCTTTGAGATGCCCAGACCGACGGTGTAAAAGCCGGCGCATTTATCCTCAGGCGTAACTGTCCGGTTTACCCGTGTAGCGAAACACCGTAGTGCCACCATATCCATTACCGGCAATCAGATGTTGTATATGGTCGCTGGCCTCCATGCCGTTGCCGAGATAAACTGCTATGTGCCCGTTCTTATGATTGCCGTTGCGACCGTGAACCAGAATATCCCCTGGCTTCAGATTGTTGATTGAAACAGGGGTAAAGCGAGAATCACACAACAGTTGATCTTTTGCCATATAAGCCGATTTGCCATGCAAGTGCACGCCGATTCGATCCAGAGCAGTAGCCACTCCACTGAAACACCAACCGATACTGTGCATTCGTTCGGCGACATGTTTGGCGGAATTGACGATCAACCGGGCGATATAGCTGTCCGGCGATATATCCTGGCGGAAGTTGATCGGATTCGCTTGCGATGAGGGTTTCGACTTCCCTCCCTCGATTTGATCGTTTCCCTGCAAATGATCGGCGAGGTCTTTCAAATCGAGTAAAACTCTGCGATCCGGATCATCGGCATAGCGAGCATAGACCTTTACAGTATCTCCATCTGTCTCATACTGATAGTTCGCTAACGGCTTTGCCTGGCGAAAAGTCACCGATTCCACAGGTCTATGATGCTTATAGCGTGTGATGACATCGTCGCCGTTGGTGAGATGTCCAATTCTGTTTCCATGTTTCTCGGTAATCGTTAGATCACCCCAGGCGTCCTGGTCCACTCCGGCAATCTCCTCCGTCCGGCCGGAGCGAGAAACAGTCCATTTTCCTCCGTTCTTTCGCACCTCTTCGTACGTCTGTCCATCAGCCTCTTGAATTTTGTAGCCGGAAACGCCGTTTACATCATATGAAATTGTAGTGACCCTACCGGTGGGGCTCTCAATTCGATCGACCCGGCCAAGAGCGTCGACATGTTTTACGCTCGTAAGATAGACAGGTTTATTACAATCGAGAATAGAACCATCTTTCAGGTCGTTTCCATAGTCATGGTTGTACTTCAGCTCCTGCCTGACCAGGTGTTGCAACTCGTAGGAGCTCAGGGAGGGATGCAAACGCATGAGGAGATGAGGCAGATCTTCACCAGGTCTTGGATAAATCGCTGCCACCACTGATGATGTGCCCTTCTTTATATTCCTGATCGTGATGTCCTGGGTATGCTCCGAATCAGACTTTACTCCCGTGGCTGAGACCTCGCGCAGATCGTGGCGGGGACGCTCGGGTGAGTATTCTCTGGCTGAGTATTTTCGACCACCCGTCTGATTGAAGATTCCATCGGTATTGCCCTGGTGGAGCAATGCAAGAGCATTAAAATGGGCCTGCGATCGATTGCCATGGTCTGCAGTGCGCCTGCCATGCTCTGAGTGATCGGCCGTCGATTTTCGATGCTCGGCAGATTCTTTCAATGGTGAAGATTCGGACTGGTTAATCCTGGTCACAATTAGCGAGTGAATTTTTGCAGCAGGGGGTGAATGTCTATATACGCCTCTTTTCCATTTTGGACAGGGACCGGCCTCGACTGATGGGAAGGCGCAAAGCAAGGGTTCCAGAACCTATCTTATGGCTCACTTTTGGCAAAGATTTGGCAAGGAGATCGGTCTATATATCGAAGACAGTGACAGGATTCACTGGTCTGTACATCCCGTCGCAAATGGAAACGTTCAAATACTGCACGTCATTGCAAACCTGCTGTCCATGGCCTTCATGGATATGCCCGAAGATGTGGAAGCGCGGGGGTCTGGTCAATTTGTTCTTCACTACATCCAGCAGTTCTTCGCAACCGACGTGCGCTCCGCAAAAATCAAGAATGCCCATTGGTGGTCCATGCGTGACTAGAATATCCAGAGCTTCTGGAATTAAATCCCAAACCTCTCGAATTTGGCTGCCACGGTCGCGCATGAACGCCCAGTTGAAAAATGTCGGAGTCCAGGGACTGCCGTAGATGCGAATACCTTCTAGCTCGAACAACTCATCCTCAAGGTAGAACCCGGCGGTCAAAATCGATTCTGCCAGAGGGCGGTCGCGTTGGAAAAGAAAGTCGTGGTTACCGGCAATAACAAGCGGTTTATGCTGAAATCGTTTTGCTTGAACTTCAAGGTACTGGTTAAATTCCGCGACCTGTTTTTCCGTTCCTCTCTGAGTGAGATCTCCGGCAACCAGCAGCACATCTCCTTCCGGAAGCTCCACCTCATGGTTATGCGTATCACTGATTGCTACGACTCTCATCAGGCGGTGCGCTCCAGTGCGCTTACTTGTTCGTCAGAATTATAATTTTACCGGCATCATTATGAAGAGCCTTGCCGTCTCGGGCACCGCCTATGATGGCATATGAAGTGGCATCCTTTAGAGCGTTGTACTGAATCTCGCCAGGCTTCATCTCGACAGGCTCGGCATTACGTGCCGTCTCTATGTCTGTGATGCTGCCTTGCAAAGGCCACTCGGTTTTGTTTGTAAAAGGATTGGTTGGAGCGCGCCCGATGGCGCGGCCGAGTCCACAATCGCCGCCGGCAAAATAAGACTTGAACACATCGTCAATCGCGTTTGGATAAGTACCTTTATGATCGAGTGCATACTGCTCGGCAGCGACTTGAACGGTGTACATATTCGATCTCACCGCAGAATCTTTCAGCCTTTCCTGGGCCTTCTGGAGATCGGCCGAACAACCGGACAAGAGAAAAATTATCGCTGCAAGGAAGACTATACTTCTCACACTCAACCTTTATAAGTTCGCTGCTATTTCGTGCTCTCTGGTTTGCTCTCGTCCACAGGCGGCATATCAGTGGTCTTTTTTTGATTTTCGTCCGCTTTGTCGATAGAGACCGATTCTGCGCCCTGATTTCGAGTTACTCCCTGGCTGGACTCTGACGATCCCGAAGTCCCGATTCCCGGCTGGCCTGGTTCGGCAGATTCAGCAGGCTTGATCGGAGCCTCTGCATTAGGCTGAGCATCACCACCTGGCTTCGACTCCTGCCGCGCTTCTCCACTGGTTATGGAAGTCGGTTTGCTCTGACCAGGAAACACGACCTCGAATTTCGGTTCCTTCTTCACCGTATTCACATCGACGCGCACTTCCAAGAATTTGCCGGTAGAAAAGCTGTGATTCATCATGACCAGCTTGGCACTGGGCAGGATTTGCTCGCATCGCTCGAGCGAGCCGTTAAATGTCGCGAATGCATCAGAGGGCTTGTCGGCGACCGGCGGGACATCGCCACTCATCACGACGGCAACATCACCGGCCTTCAAATCGCCCTCACCTACCTTATAAAGCTTGGTGCCGCCCGGCATTTGCTTGCCTTTGTATTTGACATTCTTCGCTTCTGTAGCCGACAGTTGCGTTCCTCGGAAAAATATCTCGTTGACGAGCGCTTTGGTTTGACTGACATCCTTAAGCGGCGTCGCCGCATCAATGAAGCTCTTCACTATATCGCGCGCAAAAATATTCGTTTTCGGATTATCAATAAAGTCTCGGCCGACCACAATCGACATCTGCAATATCTTGCCTTGTTTGTCGGCATCAACGCTGAGCAATATGTCGTTTCGCGACTCCGGTGCGAAGTAAAAGGTATTCAGGTTGTCGCGCTCTTCCTTGTTCTTCTCCTTGAGATGGAAGAACTTGAAGAAGTCGTCCTCCTGAGCAGCACTCAAAGTCAGTCCCTCGAGCGGCCGTGCCTGGCTATCAGAGGCCGCGGACAAGGTTGCCATCGTCGAGATTGCTATGCAAGCAAGGGTTTTCAAAAGGGTCTTCTGCATATTTGCTCCATCAATAGCGTTGCGCGTTTTGCATGATCTTAAAGGATCAGATTAACACGGCCGGGGATTAAATGACTAAAATACGTGTCGTAACGAATTCGACATTAGATGCGAAGAGCTGATCGAGGACCGCATTGCCCTGGACGAAACGATATCTTGACTATCTAGATAGCTGCGCAGGATCCTCGCTAGCGGCTGCGGAACCGCCAGCTTAAGTTGCTTTAATCCGAACAATCATTCGACGTGTCCTATAATGCCCGCTTCGATGAGACCGTCAGGAGTCCTGTACTACTGCCTATCGCAAAAATGCTGCGTTCATCTGCACTAAGCCGATAGCCGCACGACGGAAAGACAATTTTATGGTATCAAACGGCAATCAAGGCAACAGCCCACCAACTTTCAAGCGCCACCTGCAAATTGTAGGTCGTGAACTACAGCCGGACGAACAGGTTCAACCACTTTCTGCTCATGCTCAAGCATCATCAGCTCAAACCTCGGTTTCTGACGCTCAAGTATTTTCATTTTGCATGAGCACGGAGCTGGGCATAGCCAGAATCTCACACATGGCGGAGCGGGGGTACAAGCTCCAGAGCATGGCTGGAAGCGAGGGGAAATTAGCCATCCTCTTCGGCAAAGACGCAGACGCCACGAACCTTACTTTGATAGCGACAGCAGCTGATCAGTCGCCGCTTTTGCAAAACTATCGCCTGAGCGCCAAGACGCTCGAGCATGTCTATCAAGACGGCAATCACTGGCTCTTCGCTTATAGCGACAATCGCCGTTATCCATCGCAAAGAATTCTCATGACTGAAGGATATGAGGATCTTCTTCAAGCCATCAAACGAATCTGGCGCCTGGACTATAGAATTACATCCATGGCCTGCAAGGGCTCGCAATGGTTGGCGGTCGCGAGCCAACTTCCACAACTGTACGAGCAAAGTTATTTTACAGCTCCGGATCTAGATTGCCTGCAAGAAATGACTCGGCAAGCCTGGAAAGAAGGCAAGACGATTAAAGCCATCACATATGGTGAGGGTCGCTGGCTGGTCATGCTCGATAAGGAGCCTGCCCGTATTGCACAGAAATGGTATACGAAGCGCAGCTTTATAGATCTCCGCAATAAGACCAGAGAAGAATGGTCGAGAGGTTTTCGGGTTACGGCTCTGGCTAAATCGGATGATCTGTGGATGGCTGTCGTTTCAAAATCATGAGCGATGCTCTGCTTTGAAATCGTCATCGACGCAATTCAATGCCGCTCAAGAGCACGCTCTAATGCTCAGTTTGCACAACCTCTGCAAGAGGATTACCGACCGAACCTGAGGGCGGCTTTATGCCGAGGTAGTTAGCAATCGTCGGCGCAATATCATGCGGGCCGACGCGACGTGCCACCATCTGCGGTTTGATTCCCGGACCGGCGAAGAAGATCGGCACAAAGGTATCATAAGACCAGACCGAACCGTGCAAACCGGTTTTCTTATTCCAGGGATAATGCACGAGATTGACATACTGCCCGCCAATCAGGTGGACGTGTCCCGATCGCTCCGGTTGGAACGTATTCATGATTTGAACGTGATGAAGTTGACTCGATGATAATCGCCCGTTCAAAATATCTTCGCGGCAGGCAGCAAACTCGATGCCGGGATATTGGAGCGCAACCTCCGCCGCCTGCCGTTCGACGGTCTCGAGCGACAACTTATTTTTGGCGATTAAATCCTCGTCCAGGTAAAGATACGGATAAATAAAAATCCGTATCAGGTTGTCGCCAACCCGCAAGCGCTTCTTGAGCCCATCATTCATGTGCTTTAGGAAGTCAAACGGATCGACTCGTTTGGCAGGGAAACGCAGCGTTTGCATATATTCGGTCACTTCGCCCGTGCCATGATCGGCTGACAATACAATGAGCGTCCGTTCAAGCCCGATCTTCTTGTCGATGTAATCAAACAGCTCGGCCAGATTCTTGTCCACCCTCAAAATGTTGTCTTCGGCTTCCAGACTGCTGATCCCCCAGGTGTGCCCGACATAATCAGTAGAGGCGAAACTTAGCGATAGATAGTCGACGGACTCATGTCGCCCCAGGTTCTCTTGCGCGATCAGTTCCTTGCTAAAGGCAAGAACCATTTCATCACTGGCAATCGATTGCTCCAGCCCTTCATAGAATTGATCGAGGTTAGGATTGGCAAAACTCTTCGGCATTGTCCGCCCGAGATGATGCAGAGTGCCCTCCCATGGCATATCATCTCTGCCGGCTCTGATGTAGGTGGAAGGATCCTGCAAAAGCGTCCATGTTTTGGTCTGATACGAATCGGCGAGCTTCTTATCATTCCACGCCTTCACCCAGCCTGGAATCTCCTTGAAGTAATAGCTGCTGGTAGTAAATCCGCCATCGTGGAACCAGAATGCTTTCCCTGTTCTGCCACCAGGTATGATGGCAGAGCGGTCCTTGCCGGAAACCGCAAAAATCTTTGACCGCTCATCGGAGGCAAGAAAGATCTCATCGCCGATTGTCGTGGAAAGTAAATTACCCGGACCTCTGCCTTCACCGCGGATCTGCTTCTTCGAATCCTTGCGCAGCGGGAAGACAGGGAAATTCGCATCCTCTACGGAATAAACTTCTTTCTTGAGCCGGCTGCTCCACCATTCACCAGATACGATACCATGCTGGGCAGGCTCGGCACCGGTCACCAGAGTGGCATGTCCGGGGCCGGTTTCGGTATCGGCGTGGTCGTAATGAGCGTTGCTGTAAATCGTTCCCCGATCCATGAGATAACGAAAACCCCTCGGGCCGAAACGGCTCTTAAATCTGCTTGGCTGATCGCCTCTCAACTGATCGATTGTTATTTGCAAAACCAGGCTGACGGGCTGATCGACAGTGCTCAGACTGCCGTGTTTGACCGCGACCGTACGATCGCCCGCTTTCAGTTCTTCGCAGGATGCGCCACCGTATGTGGTGCAAACGGCAAACAGGCAAAGGAGTGCGACCGCGATTCTCCAGAGTCTAGGGTTTTCCATCAGTTTCGTATTTGATCGCCTTCTCCAACAGATCTGCCGCTTTCACGTCGTTATCCGAGCGCAAGCATTTGGCCAGCTCTTTAATCTCATCGAGCGATTTCGGATCATTGTGATTCGGCAATCCCATCGCCTTCCGCACGTGATTCAAGTAACGCCTGAACAAAGGTCTGGCTTTGTCCGTCTTGCCCTGATTATCGTAAACAGATGCCAGTTTGCCGACAGTGTCGACGACGTGCTCGTTGTCCTCGCCCAGCGACTTGTCACCAAATGCGATGGCTTGCGCAAGCAGAGGGATGGCTTCCTCGGTACGATTGGCGGCCAGATAAAGTCTTCCAAGATTGTTGAAAGTAACCGCTATGTACTGATCTTCCTCGCCGTTGCCATCCTTCCTCTTGTATATGTCCAGAGCGCGCTTGTATTCAGTTTCAGCTTCCTGATATTTGTGCTCGTCTTTATAAACCGTGCCTAATTCGTTCAGCACCATCGCTACATCGGGATGGTCGGCTCCCTGCTTCTTCTCACGAATTGCCAGAGAGCGCTTGAAGTAAAGCTCAGCCTCCTTGTTGCGACGCTCATGATTGAAAACTTTGCCCAGATCATCAAGCGTTCGCGCCAGTCTGACATCATCGTCTCCAAACGCTTCCGCCTCCTTGAGAGCGAGAAGCAGCGCTTGCTCGGCTTTGTGTACGTGGTGATTTTTAATCGCCGCCTCACCCGCTTGCACATTTTCCTCCCAGGAAGCCGCTTGAGCAGGACTGAGAAGCAATGCCATCATAAATCCAAGCAGGACTAGCAACTTTGTATGTTTTGCAAAGCTAAGCACAACGGACCCTCATTTATTTCAGGAATCGAAATTTAGACCGGCCTCAGGTATCAGATGAGCCCGATCTGCAGCATAAGATTACCGCACTCGCTGCCATTTGTGCTCGCAAAACGGCATCGAGCGAACACCTGACAACCACCCTTCGATGCTAATTTGAGCCGGCTGTTTGCCAGTGGTGCAAACCGAGGCTCCAAGCCGCTTTACATAAGGGAACCGCAGATCTCAACCGCCGTCTGCCCTGTCATTATCGAAACAATAGTTCAGGAAACAAGCGGCCCGCCAGTGTGAGCCGCTGAAGGAGAGTCTATGAGCAGAAAAGTGAGAAATGTAGCGATGGCGTTAGTGTGTGCTCTATCGCTCGGTTGCTTCGCACAAGCTAACGCTCAGGTAGTGGTCGATCCATACGGCGGACCGTATTACGATGCGCCTTACGCCAATCCATATATGGACTACGGTCCGGTTGTCTATCCGAGCCGCGGCACCGTTTTGGGCTCGGAAATCGGAGGACTCGTCGGTCTGGGCGTAGGATTGATCGGCTCGCACTCCCGATACGGAGCCGCCAGGGACGCCGCTGTCGGCAGCGGTATCGGAGCGGGAGTGGGCCGTATGATCAGCGGCGATCGCTACGTGTACTGGTAAACGACCAGTGCCGGTGTCTGCTCATATGCGGTGCTGCAGGCACCGCTTATGAGACGACATACTCAGAGAATAGCTCTGTTGAAAAATAACGTTCCATCCTGTCTGGAAAAACGGTGACAATCGTGGCATCAGGCGGCAATTGCTTGGCGGCAAGAGCGGCGGCGGCATAATTTAGACCGGAACTGGGACCGACAGGAAAGCCCTTTCTGATCAAACGTTTGGCCGCCTGCAGAGCCAGCTCATCAATTACCTCGATCTCGACCAGATCGGGCAGATCAGCCTCCTTATACAATCTGGACAGACCATCGACAACCCCGGGAATGCGCGAGCTAAAGCTGCAACACTCGAGTTCGAATTGGTGCTCGCTCTTAACCGGCAGGGCCAGAAACGGCTTCACTGGACAACCTTCCTCAGACAAACCTTGATGCAAACCGATTAGGGTGCCACCAGTGCCGACACCACTTACCAGTGCATCCACCATGCCATTGGGGACCTGGTGCAATATTTCCTGCGCCGTTGAGACTCGGTGACTTTCCGGATTATCCTTGTTCTCGAACTGGCGCGTGAAGAAGGCGCCCTGTTCGCACTCGAGCTCCTCGGCTCGTTTCATCGCTCCGAGAATGCCGGCTGCTTTGGGCACAAATTCAATGTCACCACCATAAGCGCGAATAATCCAAACTCTCTCGCTGCTTACACCCTCCGGCAATACAGCCGTGAATTTAAGGTCCATCTGAGCACAGGCTAGCGCCAGAGCAATGCTTGTCGATCCGCTCGATGCTTCGACCACGCGGCTTCCAGCTTTAATCCGCCCCTGGCGCCAGGCCTTCTCGAGCATGTACCTGGCAATTCGATCCTTTGTAGAGCCGCTTGGATTCAAGAACTCCAGCTTGCACCAGATCCGGGGCTCTTCTGGTGATAACTGCACTGCCACCAGTGGAGTCGGTTCAATACTCTGGATGAAACGGTTGGCAATTGGCAGCGGTGTTGATGACGGCATGGACGGTCTCCTCGCTCATGGGTTCTTTATGTATTGATCGAACTAACTGATTCTTTCCACCTGATCCAGACATTGTTTCAGTTTTCGCATGCTTTGTCCTTGAATACCAGGCACCAGGGCAAAAGTATCCATCAAGTCATGAAGGATAGCTATCACTCTCCTGGCGGAACCACCCGGCAAATCGCTGCGCGTTTGACTCCAATGATTGAGACCGGATCCGCACAGTTGCCTGACGAGAACGGACGCCACTTCGTCGCAAAATTCGCTGGTCAGCAGATCTTGAGATTTCATGTTGGTGAGGAATTGAAAAAATAAATCAGACTCTCGTTTGCGCCAGAGCGACTTGGAAGCCGCCGTCAGCAAACCGAGACAATCTGCCTCCAGATTGTCACTAATCGTGGTGCGGATTTCTTTAGTGGCACTGGCTTTGGAAAACTGATGTGCCAACGTATCAGGCTGCGAAGGTGTTTTACGGCTCACCGCATTTGGTGGCGCAGGCGCATCGGAATAAAGCACGAACTGCCGAAGCTGAAGCACCGATTTATTTGAACTGTGATCGGCTGTGCGGGCCTCGAGTAAATCGGCGAGCAGCCTGACATCATTGATAAACCGCTCGGAGCCGTAAGTGTAATGGCATATTATTTCGGTTATCACCTTACACAGATCATCTCCCAGCATGCCGCGGAGGCCAAGCTCGTCGATTAAATTGAAGGCCTTGGCGAACTCATCGGCATTCCAACCATTGATCGAGGCGGCTTTCTTGAGGCAGTAGGTAAGCTGTTCGGACATCATGGTTAGAATAACATCGGCGGGACAGTCGTATTTTTCGATCAGTTCGAAAGCCTCAGCATACTTGGCATTACGCGTCAGTCTTCGTGCTTGCGCGATCGCTCCTGTGGCAAGTGTCCTGCCCAGGCCATATTCGTCGATCAATTGCGCATCTGCTAATTCGTCCGCCTTGCGGAAGTCGCCTGCTTCGACAAGAGAAAGAATGGTGCTGGCCCGCTTGCTGTCATCGGCCCGCTTGAAGCTATCGGCAGCCAGCCTGGTCGCCAGACTCACCCCGCCCATTATTTCGGACTCGCCCAATTGAATGGTCAATTCGCAAACCACCTGAGCGAATTCATCCAGAGTGGCAAGCTCGCCGCTCAATTCTCTTTTCAAACTGTTGTAGATCTGCTGAGGTTGACGTGACTTGATCGTCTTCACTACTTCTTGATTGGCATTCATCATCTTGAATGCCACTGCCGAACCAACCAGAGCTCGATCGATTATCCATTCGTCAAACGGCTGCCCGACCGCTTGCTCCGCGGCCTTCAAGACCGTATTGAATAAGCTCGATGCCAGGTCCGGTCGCTTGTCGAACAAGTAACACTTTGCCAAATTCAAGATGACCTCGCAATCGCATTGCTGAAGTTGATCGCTGGCTTTGTCCCTAATTGCGATCGAGCGCACCGTTTCATAAACCGACGCCGCTCTGGCGTACTCTTTTTCATTCTCCAATTTTTGAGCGAGGAACTTGAGTGACAGCGGCAAACCCGCCACATTAGTGAGCGGTCCATTGGAGTATTGAAGCAAGATGCAGAGAATTTCCTTGATGATCGAAGGTTGCTCGATCAGGGCACCGGCGGCATCCATGCGCCCGAGCTGGCAATATGCCATCATCAGCCCGGCTGCAGCGGTACGGGAATCGACCACGTCGCCAAGTTTTTTCTGGGCGAGCGGCTTGAAATAAACTACGGCGGCGGCCGGATTGTTGTTCAAAAGGTAGGTTGTGCCCAGACGCAAACTTAGATGATTGGCCAGCTTCAGCTCCTCGGGTCCGGCAAACTTCCGCTGCTGCTCAAGAGTAAAGGCCTTTGCCGCATTTCCGCCTTGAATAGAATCAAGAGCACGGCTGTAGCAATCGATCGCCTCCTTATAAGATCCGCAGGCGAAGGCTTCATCACCCATGGCGGCAAGATCGCCTGTGCTCAAGGGCAAGGTCATAAACGACATGACCGCTCCGCCGACATTAGAGGCTTTCGCAAGCAGACGGCTCAATTTTTCTCGGGCACTCTGCTTCTTAGGTCTGAATCCTTCAAGGGCAAGCAGAGCCGCTGGTCGATCGGCAACCCGCGCCACATCTGTATTCGATATCTCGTCGATCAGACGGATGCGCTCCGAGTGGTCGAGATCCGGCAAGCTCAAGATCTCATCGTAGCCGGCATCGAGTGAAGGGATGACTTCAAGAGGGCAGTTGAGAAGCTTAAGCAAGATTTGCACCGACTGCCTTATCTCTTTCAGTGGATGATTGATCAATTCAGAAAACAATGGCGACTCGAAGGGTGCGATCAGATCGGCACGAGCAAAAAGTAAACACTCGCGATCCTCACTCCACTTCAACAGTTCGGGATCGGCAGCCAGGCACATAAAGGATATCGAAAGCAGCCAGGCGGAGAAATTGTCGAGATATGGCCCGAAGTGATCCCTGGTCCTGTAGGGATGCTGATAGTTGGGATGCCCAAGCTCAGCGCTCTTCAATCCACTCAGCTCGGGAACGAACATGCCGTCATAATCAATCAATCTCAATTGATCGTCGTTTAAAATCAAAATATTGCCGTGCTGCAAGTCACCATGCGCGATACCATGAGCTTTCATGTCGTCGAGCACGCTTTTCAATTGAGCGGAGATTTTCGTCAGTTTAGCTTGATTGGCGCCATGTTTGGCTAGAAAACGATCGAGCGTCAAACCGCTCAGCCATTCCATTTTTACGACCGGGTACCAATTCCCCTGCACTCTGATTCCTTGCTCGCTGTACTCGGTGTAGGGCGCCCATGCAGGTTGAAAGCCGTTCAGCGCCGCGGTGATGCACTGGTATCGCTTCGCATGATCGGGCACCTCATTATGAAAGCAGCGCACGGCCCAGGCATCAAAAGCCTGTCCGGCGTTTTTCCCCTTATCTTCTCGGATGAGCTTGTATACGCTTGCAAAGCCGCCGGTAGCCGGTCGCGGCAAACCAAGAGCACTGATCTCGACCCGAGTCCTCTTCAAATCTTTATCGGCAAAACAAATTGCTGGGTTCTGAATTGCTTCGTTGTAGTCCTGAGGGTTTGGCCAGTCCATAGTTTGGTAGATAGAGGCGCCACACTATATACTTTTTTCCCAGGAGATCAAATTTTCTGTCTGCAACCGAGGTCGCACTAAGGTATATTATGGGTACATTAGTTCCGGGTCGGCAAAGTTCCGGATAAGCCGACCAGTACAATCCGGAGGTGGAAATCATGGGTAAAGAACAAGTCCAGAAGAAAGAGACAAAGAAAAAGCCTACTAAAACCAAGAAGGAGAAGAAGGCTGCCAAACTCGAGAAAAAGCAACAAAACAAATAATTCCCTTCGGGAAGCTGATGAGTTGGCTGAATTGCAAAAGTCCGCGCAAGACGGAGATCCCGAAGCGTGCTTTGCAATGGCATCGAAATTAGAGGAAGGACTTGCAACACCCCTTGATCTGAGACGAGCTGTACGCTTTTACTGCACGGCGGCTGAGCAAGGACATCTGCAGGCTCAACTGGCGATGGCCAGACTTTGCCTTTTGGGCAAAGGATTGCAGCAGGATGCTCTCGAGGCCGCGCAGTGGTACATGAAGGCAGCCGAGCAAGGTCATCTCGAATCGCAATTCAACCTGGCCGAGATGTACGCACTCGGGCGCGGCGTGGAACAAAATGATGCCAGCGCCGCCTATTGGTATAAGCGCGCTGCCGAGGGCGGAATGCTCGATGCGCAGATTAGATTGGCTCGCCTGTTTGAGCAAGGCAAAGGAGTTTCACTCGACAGCGAGGAAGCCGCTCACTGGATGCAAAAAGCTAACGAGACCATAGATTTGCAGACAAAGAAGTATAAAGAAGACGAGGGATAAGTGTTTAGCGGAGCGCCTCCGGTTCATCTCATGTGGTCGGACATGTTCGACCCGAAAAAGCCGCAGGTCTATAAGCCGATCAACTGGAAGCGAATCGGCAAACTTTTTCTGCCGTATTGGAAGGAAGAAGTGCAGCTTTTGCTCTGCACCCTGGCAATCTCTGTTTTTGGGCTTATGCCGCCAATTTTGAGCATGTGGCTCATCGATAAAGCCCTGCCTGCAGCCGACTTCAAAATGGTATCACTCCTGGTGCTGGGCATGGTTGCCTCAGCCCTGGTGGCGGCTCTGATCGGCATAGGTCAGGGTTATTTGAACGCTTACGTCGGAGAAGCGATTATGCGCGACCTGCGCTCTCTGCTCATGAGCCATATGCACAAGATGCCGCTCGAATTTTTCACCAGTACTAAAACGGGCGAGATTATGAACCGCGTTTCAAACGACGTGGACAGCCTGGACAACGTGCTTACCACAACGCTGGTCTCAATTTTGACCAACGTATTTGTTCTGATCACCACACTGGCAACTATATTTTGGCTGGATTGGCGCCTGGCCCTCGTCTCACTGCTGGTAATACCATGCATGATATTTCCGCTCTGGCCTCTGGGCAGAAAAATGTATACGATCAGATCGCTGACCAGGAAAAAGCGTGATGAGGTAAATGCCATTCAGCAAGAGACTCTCTCAGTCTCGGGAATCATGCTTTTAAAAACCTTCGGACGAGAAGATTACGAACGAGTTCGCTTCTACAACCTGAGCTCCGACCTGATGAGCACTGAAGTGCGACTGGCTATGGTCGGGCGATGGTTTATGGCGGCCATTGCCGCAATGGTTACTGTCGGACCGGCTTTCATCTGGTTGGCCGGCGGCTGGTTATGCATTTATAAAGGCGTGACTGTGGGAACGCTCGTCTCATTCGTCACCCTGCTGACAAGACTATACGCCCCGGCATCGGTCCTGGCCGGCGTGCAGGCCCAGTTAATCAGCGCTCTGGCCGTATTCGAGCGCATCTTTGATTATCTCGATATGAAAGAAGAATCTTCTTTCCAGGCAGTGCCATCAGATACGGTGCAAATAGATCATCTTCAGTCGGTTTCAGATCAGCCGCTTGATGGCATCAAGGGTCAGGTCGGTTTTCACGACGTTTCTTTCGCTTATCCCGAGCGCGCCGAAACCCTGAGCAACATATCACTCAATGTCCAGCCCGGACAAATTGCCGCCTTTGTCGGTCCATCGGGCGCCGGCAAGACGACAATCACCTATCTGCTGCCGCGATTTTATGAACCGCAGTCCGGCAGCATTACAATTGACGACATAGACATCCGCTCCATTCCCTTGAAAGAGCTGCGGCAGCACATCGGCATAGTCACTCAGGAAACGTATCTCTTCCATGACACGATCTTGAACAATTTGAAATATGCCAGACCGAATGCAACTCAAGAAGAAGTAATTGCTGCCGCCAAAGCGGCGAACATACATACCGTCATCGAGCAGCTCGCCAACGGATACGAGACAATCGTCGGTGAGCGCGGCCACAAGCTCAGCGGTGGCGAACGCCAGCGACTGGCCATTGCCAGAGTGCTTTTGAAAGATCCGAAAGTACTGATTCTGGATGAAGCGACCAGCTCTCTCGATTCGGCAAATGAAGCGCTCATTCAAGCAGCCCTGGTGCCCTTGATGAAAGGTAGAACCAGCCTGGTTATAGCGCATAGATTATCTACGGTTTTAACCGCCGACGTGATATTCGTCATCCACCAGGGCCGGCTTGTCGCCTCCGGACGCCATAGCGATCTCATGGCTGAGGGAGGACTTTACGCCGATCTGTACAAGCAGCAGTTTCGCGAACAACCGGAAAAAAATTCCCGCACTTCCGATTCGCCAATATCAAAATCCGACCCTTTAATTTAAGAGGCAATTTAATTCGCGGTCCTCTATTGCTTACCGCTGTTTTTTCCTTGCCGCCTCGACCATTTCTTTCATGCGCGGATGATGCCCGTCGATCGTTTTGATCCATTCTTCGAAATCCGGCACCGGCTCGTGGATGCGAAAGAGAAAGTAGTAGACATTAAGCTCGCCCATGAATCCGAATCGTTTCTTTATGTCCTTGCTCAGTTCAGCATAACTGGATTTGCTGCGCAGATATTTCTGGAAGCCGTCATACTGTTTGTCGAGTTCCAAGATCGTCCTGGCATTTTTTATAGTGGCTGTGATTTTTCTTTTGCTGTGCATGATGCCAGGCAGGCACATGAGGCGCTCGACATCGTCATCATCGAAAGCTGCCACCACATCCGGTTCAAAATTCTCGAAAGCCGATGTATACGAGTCCCAGGCTGCATCGATTTGAGCCCAGCTTACACCAGCCTGAAAGACGGCTCTGGTCATTATCGCCAGATAGTCCGCCAGTTTTGCAGGAACAATTTGCTCTGGAACAGCCATATGAAGAAGCGCACGCCACACTGAAGTCGTGCGGCGTGCGGCAATTAAGCAACCCTTGATTTGGAATAACTATTTTTTGCGCGAGCGGGAAGATGTGGCATATGCTTCCTCTTCTTCTTCCTCGTCTTCATATTCCTCATCCTCATCGTCGAGGTCATCGGTAATTCTCTCCAGTTCGGCTTCCAAAATATCACTTGGATCGATGGCCTCGGCCATGATTTCTTCCATCGGATCCTCAACACCCAGTTGTTGGAGTGCCGGAACCAGGCAACGAGTAATCAGCTCATCAAGCACGTCTTCGATCACCTCGGGATCGGCGTCGGCGCCATGATTGTTGAGGGTTTCCATGTCGTCTTGCAAATTTTTGAGAACCTGCAATGTATACAAAAGGTACTTTTCGGTTTTAACTTCAGGCATGTCAAGAGCTCCTCTTTCCAGAAACGAGACGCTGCAATCGGCAGTCGCTGTCTTAATTTATCACGCTATCACCCGCGTTTCTTTAATCGTAGAATATCAAGGCTGCTCCAGAGGCTGCTTCACGTTAAGTGTGTAGTTATTGAGACTAAGGCTTTCTAACCACATAAAGGGGTCAGAGCCTGGCAGCCATCAGTGTCTTGACTATTATCCCCACCCTGATCACTAAATCGAGACTGCGGCAATGATTCCATCAAATTCCTCGCCAGGCGTTCGCACAGCCGACAGGCTTGGTGTAGTAGGACAATCTCTTTCGCTGGCGGAACTGACGACCATCAAGTGGGATGCCATCGTAGTTGGTGCCGGTCATAACGGACTTGTTTGCGCCACTTATCTGGCCCGTCACTCAAAGCGAGTGCTGGTGCTGGAATCGCGCGAGCGAGTCGGCGGCGCTTGCACGCTCGAGGAAACCTGGCCCGGATACAAGATTTCTCCATGCGCATATGTAGCCGGTTTATTGCACCCATGGATCATCAATGAGCTCGATATGCGCTCGTACGGTTTTGAATGGATGGCGGCGCACGGCGGTTTGTTCGTTCCCTTCGAGGATGGATCGAGCATTCAATTATGGGACGATGAGCAAAAGTGCCTCGATGAAATCAAACGTTTTTCGCCAGATGATCTGGCGGGCTGGCGTGAGATGCATCACTTCATGCAAGACGTCTGCGACAAATTGCGACCCGTCGATGACCGCGACTTGTGGATCGGTCCGGCGCCGACGCGCGAGCAGATCGAAGAGCGTCTTGAAGGCGATGCCGACGCGATATCTTTTCTTTTCGATTGGTCGATGGACGAATTTCTCTCGCGTTACCTCAAGAGTGAGAAACTGCAATTGGCACTGATGGGTCAGGGTGTGGTCGGTACTTTTGCCAGCCCCTTCGATCCCGGAACGGCATCGATTTATTTCCATCATTATTGCGGTCGCATGGATGAGCGTAACCCGGGTGCCTGGGGCTATGTAAAAGGCGGCATGGGCATGGTGTCGTTTATCCTTTGTGACATCGCCCGTGATACCGGAGTGACAATTTGCACCGGGTTGCCCGTCTTGCGCATTATTCCCGGTGTCGGCGTCGAGCTTCTTGAAGGCGGCCGGATCACGGCTCCGATAATCGTCTCTAATGCCGATCCGAAAAGTACGGCATTCATGTTGGGTCCTGATTGTGATCCGGAATGGAGAAAACGAGTCGATGCCGTGCCGATGAAAGGCTGCACGCTGAAGGTAAATGCAGCGCTTAGCGATCTTCCCGACTTCACTGCTCGACCAGGTAAGAACCAACCCCATCATCTGGCGACAATAAATACCCCACTGAGCAAAGATGAGTGGCGAGCCGGTTTTGCCGCGGTGCAAAATGGACGATTGCCCGGGAAACTCTGGAGCGAGATTTACCTGCAGACCGCTTATGATGCCAGCGTCGCTCCAGAAGGTAAGCACGTCATGAGCGTCTTCGCTCAATATGTTCCCTATGAATTCGCCCAGGGTGATTGGAGCAGCAGAAGAGAGGAAGCGGGCAAGCTTTGCATCGAGTCGATAGCGAGATTTTGCCCGGATTTGCCCAGCAGCATAATCGCCATGGATGTGCTTGGTCCGCCCGACGTCGAATCGCGGCTCGGGCTCTCCGGCGGTCATATTTTCCAGGGCGAGTGCTTGCCGGAGTATATGTGGAGCAAGCGCTTATCGCCGCGCACTTCCATGCCGGGCGTCTACCTCTGCGGAGCCTGCACTCATCCGGGAGGAAGCGTCATCGGCATCAACGGCCGCAACGCCGCAATGCAGATTCTGGAAGACTTATCGAGTGCAGCCTCGGGGCAGCTCAAGAACGCTCTGCCTTGCGCTTGACGTAGTCGAGACGTTTTTTCATGTCCGCGTCCGCTTGCGCATGCAAAATATTTTCCTTGAATGGAATCGGCAGCTTACTGTCAAGCTCGACGGCAAGCTCAACATTCGTCTTGCCCGCGTCCTTCTCCTCAATCAGCCAGTATCCTTGAAATTTGCTCACCTTATCGGATTCGACGAGCTGGTAGTCGATTCGCCCCGGCGCTCTGTCATGCTCGGCGTAGACAACGCGCGATCCGCCTATGACGGGAACCCCGGAGAATTTTTCCTCAATCACAACCTGATCATCGCTGCTTGATATAATCTTGCGCTTTGACGGCTCGCTGGTACGATAGCTGACGATGGCATCGTGAACCGCCTGCGCTGAAGCTTTGACGCTGATTGATTTTTTCAACACTTGATTTTCCCTGCCCAACGTACTGCCGGCATCAGCATAGCTCAAAGCGGTAATTTTTTTGCCCGTGCTGTAACTAGCTTTGCCTGCAAATGAGACGCCCAGAAGTATGTCTGTTAAAGTAAAATTGATCGCAGAAACGGCTGGTCAATCTATGCGAGACTCAGGAATCCTGAAAAGGCTGTCATCAAGACTTTCAATTATCATCGCCCTGGTGCTGATCATTTCGGCATCGTCGATAGGCGTCATATTCGCCGATGAGCCGGTGAAAAATAGCGCTGCCGGCGAGCCGGCCGACAAGAGTGAATCACCTTTCGTCGTCGCACCCAAGTTAAAGGTCGACGGCGGCGGAGCGGCCAAATCGGATGAGAGCTCCGCGAAATCATCTGAGACCGCATCGGCCGATGCAGACGGTTTGAGCGCCGGTACCGCCGCACTGGACACATCAAACCAGCCACGAGCAGCAACTTCAAGTAAGCAAAGACAGCCATTCACCCTCGGCGTCAACAAATCAATAATCGACGGCGGCGCTGATGAAAATAGCACGCGTTTGGAAGGCGCGGCCGGAGACGGGAATCTGCGCCCTCTGTCAGGCGCGGCCAGCGACACGGGTGGTGCGCTGAAGAGTACGGCTAATACAAATGCACCATTAAAAATTGGTGTGGAAAAAACGGCGCTCACCGAAGTGCAGCTTCAAAAGCTTGCCAGTCACGATCTGGTTTTGATCATCGATCAGTCAGGCTCGATGAGAACGCCTGATTGCCCGATCTCGGGCGTCGGCCGCGCTGCCGGCACAATCATGAACATGCTTCTCGGCCCGGCTGCAGCAGCCAGCCGCTGGGATTGGTGCCGCGATCAAACGATGAGACTGGCCCATGAAACAAGATATGTATCATCTAAAGGATTGAGCGTCGTATTGTTTTCCGATCAGTATGCGGTCTTTCCGCATGTGACACTAAATCAGATACCAAACATATTTAGCACGAACCAACCGCACGGCGGAACAAATCTGACTGCTCCGCTGCGCGTAACCATTGCCGACTATTTTAAAAGACGTGACATGACGGCAGGCAATGTCAAACCATTGTCGATATCGATCATTACCGACGGCATACCTGACAATGAGATGGCGGTTCGAGAAGCGCTCGTCGAAGCTACTCGATTCATGCGCGACCCGAACGAGCTGAGCGTCACATTCTTTCTCATCGGCAATAATAATTTCGAGGGGCAAGCCTTCGTCAACGACCTGAACAGAAATCTGACTCGCGAGGGCGCGCGCTACAACATCGTTCGCTCGGTCTCCTTCTGGAATCTGGAGAAGATGGGCTTACCAAGAGCGCTTGCTGATGCGCTCTAAACATGGATCGTCCGCTTGAAATAATCCCTTTGTAAGTCCGTTATATCGGCTCGTGCCTGAGCGCACCGGCTTGCGTAATTACGCAGGCATATATGCGCTTTTCTAGCTTCAGAGCGAGCCGTGTGACAGCTATCATCCCATCAGTTGCAAGACGCCTCGCACCTACCCCGTATCCACCCTATTCGAGGATTGCATGCATGGGTTTAACAACCTTCAGACTGAGCGGACCGTGCGCTCTTAGCCGGCCAGAAAAACAAGCTTCACATTCTCTGAAAGAGAAATCGTTCGATCCCGATGAAATCGAGAAACGGAACGTCGACCTGAGGCGCAAGGAGGAATCAGGCACGATAAGCGAGCAAGAGCAAGCCGAGCTTTCCGCCATTCGACAATTTCCCGATGTCAAAGACGGGCTTCTCAGAAAGCTTGCTTATAAAGAGCTGTTGCACTGCCAGGGTTTAGCCGGTCCATTGAGCAAGAGCCAGAAAGCCATTCTGTTCAGTTTCCGGCAATTTCCCAGACCCGGCAGCAAGAGTGCCCTGGGGAAGTCTCTTGCCGGACTGGAGTATTGCGAGGCAACCGCTGCCCGTTTGCGGGAATTAGCCAGAAAAGAGTTGAGCGGCGGCAAGCTGAGCGCAGAAGAGAAAGCCGAGCTCTGCAGCTGGAGACGGTTTCCCAACAACAGCAGGGGTCGCAATCTGGCCTTTAAGGAGACCCTGGAGCGCATCAGTTGTCTTCAGGATACGCTGACAGCCGAGGAGCGAGCCGAGATCTATCGCCTCGGCAGCGGCGCTAATCCGCCTTCGGTGCTCTCATCGTTTCTTCGATCGCCGTACCCAACATTTTCTGCAGCTTAGGATCCATAATCTGGTTGGTTTTGTCGATCGTTTCTTTCAAGATACGTGACCATTTTATCTGCACCGCCTTTGCATGCGGATCTTCATAGTAGGCGATCATGTGATCCAGGTCCTGGGCGGTAAAATCCTTGCTGAACTCTAGTACCATATATGGTTCTAACACTTTGGCGAAGTCAATCCGCGTAGTGATCAGATCAAAGAATTTTTTCACACCATTTATCCTTTTCTCTTTCTCTTCCGGAGACATAACTTGATCGTTCTGAATGCGACGAACGATGATATTCGACTGCTCACCGGACTGAACCTTGACCGTGTCTGCCATCAGTTGATTGAAATTGCTCACCTCAAGCAAGCGCTTCACTTTTGCCTTTTTCTCCTCGGGCACATCCTTCAAATCAACGCTGAGATGAATATCGCATTCGCCGGCGGGCGCACCGCCAATCGCTTCATCCTTCAACTTAAGCATGTACGGCTCGATCGCCTCTTTCATGTTTTTTGTCGCCGCGGCGCTGCTTTTAGGCAGAAGCTTCAATGATTTCTGTCCGGTATCGGTTTTGTAGAAGGACGAAATGTAATTGACTTCATCGTCTTGCAAATTATCACTGACGACATCGGTGAATATTTTCTCGGCGTCGTTTGAAAGTTCGCTCGATTGTTGTGAAAGAAGTTCGCGAAAACGCTTCATTATCCTGGAAGAATCGCCCTGGGCGCGCTCTTGCACCTGCGAGGCGGTAAGGCTCGAATCTTTGGAAAAGACCTCGACAAATTTAGCGCTCAGTCTCTTCTCGATTACATCGGCGGTATCACTGAGGCTCGTCGTCATCTGCTCGCCGGCACCGCAATTTTTGTAGAGTTCCTTAATGTCTTGCAATCTCTTCCCCGACACCTGAGCGGACGAGGATTCCGCCAGGCAAGCAGGTGTGCAAACACCGTAGCTGGCAGCCAGGCTAATCGTGGCCGCCATGGCATAAACGGCCAACTTGCTCGGACAATGTCGGGACGAACTTTTGAAGAGGCTCATTACTTCTCGCTCCATGTTGAAACATGCGTGCTCACCACGCTCGTACAATGATATCTCAAACAGCCTCCTGCCGGCACTAATTGATCTTCAGCAAAGCGACTAAGATCGGAA
>JAJPJO010000354.1 GCA_021324135.1 Pseudomonadota bacterium
CCGCATTCAGCACAGCAATAGCCTTGCTCCGGCTCAACCGGGCATTGACACGATTCGCATGCACAGACCGTTCCATCTTCGTTGGTGCGCGGCATGATGTTTCCTTCCGCCATTGTCTTCTCCTCCATGCTCGATAACAGATAATTTTTTGACCATTTGTCGCTCCCTTAGTTCCGAACGCGGTACTCGGCAATGGCATTCTTTACAATCGCGCTCATCTGGCTGTGCTGCCCGATGACGCCGTGGCGTTTCCACAGAAGATGCGCGGGCGGCTAATGCTGCCGCACCTATAAGCGAATTTCGCGGTATCATGATGGGCTTGCGGTTTGCCGGTCTGAAAGTCCCAAAACCGCATGGTTAGAGGCCGAGTGTCAATTTTTCTATGGCAGAAGATCAGTTGTGGACTCTTTTGGAGCTTGTCGCTGCGGCGAAGCAGGAAGATCTGGCTTGCTGGGTGCTCGTCCAGAGCGGCGCTATTGGCTGCGAAGTCGTGCCCGAGCAAGATGAGCAGGTACTCATCCGCGCCTCATATGACCGCGCCAGGCTGACTCGCGATGCCGTACGCAAGGTAATCGCCATGCTCGAGGAGTATGGATTGTCTGACACGCTGCGCTCCATGAAGGTTTCAGCGCTTGCCAAAGAGGATTGGCTGGCGAAATGGAAGGAAGGCTTCGAGCCGTTTCGAGTCGGAACGAAGTTCGTCATCTGCCCGCTCTGGCGCAAAGATGAGTTGAGCTCCGAGCTGGCTGATGGTCGCAAGATCATTCTCATCGAACCCGGGATGGCGTTCGGCACCGGGTTGCACGCGACGACGCAGTTTTGTCTGCGCGCTCTCGAGGCCTATACCCCAACGGGCTCTGTTGTGGATGTCGGCACAGGAAGCGGGATTCTAGCGATCGCTTGCAAGTTGCTCAATCCTTCCGCGCAAGTTTTTGGCGTCGATACCGATCCCCTGGCAATTGAAACGGCGCAGTACGACGTAAGTGTGAATGGCCTGGATGGACAGATTGACCTGCGTCTTGGCTCGGTCGAAACGATTGCTGATCTGCAGTTCGACATGATTCTTTCGAATCTTACATGCGAAGACATCATTGCTCTTTTGCCGGATTATGTGAAACTCCTGAAGCCTGGCGGTAAGGTGATTGGCGCGGGAATTCTAAAAGAAAAATTGGATTTGCTGAAGGGCTCCCTGACGCGCTTTCCGATGAACATCGAGCATGCTGAAATCCTTGGGAACTGGGTCGGAGTCGTCATGCAGCGCTAGCCTCGTGGCGCTGCATGAAATGGGAAGATTTTGTTGAATTGTCCGACGGATGGAACTTTCGAGGCTTTGTTATAATCTATATGTATGTTTGGCATCCGTGCGTTGCGCCGGGCATACACAATTCGCACCCTGAAAATCGAATAGAGAGTTGAACACCATAGAACCATATATGGGGGCGTTTAGATTCGACAGGGTTGTTGGGTCGTAAGCTGCAAGTCGAGGGTGCTGTTCCCTCGTAAATCAACAAGCAAAAACAATAGATGCCAATAACGTCATCAAATTCCCTGCTGCACGCACACTGCGTGCTGTTGCCTAATTAAATAGGTGCAGGACTCACGGAGGGCTTGACTACCGGCGCTTCAGTGGGTGGTTAACGGAGGTTGCACCTGGGCGAGACTAGCGATTAGTAGCCCGGGCTAAGACACAATCGCGATCCCGGCTGGCCGTTCGGGCCTCTCTCAGCGGATCGAGCAATCGGTAACTGAGTCAATACCGAACTAAGCTTGTAGGAGTTTGCTTCTCTGCTTCTTTGGACGCGAGTGCGATTCTCGCCGCCTCCACCATTTACTTTTCAGACAGGGTTCAAACGAGCGTAGGCTCACGCTTTTCGGCATTCTCAATAAGGAGAATGTGCGCAAGTGTGGCCTCTGTTGCGGCCAGTCACGATCATTTTCTCAGCCGAAATCATCGGGTTTTCGCGCGGATTTTTGGGGCGGCGGACATATGTTTCGTTGTGGTATTTTCAGACGGTTTTGGTGTGAATCACGGAGAAACCGATGATAGTAAAAGAGAAGATCATAGAAAGACTGGATAAGGTGATTAGCGCGGGGTCCGCCGTTATCGCATCGCGCGGGTTTAACCAATATTTTGTTGATCCGGGAATGTATTTTGCGTTCAAGGCGCAGGGGTTAGCTTGTCTAGCCGATGTGCTGGGAGAAGATCACAGCTATACAAAATCCTTCGAGAAGATTTTTGTTGAAGAAGGAAAACGTAGCGAATCGGAGGGTGCTCACAGGCTTCTGCAAACTGTGCGGGAGGAGTTTCAATTGGATTATCTTCAATCAGTAAGAGAACTCATCAATGCCGAAGTATTTTCTGATTTCACCGAAATGGCAGAATACCTTTTGGCTGACGGATACAAAGATCCTGCTGCGGTGCTTGGGGGAGCCGTTCTTGAGGAACATCTGCGGAAGCTCTGCGATAAAAATGCGATCCCAGTGACCGCGCTGGACAATAAGGGAGGAACGAGGCAGAAGAAAGCAAGTGAGCTTAATGATGATCTGGCAAAGGCAGGCGTTTATGCGAAGGTTCAGCAGAAACTAGTCACTGGGTGGCAGGCAATTCGCAACGAAGCGGCGCATGGCAACTTCTCTGCTTATAGTCCAGATGAGGTGCGTCTGATGCTTTCAGGTATAACTGCATTCGTAGCCAGTTTGCCCGCATAGTTTTGCCAAGCCTTTCGAGATTTCTAAGTTATAGTCCGGCGTTGCTATTGCCGATGAGG
>JAJPJO010000414.1 GCA_021324135.1 Pseudomonadota bacterium
TGTTGCTGTCTGTTCATCATAGCCCCGGCATAGCCCAGAAACTAGATCATCGTTGAAAAGCCTTGGGCGGTAAGAGACTCGAACTCCTAACCCCTTCGGTGTAAACGTATTGCCACAACGACATAATCAGGGTTTCCGGTCTTTTTGTCAAGACTCCGATTTGTTCCGCTCCGTTCCCTAGAAAGGCGGTATAATGAGGGTTAGCGGCTTTTCTATTCATGTCCATTGGCAACTTTCAGTTTTTCTGCTGAATAGAACTGGAATAGAATTGGCCCAACCTTTCGGCCCGTAACGAATCGGGGCCGCCAAATTTAAGAGGTCAATGAAGTGCCCAGGATTGCCAAGAACAAGTTCAGGTTTACGAAGCAGGACATCGCCAACCTCCCCTATCCCGACAAAGGGCAGGTTGTTTATCACGATACTGCTACGAAGGGGCTGGTGCTCATCGCTCACCCAGGCGCCAAAACCTTTCACATATATAAGATGGTTGGCGGCAAGCCCATCAAGCCGAAACTGGGCAATTTCCCTGATATGCCTGTCGAGCAGGCGCGCAAAGAAGCAGCGAAGATGCTCGGCGAAATTGCTACGGGAAATCCGGTTCATTCTAAGAATGTCTCCAAGCCGACTGGCGTCCCTGACCTGGGCGAGCTGTTTGATCGCTATATCGCAGAATACGCTCAGCATCACTGCACGTCGTGGGAAGCTACTGAGAAAAACTTCCGGCGATACTTTGATGTTTGGCTCTCGACACCAGTCAGCGAGATTACTCGCAACGACGTGCAGCAGCAGGTAAACGCACTCGGGCGAGACAGAGGACACCACACCGCAAATCGAGCCTACGATGATCTGCGGGCCGTCTTCTCTTGGGGCGCCAAATATGGTTACTACAACGGCGAGAATCCATGTACGGGCGTCACCAAGTTCAAAACGCGGTCACGCGAGCGCTTTATTCGTCCCGACGAATTCGAAGAGTTTTTGGCGAAGCTTCGAGAGTGGAAAAACATTCCGTTTCGGGATTATGTGTACCTGAGTTTATTCACGGGCGCCAGACAAGCGAACGTGCTGTCGATGCGGTGGGATCAGATCGACTTCAAGCTCGCACTCTGGCATATTCCAATCACCAAAAATAAAGAGTCACAGACGTTGCCACTCACGAGCTTGGCGCTGCAAGTGCTGCAAGATCGATACGACAAACGCGACAAAAACAATCCGTGGGTTTTTCCCAGTGATGGCCGCACGGGCCACCTCGTAGAGCCGAAGACCGCGTGGAAAAACTTCGCCAAGCAGGCGAAGCTCACAGACTTGCGCATGCACGATCTGCGTCGAACACTCGGCAGCTATATGGCGATGAATAATCAATCACTGCAAATCATCGGAAAGGTGCTCGGGCATAAGTCGCCAACTGCGACACAGATTTATTCTCGGCTGGCATTTGATCCGCTGAAACAAGCAATGGAATCCGCGCAGGTTTCAATGGCGCGCAGCGCTGAGATTCTCCCGGCTAGCATGGCGAAGAAACAGCGAAGTCAGAGGCTCAAGCGGGTCAAGTAGAAACTCGAACGTTCGATCATTTTTTGCTTGTCCAAATGCGACGAAACCATTGCAGCACCTGTCTAAGGCGGTCTTCAGTTGGTTCTACGATCACGACGTTTCCGGAAATCGGAAAGAAGTAAGACACCGTATACGCAAAGATCTCGGATTCCAGGTTGATATCGAATCCTTCAAACCGTCCCGTGTTCTGTGCGTGTTGGAGCATGGAACGGACAACATTCATGAACAGTGTTGATTCGTCAGTCAAACGGTCGGGTTTCGCTTCGATGACCGCGCGGGCAATCTCCGCAGCGAAGCTTGTACCTGTCCGCACTTCCTGACTGGCCGCAAAACGCATGAGCACATACTTTTCAAGCTTATCGAACCAGTCGAGTTCAGTACTCTGAATCTGGTCTATTGCCTCTCTGTGCTTGGCTGCAAATTCCTCTGCACACGCTGCAACGATATCGATTTTGCTTGGAAAATAGCGGTACAGATTTCCTACGGCGATATCTGCATCTTCGGCGATTTCGTTCATGGTCGTTCGCTTGATTCCGAATTTGCGAAAACGCTTTCGAGCGGCGGTTAGAATAGCTTTCTTGATTTCTGGTTTGAGGGTCTGAGCCATTACGCTACACGCCTCAGTCTGCAGCTGACCCTTCCTTTGGGCTTGAGCGTGAAAGTCAGATCCATCTGCACACTCTCATTCGATATGAGGTCGATATCGTAGCGCTGGCTGATACCGGCAAGTGCTAACATCGCTTCCATCGTGGCGAAGTGATTACCGATGCACATTCGGCTGCCACCACCGAATGGAAAGTAGGCAACTTTCGGTCGGTCCTTTTCGCTGCCATCTGCAAATCGCTCGGGTTTGAACTGTTCTGGCTCGCTCCACCATCGTGGATCGCGATGATTGATGTACTGGCAGAGTGCGATCATGTGCCCTTTTTCAATTTCAAATCCCTCAACGATGTCATTTTCTATGGCTTCGCGAGGCTGGCCCCACGCAGGAGGATACATGCGCATGCTTTCGTCGAATACTTGTTTGACGTATGGCATGTTTTGCATATCAGCCCAGAGAGGATAGCGACTAGAAAGGTGTCTAACCTCAGAGTTGAGAATCGCTCTCTTGTCTGGATTCTGGCTTAGCAGAATCCATGCCCAAGACAGAGCTGCGCCCACGGTGTCGTGGCCGGCAATCAGCAGAGTGATTACCTCATCTCGCAATTGCTCATCAGTCATCCGCTCACCTGTATCGGCGTCTTGAGTTGATATGAGCAAGTTTAGGAGATCGTGGGTGCTGGCTGACCGTCTGTGTGTGTCAATGATGTCTTGCACAACCTCATTCAGCGCAGCTCTCGCTTCTTTGAATTCGCGATTCTCTCTTGTCGGAAGCCATTCCGGCAATGAGAAAGGTGCATTGAGCTTGTAGCGTGCGTGTTGGAAAGCCCTGATCAAGTTTGGAGCAATCTTATTCGATTGATCGGAAATGTCGATTCCAAATAATGACATTCCAACGTTCTTCAGCGTTAGCCGCATCATCTCATGCGCTATATCAATTTCGGCTCCATCGGGTAGCTGATCCCATTCGCTAAGCAACCATTGTATGTTTGCGGCCATCATGTCTGTAAGAGAGACCAGGGCCTCTCTGTGAAAGCTAGGTTGCATTAAACGGCGCTGTTTGAGCCAATGCTCTCCTTCGCTGGTCACCAATCCGTTGCCGGCAATGACTCCAAACGCGTTGTTGAATCGGTTGGGTTTACGATATTTCAGTTGATGTGTCTGCAGAATGTGTTCGACGCCAGCAGGATCAACAATCAGGTAGAAGGTAAATCCTGGCATGACATCGACCCGCACATAATCGCCATACTTATCGATGAGTTTGTAGTAGAAGTCGATCTGCTTTGATACATCCTTTGGGAGCAACCCGGAAAGGAATGCGTTTCTTGGTCCGGGCGGAATTTTGCCAACCATGCGATCTCCAATAATGAATAGGCGGATAGATATTCATTATTGATCACACCGGCGTGCCAATGCAAGCGAGTCCTTCGGCTGGGCATAGTTCAAACTTTACCTCCAATACGCCAAAGCACAGCGAGTACTGCTCGCTGCTGCGGTCGAGCCACAGGCAATACTTCAGCCTGTCCTCGATAGCGATACTCGTGAACTTGTCTATGTAGCTACAACCTCATCCAGAGCTAAAGCTGGCGGCTGCTATAGATCGCTTACTGCATAATGGCAACGACAAAGCCTCTAAAAGCAAAAACTAAATCCAAAAAGAAAACCCGGCCATTTGGACCGGGCTTTTGGGATTGAAGATCAGATCACTGCGCGTACCTCCAGGGACTCTCCGTCCCACCGGGAATTTGGTTGTAGGGCTCAATGTACGGGTTGGGTATTGGCTCGTTGTGGCGGGGTGATTCTACTTTGGGCTTGAATTGCTCTTGTAGATCCTCCCATCCCTTGCCGATTCCATGCACGATGTCTCTCGCCGCGCATCCGATCCAGCAGTATGCGATCAAAGCGACGAAGGTAGCGCCGATAATCACTGCGCATTTCCATCGCAGGTTCTCATCCTTTCGCAACGCCTCAGCCTTCATTGCCTCGTCCGCAGCTTGTTGCTTTTGCTGCGTTCTATGAGCGGACTCGGCAGCTTGTTGTGCTGCTTCGTCGGCCGCTGCCTGCCGTTGTCGTTCTTCGTTGCGTTTGCGAGCGGCTTCGGCTTCAGACGCTTGCCGCGCTCGCTCGGCATTTCGTTTGCGCTCAGCGTCCTCTTGCTGGCGCCTGGGGTCCGGTCCGGCGTGCGAGTTGTAGTTTGGCGGCGGGCCGGCCGCCGCTGGTTGGCAGCGGCAGCGCGGTCCAGATTTGTGTTCGGTCTCGAAGTGTTTCTTGAGTTTGTCGAAGCTGTTGTTGATTTTCTTGAGTTCTTCCTCGGCTTCTCGCTTTGTCTCAGCATTCGTCATCCGATCTGGATGCCAAACGAGCGCGAGTCTTCGGTATCGACGTTTGACCATTTCGAGCGGTGCACCTGGTTCGAGCCCGAGGACCGTAAATGCTTTGTGCAGGTCGTTCATTGGAATATCGCCTTGTTAACTTCGCTCAGGAGGGCGAGTAGAGCGAAAGCGCTTAAAGAAAGCAGCCACCATGGTGGCGCTGGAAGTTTGGTGTCTGCCGGATCGCCTACCTGAACTCCAGGTCCGATTCGGCTTTCGATTGATTCAATCAAGCCTGTCACGATTGAATCGCAGGCGTAGAATTGGACTCCTTCTACCTTTGGCATGAAGTCCATTTGAATGAGAGTCGTGTCTCTGCCGGTGTCGCGGATTGTTATCTCTAGTCCGAGATATCGCTGAAGCCGCTCTTTCCGGCTGTGTAGTTGTCCACGAGAATCGATCTCGTGGTGAACATGCTCATCGGTGAATCGCAGGTCCGCTGTGATTCTTCCGCTGGTTGTATCGGCGGTTGAGATGTGCCATTTGTCGCCGAAGTTGTAGGAGATGTCCGCGAGGACTTCTCTTATTTTGGAAAACGCCTGCTTTACCGGCACCTTGTATTCTCGCGGTACTGGGTGCAAGAAGTTGTATCGCTGGACGCGGGATTGATGGAAGAACGGCCACGCTGCCCAGATTCCTGCCACCAGGGCGGGGAAGATTCCGGCGTCACTTTTGTGGAGCACCATGTCGCCAAGAAATGCGCCTGTGAGCAGGAACACGAATATGCCGAGTGTTATTCCAGGTCCCATTAGCGTTCCGCCTTGTCTCTGCCTTCTTGACCGAAGTCGGCTCCGTGATCTCCGATTCCGCAGGCTTGGCACATGCCGTGTCGGTAAGCCTCGATTACTTCGCCTGTCAGTTGAAAGTGCCTTAGCTCCTCTTCTGCTGAGAACACTCGATGGTCTTCTACACCCCACACTCGGACTAGGCTTATCAGGCTTTGCCTGAGTGTGTCCTCGGCGTCGTCGTATCGCCCGCGCTGGGCGAGGAACCTTGCGAGAGCTAGCCTGATTGCAGATGCGTTGAATGTCATATCATTGGTGTCGAACAGCTCGATGGCTTCCTGGTAGGCTTGCTCCGCGAGTTGCGGCTCTCCCAGTCGGCTATAAAGCCCTGCACTGCATGCTAGTGCCCAGGCTCCGTCGAATAAGTCTTGTCCGTATGTGCTGTTGCTGGTGGCTTCGATGATTTCTTGAAACCGCCGGAGAACAATTTCCATTTCGCTTTGTGTTTGTGCTGCGCACACCATTCTGTGAAGCAGTACGTATGTTTCAGACTGCATATTTTCTTTCTCCTTTTTTAGGTCTTTATGGATTTTGCTAGTCGTAGTCGGGTGCAGCACCATCGGAGTGGTGGCTGTCACTTCCGGTCGTGCGTTTGCCAGAATCTGATTTGCCGGTATTTCGATTATCGAATCGGCGGTTAGTGCGGTTGTCTCGTTTGTCCTTCTGCTCATCTCTCGATGAGCTATTGCGCGACTTTGACTGTGGGGCGTCATCGTCTGGTTGTTCAGCCAGGCGCCCGCGCTTCTTGATGAAGTCGCTGACTACGTGGCGTTTGCGGTTTGGTGGCTCATAAGCGAGCGCTTGTTCATATGCAGTTGGTGAGGTGAGCGGGAGTTTGAGTGGGTTTGTGTCGGGTGCGAAGATGATCACTTCGTTTTTCAACCCGATCAGTTCGTCAGGCGTTATCAGTGCCCTTCCTTGAATCATCTCGTGCACTCGGCCGTTATCGTTGACGGTTGCCTCCTCAACCGTGGTGCGTCCGATAGCTTCGCTTAA
>JAJPJO010000211.1 GCA_021324135.1 Pseudomonadota bacterium
GACATTCAGCAGGTCTTTTCCTCCGGAGTTCAGGCGATCACGCAGGCGCACCCTGAACTCCCACTGGAGCATGTCTCCACGATGATGAACGGTGCCCTGAGCGGCATCTCGCGCGATCTCTGGGCTGCGGCAAACACCATCGAGGTAACCTCGCCCGGAGGCGCGCGCAGCACAATAGACACTCTGAACTTGCGCGATAACCGCCTCCGGACCCCCGCCAACCCAATTGGAACGATTGCTGCCGAGATGATCGGGGGCACTGCCACGGAGCGCAAGGCGTTCGATGCATCCCTAAAAGCGGCGGCAGAAATCCGGCGAACCACGGCTGCGGCACTCGGACCCAACGCAAGCCAGCCGGAAGTGGAAAGTTTTGTTGACAAAATCTATTCGATGATTCCCTTTGCTCGGGACTAGATGGTCAAATTGATTTCGTTGTTTTTCGCCGTGTCTTGTTTCCACCACGCGGACAGCATAGTTGCTCCTCAAACATTTGCCGAGCCTGAATTGATCGGTTTTCTGAACATCTACAAAGAAAAAGGCATGACGTCACACGATGTCATTAACCGTTTGCGCCGCATCCTCTCCATCAAGCAAATCGGACACAGCGGCACGCTCGATCCAATGGCGGAAGGCGTGATGGTCGTCGGAGTGGGAAAAGCCTGCCGGTTGCTTCAGTACGTTCCAGACGAGAAAACTTACCTGGCGGAGATTCTTATTGGGCAAACGACCGACACGGACGACATCGAGGGGCGCATCCTGAGCCGCTCGGGTGATTTATCTCACATTGACGAGCAGACTGTCGCGGATCGACTCATAAAATTCCTCGGCAAGCAAAGCCAGATCCCGCCCATTTACTCAGCCATAAAAAAGGGCGGCATGAAAATGTACGAGCTGGCGCGGAAAGGACTGGCGCCTGATGAGCTCGAAGCGCGACCGGTCGAGATTTTCCAGCTGCAGTTGTTGTCGTTCCGTCCGCCCTACGTATCGATCCGTGTGGCTTGCTCGAAAGGAACGTATATCCGATCTATAGCCCGCGATCTCGGAAGCGCGCTCGAAGTGGGCGGCTGCTTGTCTGCGCTCGTTCGTGAGAAGGTCGGCACATTCGACATTACCGATTCGATTCGCATTAATGATGCGCAAGCCGAACATCTGGCAGCGGCGCTCATATCGCCCGCTCTTGCCACAGGCATCCATGAGGTCGGGGTGAATGAGGCGCTGGCGAAGAAACTGATGCAGGGTCAATGCATCAACCTGAGCAGCGCGATTATGCTCGCAGACGAGCTTCAATCAGCAACTGCACAACTTTCCTCGACAAAGCCGCTCGGCAACTCGGGCGGAAATCTGGCACAATCAAATTCAGGGTCACTCTACATAGCTTGCTTGCAAGAGCGCCCGATAGCTCTTGTCAGCTTAAAAGACAGCGACCTTTTAAAACCGGATGTAGTGCTCGCCGATGCAAATGAGATATAAGCGCTCTCATGTATTGAATATAGTTCTAGTAATGGAAGCCGCGCTGTTGCTCGTCGCTACAGTCTGGACCTACATTGCGCAGCTCGATCTGATCGCATTGCTGAAGACGTTCACCCCGGGACTGATGCTCATTGGTCTTGCACTCGGCGCGGGCATGAGCCTGTTCAGTCTGGCGATCACAATCGCCACCAAACGTTTATCCAATAAATTTCCAGCCCTGGCATCCTTTGATGAATTTGTGCGCACGACGCTGCAGCCGATATTCTCCGAGGTTACTCCCCTGGATATCATTTTAATTGCTGCTGCCTCGGGCTTCTGCGAGGAAGTGTTCTTCCGCGGTGTGCTGCAACAACAATTCGGTCTGATTATCGCCAGCCTGATTTTCGGATTGTTCCATTATGGTCGGAAATACCTGATTTACACGGTCTGGGCGGCGCTTGCCGGCATGCTTCTCGGTGCCAGCATGGAGTGGTCACACAGCCTTTGGGTACCAATTCTGGCTCATGCGCTGAACAATCTCCTGAGCATTGGCATGGTTCGCTACAAAATCGGCTACGAACGCCAATAGCCCGAAAATGACAAGCGGAGCGGATTACAATCCGCCCCGCCTATACCTTTATCGATTCGCTCGATTAGCGACGCTTGGCTTTTTTCTTCGCCGGCTTGGCTTTTGCTTTGCTGGCTTTAGCCGGTTTGGCTTTGGCTGCTTTCTTCGGCTTGGATCCGCCGCCTTCTACCGACTTGGGCAGGTTGGGGATTCTGGCCTTTCCGTCGACGATCTTCTTGAGCTCTTGACCGGCGCGGAAAACCGGAACGCGAGCTGCAGCAATCTTCAGCTTCTCGTTGGGGTTTTGCGGGTTGACGCCCATGCGTGCCTGTCTTTGTCTGCGCTCGAATGTACCGAAGCCGACGAGTGTGACACGCTCGCCTTTAGCCATTGCAGATGTAAGTTCGTGCAATAGGGCAGCGACAGTGTTGTGTACATCCAGTTTGGTTTGACCTGTGACCTTAGCGATCTCGTTTACTAGTTCTGCTTTATTCATGCTTTATTCCTACAAGCTGCAAGAGATAAAAAACTTCCTTGAGACAAGGAAGATAAAAATCGTGTGTGATACTAGCATCGTGATAGCAAGAGTTCAAGAGGGTCTCGAAAGATTTTTTCCGGATATGGTAGATTCTGATCTATGCTCGACCACGACACAATTGCAGCGATCTCCACACCGCCGGGAACAGGGGCTATCGCCATCATCAGGATCTCAGGCGATAGAGCCCTGGCAATTATCGCCGAGATTTTTTCCAGCAAGGCGGAACGTTTTTCCTCGATTGATTGGAACACAAGAAGCCATGAGGCTATACATGGATATATCTTCGAGCCCGGACGACTCGAACTGATTGACGAGGTGGTCGTCATCCCATACAAAGGTCCGGGCACATACACAGGCGAGGACCTGGTCGAGATCAATTGCCACGGCAGCCCGGTGCTGACAAGAGAGATTCTCGAGCTTTGCTTGCGGCGCGGTGCTCGTCTGGCAAGACCCGGCGAGTTTACTCAGCGCGCTTTTCTTTCCGGTCGCCTGGACCTGACGCAGGCTGAGGCGGTCCTCGATCTGATCCAGGCGAAAACGACGAGGCAGGGTCGGCAAGCGATCTCAGTCTTAAAAGGTCATCTGGGTGAACGCCTGAAGCTTGTACGCGAATGGCTCGTCGAACTCCTGGCTCGCATTGTGGCCGGCATCGATTTCCCCGAGGAAGTGGGCGAAGTTGATCTCGACGATCTGGGCGAAGTTGTAGCTCGTTGTAAGGCTGAGCTTGAGAAGTTGGGCAAAACGGCAAAGTCGGGTCGTTTCCTGCGCGACGGATTGAAGCTCGCCATCGTCGGCAAACCCAATGCGGGCAAATCCAGCCTGCTAAATCAGTTGCTTTCCTTCGAGCGTGCTATCGTCACGGACATCCCGGGCACGACTCGCGATTCGATTGAAGAATTGTTCGAGATAAACGGCATTCCAATCATCTTAATAGATACAGCCGGTATACGCGTGACAGAGGACAAGGTCGAGCGCATCGGCATCGAACGCACGCAAAAGGCGATCTCCGAAAGCGATCTGGCGCTCATGGTCGTCGACGTTTCCAGCGATTGGAGTCGGGAAGACGATGAGGTTCTCAAAGAAGTCGGCGGACTGCCTTTTATTCTGGTCTCGAACAAAACCGATCTTTTAAATGGAGCTGACCGATCTGAATTTGGCAATCGCATCAATAGTGAATTGTCAAAGCCGATCGAATCGAACGTTTCTGACGAACAGCAGAATGGATCTTTGAACTGCCTCGAGCGAACGTATGTGTCCGCGAAAACTGGTGCGGGAATCGACGAGTTGAAATCAAAGATCGAGCAGTTCGCGACAAAAGATTGTTCGGGCGATTCGGGCGGGTCTCTCAATCAAAGACAGGCTCAGCTATGTTGGGATGCGATCGCCGCTCTTGAGTTGGTGGAGACAACGATCGCCGCTGCCATGCCGCAGGATTGTCTGGCGACTGATTTAAAAACGGCGATCAATTGTTTATCGGAAGCATCCGGTGAGGATGTGAGCGAAGAACTGATAACGGAAATCTTCAGTCGTTTCTGCATTGGAAAGTAATCGAGAATACATTTATGATGTCATCATGACTGAACACAAGCACGAGAACGAAGGCAAAAAAGAAGGTGATGGCGGAGCGAGCCATCATGCCAAGCTTGACACTCCCGATGCACGCGAAGCTCGCAATGCCAGTGACGCGACACTGCAACAGGCGCTCGACCTTAACCCGAACAAGCACTCAGGTTCTGCCGGTGGCAATCCCGACCACGGCAGCTTCACTCTTGTAGCCGTGACCGGCAACGAAGTCTCAGTGGTGGCATCGCGGACCGCCGGCGGCAGCGAGCGAGACTATATAAACAAAGAGAATGCAGCGCAAATTACGGAACGCGAATTGAATGGCAGGGCAGACAAGGGCGACTTTAATGCCCAGCTTTTGGTGAAGGAGCTTTCCGAGTTGCGAAGGAAGGGGCTGTCCCCGGCTGAGGAGAGCAGTGAGGTTGCAAATATATTAGGTAAAGCGACAAAGATTTTTCCATTGCGCGAGGTAGATGCAGAGCCGCCCGTTGCCGAGGCAAAAAAATCGGAGACCGGTCGGACAACGGCACCACATTTGACACCAGAGCAAGAACGGCTCGAGAAACAATATGGGATAAAGATTTCGGTGCAGGGCGAGAATTCGGAATATCACCTGCGCTACGGCGGGAAAGATCACATACTTTTCAAACTGCCCAAGAATGATTTAGCTGATGCAAAAAAACAATTGCATCAAATGGTCCTCGCCAAAGAACAAGAGATCACTAAAAAGTATCAGGTCACGTTTAGCAAAGACCGCGAAGACGAAGGTCCAGTCCTGGATTCCAATTTGAAGGCCATGAAGCAGCATGCCTACGGGCGAGAACCGCGTCTTGATGAGCTCGCAGGAATCGAAGCCGGATTGCAGCACAGTTGGCCGGCGCAATTTAATGCCGCCAACAAGCCGGTTGAATTTATATTTCTCCAGAACCACCACATCGATGGGCGTCCGATTGGTGCAAATTACGAGGACGGCCACGCGCCGAAGGTATACATGGATCCCACTTCAGCGAATCTGCCCGCGACTGAACTGGACAAGACCGCCACTGACCCGCGATCGATTGAGTACTCGATAATTCACGAACTGACTCACCAGACTCAAGATCGCATCGGGTGGAACTTGCCCATGAAAGGATCCAAACCTCCCGAGACAATCGAAGAACATTTCGCCAAGACGGCAGGCTGGATCAAAGCGGCAGACGGGGATTTTTATCTTATGGGTAAAAACGGCGAATACTACAAATGCGATCAGAAGGACGCGGACAAGTGGACGAAGTATGACGCGCATCTGCATGCCATTGGACCCGTCACTACAAGACAAGCAAGAGGCAATGCGCTCATCAAACCGCCGACTGATTATTTTAAAAACCCAAAGGAAGAGATGTCGGAGTGCCTGACATACTATCGCCTTGGTGGCAGCTATCGGCAACAGTTAGCGTCGAACGAGGATCCGGCAGCCGACCACGCTTTGACGAAACTGATCAGCTCGATCGATCAGGCTGATATCAATAAATCGTATCCGCCCGATGCGCACGGGCAGCCGCACTTCTTGCGGGCTGACGATGGTTCGCTCCAACTGAACCCCAGCTATGTTGCTCCTCCGAAAGGAAAACCTCATGCCAAGGCACATTAGGGCGCTCTGTATTGTATCCACACTTGCAACGATTTCACTGCCAGGTTATTGCGCCGGCAATGCAGCTAAGGGCAAAACGGTCGAAGCCTCACCTTCACTGAGCACGGTCAGCGACCGCGAAGTGAAGCAAACATTCTCAGGTTCGAAATACAAAAAACAAGTGCGACACCTTGATTGGAATCCTAAAAAAGGGTGGAACGGACTTGTACCCGGCATAAGCACACTCGACGATGCCACAAAGAAATTCGGGCCGATGAAGTTGTCGGAGGATAGAGCCGGTGAGAGTCAATACACATCTGATGCGCCAGTTCGACTCTGGATCGACGACGAGAGGAAAACGATCAAATCGATCGAGGTTTATGTCGCAGATAAATTTGTTGAGGGAACACCAGCGACAGTTCGAGACGCAAAAATCATGTATGGGCCTTTGGTCGACAAGAAAGCAGCACCAGGCTGTACGATCGAGACGACTCTAGAGCGACCTGGATTGAGAATCAACTCGCAATCCCTGAAGCCCGATGCTCGCATCACGTCTCTTCTTTTCGTATTAGCGAAGGACGAGAAGTAGTTCGACGTCTAAATCGCATCATAAATTTCACAAAGCGTTAACTCGCTCTCAGAAACCTGGGCGGACGTGTCAGAATGGCTGAGAGGGACCCAATGCATGAGCAAACGAAAAACCTCTTGGGCATTTGTAGCAACAGGTTGTCTGATTGTCTGTGCAATGGCTGGACTTTGCTATGGAATGTCGTCCCAAAATATCGTTGCCGTCGCTATGGGGCTCATGTTCGTCGTTGCACCAGTCGCACTGATAGGTTATATACTCCTCAAAGGCGAACGAAAACCGGTGCGTCCCAACGCTGTGCTCGAGGCTTGTGCTCTGCCGCCCTCGCTCATGCTTGTGACGATCCTAACTCTCGCTGCATTCACAACAGTGCACGTAACCGGACGAATCTCGGAGCGAGAGGGAGAATTAGAGATAAGGATGGACGGCTTGAAGAGGTTGGGCGTCGGCACTGAAGGTTGGATTTACATGAGGAAAGCCATCAGGAAAGGTCAGGTTATCACGAGTGATGCAATCGAGGTCAAAAAAACGGCGCCGACCAATTTGATGGCATTGGTTGCAAGAAAGTATGAAGTGGTCGGGCTCAGAGCCAAGCGTGACTTGCAGGAAGGGGAAATTCTCAGCATAGACTGCCTATGCTTACCTTCCGGGCGAGATCTGGGAGACGCTCCCTAAGCGAGCCGCGGCCGAGTTTTTCATGACAGGCGAGTTTCATGACGAGCGCGCTTTCAGTTGATATTTTCCGATCGAGCAAATCGGTAGCCGGTGCCTCGGACGGTTTCGATCAGATGGCCGTAACCAGTCAGCTTTTTGCGCAGGACCATGACCAACTGCCGCACGACGTGATCCGCATCCAATGCGGGTTCAGGGCAGATCTTTTCGACCACGTATTCACTCGAGAATACCTGACCCGGGTTGGATGCTAATAGTTCCAGCAATGAAAATTCGCGCGCGGTCAGTGCGATGGCCGCACCAGATATGGTGACGGCGCGCAGGTTGAAATCAACCTTCAGCTCGCCGACATGCAGCATTCTCGCCTGCTCTTTCGGCGGCCGCCTCAGCAATGCGGCGACTCGCGCCGTTAGCTCGTCATATGAAAATGGCTTGCATAAGTAATCATCTGCGCCGGTATCGAGTGCGGTAACCTTTTTGTGGATGTCCTGAAGCCCGGTAAGAAACAATGCCGGAATACGGCCGCCGTTTTTCCTATACTCAGCCAGTATGTCTATACCTTTGACGCCCGGCAAGTCCCAATCGATAATCGCCAGATCGTAGTGGTCGTGCAGGAGCATATCGCGTCCATCATGACCGGTGCGCGCAGCTTCGACAACATGATTAAAATCACTGAGTGCCTCGACAACAACCGAGACAACGAGCGGATCATCTTCGATTATCAAAATTCTTGCCACGCCAGCTGCGCTCCGGTTTCTTTCAATTCTTTTATAAGTTTGTCCATTATAGCTGTCGAGATGCACTGGAGATGGAAAGAGTAACAAGTACGACTGATTCGGTTATCCATTTGAGCAGCGGCCGAAATCGGTGGTATGCTCTTGCAGGAAAAAATTTTGGACGTCTACGTATCAGTCGGTGCAGAATGGCGAAACTATTGTCAGAGGACCAGGAGTACAGAAGTTATATAGAGATTGCCGCGGGTCCCATGCTTGAATCGAGCAACGGGAACGCCGATGAGGTCTGGCAGTACTGCACTTTGACACTGGCGAATGGGCAGCGGCAGTTGGTTTACACAGCCAAGCACCCGAGCACCTATGAGCTCGAGCAGTCAGCTTTCGCTGATTATGCCAAGGTCGCCAGTGGTTATCTTCTCTGCCGCAAGCCAAAGGATGAGGTAAAGGGGCTCGTCGACCAGCTCAGCCATATCGTGGATGGCAAAAGTTCGCATGCCATATTCGAGCCGCTGGAGCCTTCCTTCGAGCTTACTGTTCTGTTTGAGGGCAGCGAAAATGTGCGCGTAACAATCTTCGTGGATGAGGGAAACGTTGAAACAGCCGTATGCCGCTGGGATGCGCTCGGTCTGAGGTTTTTTACTACACGAAATAACTTACTGACTTTCATAAACGAGCTCAAACAAGAGTTTGCCTGCTAAAATTCATGTCTCAGCGACCTTTTACACCCAGCTGGCAGTTTGTATATGCCGAAGGAACGGTTTGTCATGTCAACGGTAGAAACTCAAATTCAAGTCCAATTACCCGACGGCTCCAAGAAAAGTATGGAACGCGGGGCGACCGGCGCAGATCTGGCGAAGTCGATTAGTGAAGGTCTCTACAGAAAATCTGTAGGGACGCTTATAAACGGCGAATTGAAGGATCTGTTCACGCCGCTCAACGACGGCGATCAGGTCAAAATCCTCACGCCTGACGATAAAGAGTCAATCGAATTGCTGCGCCACTCAACCGCTCACGTCATGGCTGAGGCTGTGCAATCCTTGTTTCCCAAAGCGCGCATCGCCATCGGTCCGACTATTCAAGACGGTTTCTACTACGATTTCGAGATTCCCGATCACACGCTGTCGCCGGAAGATCTCGAAGGCATCGAAAACAAGATGAAAGAGATCGTCAAAGAAAATCAGCGCATCGTTCGCTTCAACATTCCTGATGTCGAGAAGCAATTGGACGAGTTCAAGAAGCAAGGCGAAAAGTTCAAAGCCGAGCTGCTGAACGAGCACCGCAATGAGAACCCGACGCTTTACCTCATGCAAGACAAAGAAGGCAAAGTGGTGTGGAACGATCTTTGCCGCGGACCGCACCTGCCGTCGACGTCGCATATTAAAGCCTTCAAGCTCCTGAAGGTCTCGGGCGCATACTGGCGGGCTGATGAGAACAAAGAGAAACTGCAGCGCATTTATGCGACCGCATGGTGGTCTAAAAAGGATCTAGACGATTATCTGCTGAGATTAGAGGAAGCCGAAAAGCGCGATCATCGCAAACTGGCTAAACAACTGGATCTCTTCTCGGTCCATGAAGAGGTCGGCCCGGGATTGATTTTCTGGCATCCGAACCTTGCCACCGTGCGCGATACCATCGAAGAATTCTGGAGACAAGAGCACAGACGCCGCGGTTATCAGTTTGTCTACACTCCGCACATCGCCAACGAGCAGCTCTATAAGATAAGCGGGCACCTGGAGAATTATGCGGAAAACATGTATTCTCCGATGGACATCGACGGCGAAAACTACCGCTGCAAGCCGATGAACTGCCCGGGTCATATCATGATCTACAAATCGAAGCTGCGCAGCTATCGCGATCTGCCTTTGCGTTATGCGGAGTTGGGAACGGTGTATCGCTACGAGCGTTCCGGCGTGCTGCATGGAATGTTGAGGGTGCGCGGATTTACTCAAGACGATTCGCACATTTTCTGCACGCCCAGCCAACTCGAGTCCGAGATAAATGGAATTCTCGATCTCATCGATAAGCTAATGACCACTTTTGGTTATACCTACAAAGCTTATCTGTCCACCCGCCCGGAGAAATACCTGGGCACGGATGAAGAGTGGGAGATGGCCACAAATGGTCTGGAAAACGCCATGAAGAATCGAGGCATGGACTACGAAATCGACGAGGGTGGCGGTGTTTTCTATGCACCGAAGATCGACGTGAAACTGTTCGATGCAATTGGTAGAGAGTGGCAGGGTCCGACGGTGCAGGTAGACCTGAACTTCCGAGGCGTTTCGACGTGAACTTCATCGGTGAAGACGGAGAGCGGCACCAGGCAGTGATGATTCACCGCGCGGTGCTCGGCTCGATGGAAAGATTCTGCGGCGGTCTGATCGAGCACTACGCCGGGCGCTTCCCGCTCTGGCTGGCGCCAGTCCAGGTCGCTGTATTGCCTATATCGGACAGGCATCAAGAAGCAGCTCAAAAGATCACGGCTGAGCTCAAGGCAAACGATGTTCGCGCCAAGCTTGACGATCGATCGGAAACGATTCAGTATCGCATTCGGGAAGCGCAACTCGAGCAGATACCATATATGGTGGTGATCGGCGATAAGGAATTGGAAAACGACGTGGTGGCAATCAGGCATCGCCAGGGCGGCCAGGTGGGCACCATGAAGTTCGCTGAGTTTCTCGCGAAGGTCAAAGAAGAAAGCAATTCGCGACAATGAGCAATAAATGCAGCAATCGACGCAGCAATAAATGCAGCAACAAACGCGGGTGTTTAAACCATGAAAATTTATAAAGTAGAGGAGACAATCAACGCTTCTCCAATCGTCATATGGACGATTCTCACGGACGCGCAGAAGTACCCTGAATGGAATCCCACTGTAGAGCGCGTGGAGGGGAATATCGATTTGGGTGAGCAAATCAAAGTGATCACTAAAGCAAATCCAAATCAGGCTTTTCCTGTCAAAGTGAGCGAGTTCGTTCCGGACCAGCGCATGAAATGGGTTGGTGGAATGCCATTAGGATTATTCAAAGGCGAGCGAACGTTCACTCTAAAGAGCACCGCCAATGATTCCACTCAATTCACAATGGAAGAGATTTTCAGCGGATTGCTTTTTCCACTCATAGGGAAATCGATCCCCGATCTCAGCGACAGCTTCAAGCAGTTCGCCGCCGGATTGAAGACGTACGCCGAGAGTCAAAGATAGAACCCGGATAAACCTTCGTGTCTAATAACGACTTTTGTCATGTGAGGAACCGCTCCTCAATTCGGAGTTATCGTCATATGACTATCAAAATACGCCGTTTTCTATCGTCATATGACGATAATCCTCGCCGAAAAGCCGGCAAGTCATCTGCCCTTATCGTCATATGACTATCAAATTGCGCCGTTTTCAATCGTCATATGACGATAACAGTCGCAAAGATCTGGACAGAGATCAGATCCTTGATCAGAGCAATATCTATCTACGTGTAATTCACATTGACCTGGCTCGCCAAAAACGTCATATTGCCCCATGGTAGGTAAGAAACCCCATTCAGGTCCCCGATCAGAGGCAATTGGTTTAACGAATGAGCGGCGCAGAGCGGCAGGGATTGGCTGAAAGCGGAAAAACTGGAGGCAAACCAATATTGGTGGCTGACGGCAGCCTGGCTGATCGGCTTTTGCACGGCAAAAAGCCGCTCGAGGACGTGGGCAAAGGCGCCAAACCACCTGGTGCCAAGGCTGATGCGAAGGCTGACGTAAAGGACGCCAAGGACGATAAACTACCGCCGCCCGAGGATGGGACCGAGATTGCCGTTAAGGTAAGCTACAAGAAGGTCAGCAGCGACCCGAAGAACACCGAGTTCGACGATCCGATTAAAAAAACGGTCCGCTATAACACAATCGAAATTACGGACATGCCGGCAGACGGCGTTTATATCAAGCATTGGCGCGATGATGACGGGCGCTTTTTCTTCTGGTTTTCCGACAAAGAAGGAAAAAACATTGATGGCAAGAACCACTATTATCCGGGCAACGTGCACAAGCTAAAGGTCGGAGACAAAGTCCAGGATGTAGACGCCCAAAGACGCAAAGTCAACGATGCCTGGAACCGAAGCAAGAACAAGATAGATCTTCGCGACGATGTCTTAACAATTAGTATCACAGACGGTGACTTCGACAAGAAGATCGCCAGCACAACCGATTATCACACGCTGAAAATCACTGATGTCGGCAAGGACTGCAAGCTCGAGTACGGTATGGACGACAAGGGCTTCTTCTTCAAAGCGCAGGATGGAAAGGAGCACTACTTCAAAGGCAACGTGCGAAAGATCTCGCTGAATGGTGAAGAGTTTGACATGAATCAGCAGCGCATGAAGATAATTCAAGAATACGCTAAGAAAAAGGGCGCCCCGATAGGCAGTATTTCAGCTGACCATCGCGAACGCTTGCAGGTAACCGTTCCCCAAGATCGAACCATGCAATACCTGATGAGAATGAACAAGGTTGGTGCCGATCAACTCGATGTGCTGGATAAGCGACTGACCGAGGCGGTCGAAGCCAAGCAAAAAACTGATGATCCTTTCTTTAAGACCTGGTCGCGGTGGGCGTTGGCTCAAGTCAGAGCCGGCGAAGTCATCCCGATGATTCAGAGAAACGTGCTGGCCGGAAAGCCGCTCAATGACCCGGCAATCATCGACAAGCTCGACAAGGCGATTGACATGCTCGATACCGCCAAGACCGATTCCAGCGAACAGCTAAAGAAAATCAGAAAGTATCCGCCTACCAATACGCCGCTCATGATGCTGGATCCCTGGGAAGCACTCGGTAAAGGGGGCAACGAGGGCTATTATATGTTCTGGGGAGGCTGCTATGATCAGACCGGTTGGCTGAAGCTTCAGCTGACTCTGTGGCGTGATCTGATGAAGAGCAACATCTTCCAGATTCCGCCCGAGCGACCAGAGTAGAAACGGTAACGGGAACGGGACACATTCAATTGAAAAAAATAAGCCTATTGGGCTCGACTGGATCCATTGGCAGGCAGACGCTCGACATCGCGGCCGCGCATCCTGACAAAATCAAAGTCATCGGTCTTGCCGCAGGCGGAAAGACTCTGCCTTTGCTTGCCGATCAAGTACGCATATTCCAGCCGGAGCTTGTGTCTGTCCCCAAAGAAGAAGACGTGCCGCGCCTCAAGGACTTGCTGGAAAAACGCGGTGACGGGACGTCCACCAAAACGAAAATCACCTTCGGCGAAACCGGTTTGGTCGAAGTTGCCACCATATCCGGTATCGACACCTTGGTTACCGGCGTGGTCGGATTCCTTGGTGTCAAGCCGACTTACGAAGCGCTCAAGCTCGGCACGACGGTCGCATTGGCTAATAAGGAAACACTGGTTGCAGCCGGGTCCGTGATCATGCCCTTAGCCAGGAAGCATGGCGCCAAAATAGTGCCGGTCGACAGCGAGCACTCAGCAATATTCCAGTCCCTGAGCGGTTATACTCCTGCCGATATCGAATGCATTTTGCTCACGGGATCGGGCGGGCCGTTTCGCACATGGACAAAAGATCAGATAAGATTTGCCACCGTGGATGATGCCCTTCAGCATCCGAACTGGTCGATGGGTCCCAAGATAACGATCGATTCAGCGACGATGATGAATAAGGGTCTGGAGATCATCGAGGCTCGCTGGCTCTTTGATCTGCCCGTAGAAAAAATTCACGTAGTGCTGCATGCTCAGTCAATCTTGCACTCCGCCGTTCAATTCGTAGATGGGAGCGTAATTGGCCAATTGGGCATGCCGGATATGCGCCTGCCCATTCACTACGCCTTGTTCCATCCCGATCGAATCGCCACACAGCGTGTGCCACGTCTTAACCTTGCTGAGATCGGTCAGCTCTCGTTCGAGGAGCCGGACTATGATAAATTTCGTTGCTTGAAAATTGCTAAGGAAGTGGCAAGGGAAGACACGACTCTGGCTTGTGTTCTCAATGCCGCCAATGAAGTTATTGTTCAAGCATTCTTGAATGGTTCGATAAACTTTCATACAATCCCTGATTACATCAAGCGCGTGCTCGATCGACATGCTGCTCAGAGCAATCCCACTTTGGAGGATATCCTTGAGGCAGACAAGTGGGCGCGCAAAGAGGCGCTCGCTCTCGTCGAGGGTAAAAGCGCCGTAAGGCAAGCACCACGCCGCTAGGCGGTCAGCTGCCTGTTGAATGCATCATTTCAATCGCGTTGGTTAAGGAGTAAAAGATGATCGCCACACAAACGAAGGTCAATGTCATCGACCATCCCCTGGTCCAGAAGACTCTCACAGATCTGAGGGATCATCAAACGCCCTCGCACGAGTTCCGAGCCAATGCCCATCGGCTGAGCTACTTCCTCGTGTACGAGGCACTCAAGGAATTGAGCGTTCGCCAGGTTGGCGTCGAGACGCCTGTAGGGCCGGGAACCGGTGTGGCTCTGACCGATTACATCATCCTGGCTCCGGTACTCAGAGCCGGATTGGTTCTCGCCGATGCAGCCCAACAGCTTTTTCCCAATGTGCGCATCTATCACATTGGACTGAAACGCGATGAGAAGACGCTGGAAGCGCAGTCATATTACGCTAAGCTGCCGGATTCATTGCCGCCCGATTGCCGCGTGTTCATACTCGATCCGATGCTCGCCACAGGCGGATCGGCTGTGGCCGCCATATCGCTCTTCGACAAGATGGGCGTGAGCAACATCCATCTCGTCAGCTTTGTCGCGGCGCCGGAAGGTGTAGCCAAGGTCCACAAGCACTTCCCGAACGTTCACATCACTACTGCAGCGGTCGACAATCATTTGAACGAGCACGGCTACATCGTCCCTGGATTGGGCGATGCCGGGGACAGAATTTTTGGAACCTAAAGCCGGGGGCGGGATCAGTCTTCGAGATGGAAACCAATCTTGAGGGTGACCTGGAATTCAGCCACTTGACCCTCTTTGATCAGTCCGCGCATGTCGGTGACTTCAAACCACTTCAAGTCGCGAATGGTTTTGGACGCGCGCTTGACGGCTTGCTGAGCGGCATCCGCAAAACTCTTGTTCGAGGTACCGACGATCTCCGTCATTTTATAAATACCAGGCATAGCTACACCTCATTGGCAATTCGTTTGCAATATTTAAGGCTACTGAAAACCGATCACGGGCCCGGTACGCCCGAGCTGTGACAATCTTTTACTGCCCGAGGCTTTCATTGCGCTCCAGCTGGCGCTTTTCGGCGGTCTGCCGTTGACGTACCAGTATGCGTACTGGTATACTGGTATCACCCCCTAAATCAGGCGAGGGCCCTGCCACCCCCGCAGCGGCCGCATGGAGACCCCTTACTATGAAAATGAAGAAGGCGAAGGATCGCCAAATCACCTTTTACGCCGACCCCGATGTCTATGAATGGCTCAAGCAGCAGGAAAGTGTCACTCGATTTCTAAACACGTTGATTCGCTCGCACATGTCCAATGGACAAAATGCAGAGGTCGCTAAAGCAGCCGGTTCGCAGCTCAAGACGCCACGCAGTGACGAACACGCCAATCAATTTATGCCCGAGGTAACCTCAACGCGCGCATTGAGCAGCATGGTCAACGAACTCGAGCAGATTCAGGAAGCGATACTCAAGTCGTATCGCCGCCAGCAAGCCATGATTGGCGCTCTGCGCACTCACCAATCTCTGTTTGAAAAATCAGCTACGCTTTACCGAGAGCTGGGCAGAATCCGCGATGAAGAGGAAGTGATCATGGAGCCGCCCAATGAGGTTGTCTCCAGCTATAACGAATTGCTGACCAATTCCGCCCACACAATAAAAGCGATAATTGCTTCCTCTGAAGAGGATCACCAGGTTATCGCTCAAACAGGCGGCATCCGCGAGCGCCTGATCGCAGCAATTGAAACAGGCGATCAGACAAACAGGCGCGATGTAGATGCCCCGGCGCGCAGCTTTTCACTCAAGGCCCAAACACCTCCTAACAAGTAACTGCAGCTCTGGACTCTCAGCGCATTCGGGTCATGGGGCAGGCAACCGCTCGACCCGACAGCTTGGGTTGCAAACTGCTTGTATGCAAATGGAGAGCGATTAGCGAAGCCTATATAATTACTATCGACAGGCGGGGAAATTATCGGCGGTGTGAGTAACGGACAAATGCTGGATCAAAGCACAATCCACGAGGCCAATTCCGACGGTTCGAACGGAGCCAAGCCAAGCCAGACCTGCACGCTGGCGGAGTATATAACCAACAATGGAGCGATCCACTGGCGCAACCTTTTGCGAGCCTTTTTCGACCTGTCCTTCGCACTTGAAACGCGCCTGAGTGACCCAGCCAGTCCGCATGGCGCCATCAACATGTCCACTCTCCAGCTCCGCGATAGCGGCACCGAATCTGATATCGTTATAAATCCATCGCCACAGCTGCAGGCATCGGATGCTGCCACCACATCCGGCACTACTGCAAGCGCCGGTGCAGTACCAAAAACTGGTGTTCAAGAAAACGGACTGTTCTTCAACGAATGCTATATGAGCCCCGAAGAGTGCCTGACGCAAAAGCTCGACAATCGCTCAGACATTTATTCGGTCGGTTGTATCATGTACCATTGCCTGACTGGCGCGCCTCCATTCATGCACAGTAATCGCGAGCATCTGAAGGAGATGCAAGTTATTGAATATCCACTTGCTCCCGGGCGACGCTTTCAAAGAATTCGCATCCCGGATGAGGTCGACCAGCTCGTATTGAAGTGTCTGGAAAAGGACCCAGCAAGACGTTTTCAGAACGCCAAAGAATTTCGTGCCGAGATCGGCAAGACGCTTCAGCTGGAAGATCGCTCGGATGAGTTTTACAGAATTACCGATAAGGACAGAAAAATATTTTTCACGGTTTGCGCCGTCGTTGCAGTTCTCATCTTAGCGGGGGCGGGTATCTACAGCCTGGTGAGCAGCGAGGACTTCAACAATGTTGTTCGGCGAACCAGTGAGCGCCAGCGCAAGCGCTACTTTCTCTCAGTTGAAGCAGGTCCCCTGTTCCTCAAACAATTGGACTTCAAATACCACAGCCCCAGGCCGGATAGGGAGCCTCTGGAACTGACACAGAAGGGCGGCGAGATCGTTTTATTCGCCACTACTCTCAAGAACAGCATCAAGGATGCCATCAAAGAAGCAATTCATCGCAAACTTCTGCTTGCCGCCATTGATTTGGAAAAACAGGACTTAAGCGGGGCTGAATTGCAAGGGGGCGCCATGCCGAGCGCATTCTTGAGTGGTGCGCGCCTGGATGGAGCCAATTTGTCGGCCGCCCAGTTGAAGCAAAGCACATGCATCGGTACAAGCTTTAAGAATGCGAAACTCAAAGGTTGCACGCTCTTGCAAGCCAATCTCTCCAAAGCAATCTTCGATGACGCCAATCTTGATAGTGCCGTGTTAATCAATGCCGATCTGTCGGGGGCCAGTTTCAAAAACGCCGATCTGGAGAATGCGCTATTGCTGGGAGCCAAGCTCGAAGGCGCCGACTTCAGCAATGCCAATTTGGCAGGCGCTACCTTCGGCAAAAAAAATCTAAAAGAAGCAGCTCTCTCCGAACAGCAGTTGAAGCAGATTCATACGATCGCTGATTGAACCATTTTGTTGGTTGCCAGGCCGCTCGCCTTTCGTGACGATCTCCACCAACATCGATGCAATACGCGGCAATTTTTTTCGCTACTCGGTCACCGTCGAGCCGTCAAGATACATTGTCGTCTTTTTGCCGTCGGCAGCTTGATAGGTCAGGTTGCCTTTCTTGTCAAATGCAACCGACACTATTGGGCTGGAGTTGATCTGCTTTCCAGAGCGATCGCTGATCGACCAACCTTTGCCGTCTGAATTCATTTTGAACATGATACCGTCGCTGGTGCTAACAGATTTTAAAACTCCGACGTTATTATATTCAGGCGTCAATATTCGACCATTCCTCTGCACTACCATTTCAATGGTGCCTCTTCGCGAACGAACCAGCCCCTCCTTAGGTATCTGCAAGAGCTGAGTTCGGTCCGGCTCACGCGGATGAGGTTCTACCGATGGTTCCTTCACTTCTTTGACTTGTTTTGATCCGACTTCTGCTTCGACGTCATCCCAGAAGTCATCATCATCGTCATCGTCAAGCAGGTCGTCATCTTCGTTTGCACTGCTGGCGTTTTCCATTGCATTAGTAGCGCCCGTGGTTGCATCGGCGTTGCTCACGGTTGCCTCATTGCTGCTCGTGGCTGCGCCAGTGCTCATGTCCGCCTGAGTGCTGCTCATGGTTGCGTCAGTGCCGCGATCGCCGGTGCTTGGAGCGGCCCATGGAGCAGCAGCTGTGCGTTTCTTGCCCGGTCTGTGCAAGCCCTCAAGAAGGGTTGCATCGAGACGCGGATCTCTGGACTTTAACTCTGGCTCTGGCTGAGCACTTGCAGTCTCAGACTCAGTAATTGCAGTCTCAGGTTCACCAACATGACTTTCCTGCGAAGGCGGCGTCGATTCCTCGTGCGGCTCAAAAGCTACCGCTTTTGCAAGATCATTCAAATTCGGTATCGTGAACTCCATGAGCGCCGATCCTTTTCGTCGACGTCTCGGCTCCTGTGGCTCCTCCGGAGAACCAGTTTGCTCGCCTTCTGCCACTTTGCTCTCCGTCGGTGCAGACTCAGTCGCCGCGGCATCTTGAAGCTTTGAAGACAAATCCACCGCGACCGTTTTATCAAATGCACGCCCCTGCTCTCCACCTGCTTCGATGGATTCTTCCTGATCATCCTCGTATAAAACAGAGGAAAACGCTTTCTGCCGAGTCGCCCCATAGGCATCCGCATCCGCCCGTGGTGCTTCACTTATGCCTGCCCCACCAACTGGCGGACTTTTATCATCCTTGGTCGGTACCGCCATGTTCTGCGTTTTATCAAACGCGCCTTCGGCAGCGTCTTGCTCGCCACCAAGCGGTTTATTCCAAATGGTTGATGGCGGCTGCAAGAACATCTTGGCCGAAGGCGCTGGTTGTGCTGAATGCGGCTCAGGCTCCGTCTGAGCGTGCTCTGCTTTCTGTCCTTCAATCTCAGCACGCTCCTCCGGACGAATCGATCGCCTGAGCTCGTTCAATCGCCGGAGCTCGACCAAGGTGGGTCTTTTCAGCTCTCCTGTAGGATTGGCAGGCTTAACCTCGGCACGAAACGCCTGAGGCTTGCTCGGCGCCGGCTTCTGAAAGCCCGCGAGCGCATGATCAATCAAATCCTGGCGCTTATTCGTGCTCGCACCTAAATTCGCCAACTTATTTTGCTTCTTGTTTTTCGACGGATCAGATTTTTTGGGCACGTCAACGACCTCTGCTTCTCTACGATTCGCGCTCGACTCACCGATTTGACTCTGCTAAGTGCCGTTTTGCTATCCGGCAAGGACCACTGCCATGGTCTCGTACTTATTCTATCAATGTTATGCCGCCGTGACTGCACCATCAATCGTCATGATCATTGCCGTGCCGTCGGAAAGCTTATAGGTGAGATTTCCTTTTTTATCAAACGTCAAGGATATGATCGGCACCGCATTCAATTTTTCGCCGTTCTTGTCGATCATATTCCATGTTCTGGCGCCGCACTCCTGGGTGAATGTGATACCATCGCTGGTGCTGACAGATTTCAGTATTCCAACTGCGTTGTAGTGCGGCGTCAAAATTCGTCCGTTTTTTTGAACAACCATCTCGATGGTGCCACGATTAGATCTCACGAGTCCGCATTTTGGCAGAGCCAGCAATTCCGTCTTGTTGGGATCGCGCACAGGGGTTGTCGGCATCGTCTCTGTGCTGGATTGAGGTAGTGGCGGTAACGTTGGCTTTTCAAACTCGATCGAATACTTTCGCTTTCTCCGTACCTGACTCTCTTCCTGAAGACCGTCGAGATTGCCTGGTGTTCGGCTCCTCAACTCATTTTCACCTGCAGTCGGAGCGAGAATGAGATCGGCATTTGCTGACGGCTGATCAATTAGATCGACACTTGCTGATGACTGATCAATTTCGACACTTGCTGACGACTGATCAATATTGTCTTCATCCACTGATTGCGGAGTGACGCTCAGCCATTCTTGCCAGTTTTTACAGACCAGCTCATGCTCGTGCTTTTCAGTCTGGGTCATCGCTCGGCGTTCCTCGTTTAACCGGCGCAGCTCAACCACTGTTGGTCGCTTCATCTCCTTGCTCAATTTATCATCACGTAGCAAGCCGTAAACGAACTCGTTCGCTCTATAGCTTGCCAATCTGCGACCGTCGACATTAGCTAAAGCTTGGTCTACAAGCGCATGCTGTTCAGATTTGTTCTGTCCCAACACCAGATGCTCCTTGCGGGCATTGGCGCGATTTTTCGATTTCTTCGATGACATCTCCGTTACCTCTGTAAGTGGACCCTCTGTTCATCGGGCTTCCAATCACCAGATTACGGAAGTGAAGTTTCCAATTCTTATCAGGGTTGTTTCAAATTTGTTTCAGCAGTCCTGAGTAAGTGACGCATGGCACGAACCGCTTCGTTGCCTTCAATGCAAGACGATTCCTTAGTGGAGCTGCAGCTGTCCATGCTGGCGATGTGACGCAACGTTTGTGCAAATGCAAACAATGACGGCAATCGACGATCGGGATCAACTGAAAGAGACTGTATGATCACGTGCTCCAGCTCGCGAGGGCATTCAATTGTTTCTCCCAATGAGAGCGTGGCTGGCGGTGACAGAGTCTGCATGAAAAGAGGCTGCAGAAGCTCATCTCCGTCGAATGGAGGATTGCCGGTCAGCGCTTCGAACAATATGCATGCTACTGAATGCACTGCCCATCTGATATCAAATTCCTTTGCCAGACCAGCATCAGATTGGCAATAAGGAGACGCAAATCCGTTTTGCATGCTTACAGATTGATCCTTGATCTTGGCCAGCCCGAAGTCAATGATGCAGACTCTGAACTTATCTCCATCTTCCAGCATGAGAACATTGGCAGGTTTCAAACGGTGATGAAAAACACCTCGTGTATTGGCATGGTGAAGAGCATCACATACATCTGCGAATAGATTGCAGCACAACCGCCAATTCAGGGACCCGCGTTGGGCTAAAATCTCTCGCAAGGATCTGCCGGGATAGCTCAACACCATATACGGTGTGGCATTTGGCGTTACGCCGAAATCAAGAAGTCTTACAAGTGATGGATGGTCGCATTTGCTGATCGCCCGGGCCTCGTTTTGAAGCGCAGCAATTCCCGCCTGGTCCAAAGTACGCAAAACCTTAACCGCTACTCGTCTCCCCAACAGCATATCGCGCGCCAGAAAAACCAGGGCACCGGCGCCAGAGCCGAGAAGTTGGATCGGTCGAAATCGATGTCGCGGAAACATTTCCCGATCGATGCCCACGATGATCTCATCCGCTTGCTCATCAATGCCAAAATAGGTCTGCTCAATTTGATTCGCTGCATTGGTCTGCTCGCGGGCCTCCGTGATCTCGGCACACCGATCCGAACCAGCCCAGGAACAGACTTCACACCTGACAATGAATTGAAAAAATGACCCCGGTCGGCCGGCGCCAATTGGTTTTCCGCATCCTTTGCAAAAGTGAATGGTAATATCTTGAGGAGATGACTCGACTTGCCTTGCGCCGCACGTGCATGTCGGAGGCCATTGGAGCAGGCTCGCGACCGTATTCTGATTTTTAGTAAAGCAGGAAACGCACGTTTTACTAACCAAGACTCGGCACCCGCACAGCTAGAGCACAAACCGGATTGTATCGAAGGCTTAATCCCGTCACGGATCAGGAGCGTACAATCGAGAGCGTGCAAAATGCGTGCAAATTACATCGGCACTTACATGACTAATAGATCAATATATCAAAGCCAAAGCGCTCGACAGATCGCATTGATCTAGGGATCGAATCGATATCCGATACCATGAATGGTGCAGATAAACGACTCTTGCCCATCGGTATCGATCTTCTTCCTCAACCTGTTAACATTGATGCGAACTGCTGTCGGCGTGGCGTCAGAATCAGTGCTCCAGACCCGATCGATAAGAGCCTCAGCGCTAAAGACCTGACTCGGATGCCGCATGAGGAACTCGAGAAGCGCGAACTCTTTGGGCAAAAGCGAAACTTCCTGACCCCCTTTTATTACTTTATGGGTTGTTGGATCGAGCTCCAGATCTCTGGCCTTGAACACCTTTGTCGGCGCCGCAGACGGCCGCCTCAAGAGAGCACGCAAGCGGGCGGTGAGCTCACGCGGTTGAAATGGTTTGGTCAGATAATCGTCGGCTCCGGCATCCAGCCCGGCTTCTTTATCATCGACCGTACGCTTGCCGGTCAACATTAATATAGGAGTGGTGCCGCCGCGCGATCGAAAATTGGAGCAGACATCAATCCCACTCATGCCCGGGAGCTGCCAGTCTAGAACTATAAGATCGTATTCGAAGAACTTGAGACGGTCGAGTGCTTCGCTGCCGTTGGGGACGTGATCAACAAGGTAATTCTGTGCTTTTAAGCAGTCGACAACCACGTTGGCAAGTTCCTGCTCGTCCTCTACAAGAAGTATTTTCGTCATTGCAACCTGCTTAAGGATCTCATACCGGCGCGAAGGCCATTGGTTATCGCACTGGCGCATCAATTATAGGGCCTCGGCAAGCCAGCTGCATATCCTGTCAACGACTATCTACTATATACGAGCATAGTTCAACTTTAGTTTAGTTAGACCAATACGCAACCGAACTTAGAGCAAAGAAGGTCAACGTGTTCGGAAGAGTGATAAGCAACGGAAAGCTCAGACTCAGAGCATTCCGTCGCTTGGATTGACGCCGAGGTTCGGCACTACAGAAGAGCTGCACGTATGATGTTCATCTGCCACCGGTCGGACAGCCCCAGCTCCTTTTTGATGCTTCGCGCCTGGTCCGCCGGACTTGGGATGCGGCGACCCTCTGCGGCGAGCTTTCTGATAACCAGCGACTCGATTCGCGGATCAGTCAATACTGGAATCAGGCTGGGAAGAGGCGCTTGCCAATGTTCGCCGCAACAAGCGTGCCAGATGCCTTCAGCCTCC
>JAJPJO010000557.1 GCA_021324135.1 Pseudomonadota bacterium
CCCCAAGAGCCGCCTCCATGGCTGCTCTCGCCTGCTTCTACCAGCGTCGCATTGCAGCGACCCCACCGCTGGATCGAGCAATCGTTGCACCGCCTGTGGTGTCACTCGCCGGCTGATTAGCGCGAGCAACAGGCGACATCAACATTGCTTCAATGGTGCGGATCGGGGATTCAGTTAAATCAAAATCAAGGCAGCGAGCCGGCTCACCTGCGTTCAAACCCTGGAAAGCCGAGGGCGGCAGCTTGCCCCCAGCCTCAAGAGCGCCCACAGGCTCACCGGCTTCGCTGCTCGATTTACAGCCCAGGCTGATCGGTTTGCACCGAATCAACCAGGGTTCGGGTCTATCAACCCTTCAGCACGACCGTGCCCGGGAAGTCCGCCACCTGGTGGCCGTTGCACAGAACGATGAAGTCGCCCTCGTGGAACGCCTGGCGCGGATTGCCGTGATCGAGCTCGTTCTCGTCATCACTGACGTAACCCGGGATCAGCCTGGCGGCCTCGACGGACACCTGACCGGCGAGCACGACCATCTTGCGCCTCTGGTTGGCCCAGACGGAGCGAACGATGAAGTCGCTGTCCGCCAGGTCGCCGACGACCAGTTGGACGGCCGTGCCGGTATCGTGCTCGACGTCGTTGATCCTGGCGAGCCCGCGGCTCGAAGCCAGAATCTGGCTGCACAGCTTGCCGTTGTGGTCCGTGATCACCACCGGAATGCCTTTGCTCATGACTTTGTTCATGGTCTCTCCTTTTTGTTTTTGGCTCTTACCGCCCCCGAGCGCGCGCTCGATGGACCGGCTTGAGCAGACTGTGTTAGGAAAAACGTCACCAACGCCTGAAGGCACAAAATTGCTTTTGTGGCTGCCCCTTCAAAGATGCGCTAGTGATTGCGTGCAAGGCTTCAGCCAGACACGCTATTGCAATGCAGCCGCCCTAAATAGCAGCCGCTGGTTGCCGAGGTGGTAATGATCCATTGCAGGTTTGGAACCAAATTGAGATGGTTTGGAACCCAATTGAGATGACGCGCAGATCTAGAGCGCCGAAAACCGTGTGGTTGTTGAACTGATGAAGCGTTTGGTTCCGTTTTTTACCTGAATGAATGAGTGAAACTCGTATAGAGATAAATGAACCCTAGTGAAATCGTATGTTGTCAAGCAATACTGGGGTGGCATGAGATCAATGACTGCAGAACTACGCACTCAACCAGAGGCCTCATCTTGAATGCTTGAACTGGTAAGCGCTAAAGCGATCGAAACCGAGTAGATCTTGCTAATTTGGCTCTCGGGACATTTCAAATTGGCATACGTAGTTCTACGGATATGAACGGGCATTAATACTTAGCGCACCTGCTCAATGTTTTTTGGACACATTTGGACCCATTGCCCGAATTTTGTGGTCACTGAGCTCTGGATTACGCTATCCGCATGGCGAATCCGTGTAGCTCCTCAGCCGCCGCATGGAGCGAACTGTCCGTTTTTTTTGACGAGGCCAAAATTGACTGTTTTTGGCATCGTAGACGAGGCCATGGACACTTAAATGGTGCAATTTTCGGGCTTCTGGTACCGGCAACGAGGCCAAAAATGGGCATTTTTGGCCTCGTTGAAAATTTCGCCATCAAGATAGCGGGTTGTCGCCGTTTTGATATGAATTCCGTTCCGATCAGCAACAACTAGCGCAGATTACGGAGCCATTTCCGGGTCCTGAGGTCGGTCTGGGGGTTTGGGGGTGGTGTCTGGAGTCATGGGGGTCTGCAGATCTGCGGATCTGCGTTTTTACTACTTTTTATCGTACTATCACTGCGCAGAGATCGAACAGCTGCGCAGAGACTGAGCAGCCGTGCGGAGTCTGATTATCATTGCCCGGAAAGACCGTGTTTCAAGAAGAACTGGCAAATCAGATCGCTGGCATCAAAATCGTGCGATGTGCGCCCTTTGAATTTCTTCTCGAAGCCGCTGTTACGAGGCCAGGCGTGCCCGCCGCCTTGCACTCCGACGATCACTACCTCATTGCCGTTTTCACCGCCGCCGTACGCACACAAGCGCACCTGCGTCGGATCATTGTGGTCTAGTTTCGGGAAATCATGCTCCAGGTAGTTGCCGCTGCATCGGTTCAGCTTGACCCAATACTGAACGGACTGCGATGCCGGCAGAGCCATGGAATAGCCGCCCCCATCCCGAATGGGACCGCCGCCGAACGGCACAATCGGATCTTCTGTGCCGAGGATGTACATGAGCGAAACAGGTTTTTGTCCGTGTTGAGTGCTTTGCACGATTGCCGGGAGACTGGCAGCCACTGAGGCGATTGAGTTGATCTTGCCTGGCAAGCGCAAGGCGGCATACTGCACGAAGAAACCGCCGTTGCCAAATCCGGCCAGATACACGGCATTCGGGTCGACGTGCCATTTCCGCTCGAGCGTGAATATCATTGCATCGAGGAAGGCGACATCATCGAACTCCACGAGCGGATTATTATGGCGACCGTCATTCCAAAAGCCTTTCACCGACTTTGGGCAAACAAGCAAAAAGCCGTGCTTCTCGGAGAGGTCCTCCATCCCGGTCATCTTCCAGACATCCTCGGGTGAAAAGCCGGCATCGACGAAGAGCAGAAGCGCCGCGTTCGGCCTGGATGGATCGTATGAGGCAGGAGCATGGACGAAAAATGTGCGGTTCAGCCCGGCGGCATTGACGCTCTGCTTGATGAACTCCGCTTTTCTGCCCGCGAAGGCAGGCAACGCCACCATATGCGCCACCAGCAATATCGCCACCACCTTTGGTGCGAATGCCGAGCGGCACACTGCCCGGGAAAGTATATTGAGAGCGACAAATTTCGCCGTTTTCGACGCTAACTTGCGACCGATTCGCCAGGCAAAACGCAACGGCGCTGCAACTCCCTTAATGGTGAAGCAAGTTATTGAAGAATTCCACTATCTCTTTGCTGTACATCGAGCCGTAGAGGAAGGCGGCGAAGCCGAGAATAATCACCAGACCGGCTCGGATGATGCGCCACAAGCCGAGATTGAAGCGGCGTGATTTCGACTTGGGTGGAATAGTGACTGTGGTAGCGGGCGAAATCTCTTCCGGAGCCGGCGGAACAAATCCAGCCCCAATGTCGACCTGACCATCTTTGCGCAAGCTGGTGGCCACCACCTCAGGCGCCTTGTCCAGCAACCCGTCCGGATTATCTGGAAGATCAGGAAGCAAAGGAACGACCTTGTCGACCTTGAGCCAGAGCGATTGGTTGACGTCGGTTATGTGCTTGCGCAAAGGATCCAGAATCGCATAATTACCATCGACGATCCTGAGCAGTTTGCGAATCGCTTCGTAGCCGGTTTCGCCTGTCTGGCTGATCTTGCCGCCTATGATGTAGCCGCCCTGCGAGAAGGCAATCTGTCCTTGCAGTTCGGAACCATTGTCATTAACGCGCAAAATCGGCGTCTTCACCGACTTGATTTCGGCGCACGTTTTTAAAACCTCATCCATGCCTTCATCAGAGGTAATTTTTCCTTCGACAATTACGTCCACAACAACCTCGACAAGATAAATAGTAACGAGCCAGATGAAAAAACGAGACAGAACAAAAAAGGGCACCAAGGTTCACTCTAGTCTAACAGATACCCACAACTGCTTGAGCCAAACCGCCAGGCCAAAGACTTGAATGGTAGAATCTCATGCAATGAAAAAGCGCATTATGTGTGTGTTTGGAACTCGACCCGAGGCTGTCAAGTTGGCCCCGGTGGTGCACGCTTTGAAGCGATCGGCTTTAGTGGAGCCGGTTGTGGTTCTCACTGCTCAGCACCGCGAAATGCTCGATCAGATGCTGCGCTGGTTTGAAATCCAACCTGACCACGACCTCAATTTGATGCGTCACGGTCAAACCCTGGCCGACTTGACCGGGCGCGTCGTCAGCCATATGGACAAGTTGTTGCAAGAAGCCAAGCCTGATTTGCTCCTCGTTCAAGGCGACACGATCACGGTCATGGCGGCCTCTCTGGCTGCGTTTTATCAGCAGGTCCCGGTCGGGCACGTTGAGGCCGGCTTGCGAACCAAGGATCGCTACAATCCCTTTCCAGAGGAGATGGCGAGGCGCCAGACAAGCCAGATTGCCACGCTTCACTTCGCACCCACGCAACTGGCCATCGAGAATCTCAAGCGCGAGGGCATCGTCGACAATGTATATCTAACCGGCAACACGGTGATCGATGCATTGCTCGAGACCTCAAATCGGCTTGGCAGCACCGAGATCGACAAGTCGCTATTTGGCAAAATCGATTTTGAGAAATACAAAGTCCTGCTCGTAACGGCACATCGCCGCGAAAATTGGGGCGAGGCGTTGGATGAGATTGCCAGAGCCTTGCGCACGATTGCCGATGAGTTTCCCGACGTGCAGATTCTCTATCCCATTCATAAAAACCCTGTCGTCAGGCGTTCTTTCGAGCCGGTCTTCAAAGGGCACGATCGATTGATAACCATCGAGCCGCTTGACTATGTGCCTTTCGTCTACGCCATGCAACGCTGCTATCTCATTCTCACCGACTCGGGCGGCATTCAAGAAGAGGCTCCCTCGTTGGGCAAACCGGTTCTGGTCATGCGCACCAATACGGAGCGTCCGGAAGCCGTCACCGCCGGTGCCGCCAGATTGGTGGGGGTAAAGTCGGGCACCATTGTCGAGGGCGCACGCGAACTGATCAGCACGCCGGAAAACTATGCCAAAATGGCTGCCGCAGTCAATCCCTTCGGGGACGGCAAGGCATCGGAGCGGATTGTGGCCGCAATCGAAGAGTACCTATGTATTAAGAAATAAGAATCATGTTCGCTTTTAGCGCTATGATCAAACTGTTTCGAAGCACATTGGTTTGAACTAGTCGGATACTAACTCCAACAAGGCCCCTGAAGATTTTGTCTCGACTAATGCAATGCTCCTTAGACCAAGTGTGGCTGTGCAAGCGCACCTCATCACATTTGACTTCGTAATTGCGAGCAAGCAGAACCGATCTCGAGCAAAACCGGCAACCAAAAAACAAAACCGAAGGAGTGAAACGGTGAGCATGACTATGATGAGCCAGGATGTTCTTCCGTATGGCGAATTCTTGAGCGATGAGCACAATGCCGTTCGCGAAGAAATTCGCAAATTCGCCACTCAAGAAATCGCACCGAAAGCGGCGGCGGTCGATAGCGACGCGCGCTTTCCGGAGGAGACATTCAAGAAGCTCGGCGAATTAGGTTATTTAGGGCCTTTAGTTCCGGAAGAGTATGGCGGACTGGGCGGTGATTATCGAACGTACGCCATCCTGGTCGAAGAAATCGCTCGGGCTTGCGGATCGACCGGACTGAGCTTCGCTGCGCACTGCTCATTAGGCACAAACCCGATCAAACTCTTCGGCAGTGAAGAGCAAAAGAAGAAATATCTCCCTAAAATGGCCAGCGGAGAATGGCTTGGATGCTGGGCTTTGACCGAGCCAGGCACGGGCTCCGATGCCTCGGCGCAAAAAACGACAGCCAGGCGACAGGGCGACCATTACGTTTTGAACGGCACCAAGCAATTCATCACAAACGCTACTGATGCTCAGGTGGCAATCATCATGGCCATGACCGATCAAGAAGCGGGCCGCAAGGGCATCTCATCATTCATCGTCGAGAAAGAGACGCCTGGATTTTATGTCAGCAAGGTTGAAAAGAAGCTCGGCATGCGAGGATCACCGACGGCCAGCTTAACGATGGAAGATTGCAAAATATCCAAAGATCAAATGATTGGACTGGAAGGCGAGGGATACAAACAAGCGTTGACAACTCTGGAAGGCGGACGTATATCGATTGCCGCACTGGCAGTCGGAATCAGCCAGGCCGCCTATGATTCCGCTCTTGCATATGCCAAGCAAAGAGAAGCCTTCGGTCAGCCGATCGGCAAGTTCCAGTTCATTCAAGGCTACCTGGCCGACATGGCTACGCAAATATCAGCAGCCAGACTGCTTCTCTATCATGCTGCCTGGCTTAAGGACCATGGCAAGCGAGTGACGCTCGAAGGATCGCAAGCCAAGCTCTATGCATCGGAAGTTTCTTCGCGGGTCACAAACCTGGCCGTCCAGATTCATGGCGGTTACGGCTACGTGCAAGACTTCCCGGCCGAGCGCTTCTTACGTGATGCCAAACTCTGCGAAATCGGCGAAGGCACATCTGAAATCCAAAGACTGGTGATCGCAAAACAGCTTGGACTCTAGGTTTCCGCTCTATCGCTTAAACCGGCTGGGGTCAAAATCCAGGTCCCTTGGCATCAAATGCGGCTGCAAAACATATCGCAACTGGCTCACATGAGTCAGTTCAGCTAGTGATTGCACCGCTCAGATGATTTAAGCAAATCCGGCTCTACAACAGGGATGTCATGGATTTCGTCGCCTGCTTTTACGTGCTTACGATTGAGTTATCGTCTCATCTACCACGCTATAAGTTAATCGGCATTCAAAACTGAACTGCGTTTTCAAAATCACCTCTGGTGCAAAACGGCACAAGTGGCTGGTTCTGGCTAACACCTGATGAAACGCAAGACAGAAGCCGGTTGGCGCGGTGATTTACAATTAGTCGGCTCGTCCGACAGTCCTTAGACTCGAGGTGATTTATGAGAACCTACACAGGCAGACGGGGCTTCTGCTTGGGTTTGACTCTTGCCTGCGGCCTGGCTTTTGCGTTCGCCTCGCACATCGTTCCATTCGTCGATGTGTCGGTGCGGGCGCGGGCAGCCGCGGAAGAGAAGACTCAGGATGAGAAAGCCGGCAAGATCATCCCCTTCAAGGGAACGCTCTATCTGATCGGCGGCGGCGCCAACCAGAGCCTCGATCGCTTCGTCGAACTGGCGGGCGGCAAGAAGGCAAAAATCGTCATTATTCCCCACGCCAGCAGCCAGCCTCAGGAAGCCGCCGACTCGGCCGCCAACCTGTTTGCAGCACGCGGCGTGAAGAACATCGTGACGATCATGCCCGGTCAAAGCGGCATCGGATTGCCCAAAGATGTCAGCGGTGTCTATCTCACCGGTGGCGATCAGAACCGGCTGGTACGCTTGCTGGACAAGACTCTGGCGGGCGAGATCAGTGACTACCTGATGAACGGTGGTCTGGTTGGTGGTACCAGTGCTGGTGCGGCCGCGGCCGCCAAGCGCATGATCGCCGGCGGCATGGACGACTCGCTGATCAAGTCCGGCTCGCTGCTTCTGGGCGACGGGCTCGGCTACCTGCCGGAGATCATCGTCGATACTCACGTTTTGCAGCGAGCCCGTCACGATCGTTTGCTCGTGGCGATTACGCTCGTTTCCGGAACGATGGGCATCGGTCTTGATGAAGACACGGCTGTCGAAATCTCCGGCGAACGCCTGAGGGTCTGGGGCGTCCACCACGTGCGCATCGTCCAGCGCTCGGAGAAGCATTCTTCGAATCTGGCGAGCGTGGATAAAGGCGCTAAGGCCAATGTTCAAAACGTCATCTACTCCGTCCTCTCCGAGGGCGACGAGTGGAAGTTCTGAGCGGTCGGCCTTGACCCCGCGCAGCGCACGCCTTGCCGTCAATCAACAACTCGAAGGTGGGGAGGCGATTTTGCCTCTCCGCCTTTGAGCTTTCTAGCTCCTCTGCTCATCTGCTCATCTGCTTCTCTGCTCCTCTGCTCCTCTGCTCATCTGCTCCTCTGCTCATCTGCTCCTCTGCTCATCTGCTCCTCTGCTCATCTGCTCCTGCGGCTGTGCTCGCTTTCTCGCCCCTGCTTTCACTTTCCTATCATCGCTTTCGTCGTCAGCTCGATGCCATCGCAGCAACTAGAACAGTCCGTTTTTTTTGATGAGGCCAAAATTCGCTGTTTTTGGCATCGTACACGAGGCCATGGACACTTATATGGTGCGAATTTTGGGCTTCTGGTATCGGCAACGAGGCCGAAAATGGGCATTTTTGGCCTCATCAAAAATCGCGCCTTCGTGAATTGTCAGCCCAATTTTCGCCAGCCCGCAGGCTATTACATGCGTTCGTACTATCTTCTAACATAGCACGGACAAAAGGACAAAAGGACAAAAGGACAAAA
>JAJPJO010000006.1 GCA_021324135.1 Pseudomonadota bacterium
AGCAACCATCCGAAAATTTCGCGAGCTATCTTGCTGTGACGGCAGTCTTCTAATTCAGACATCGGAAAACTCTTGATACTGCATTCTTCTTGTAAGAATCTCAGTTCGGGAGTCTCGCTTTCTGCGTCAATCTCACCCCTGAAACTCTCGACAAAATTCAAGATTGCACCAAGTACAGGTTCCCATACTAAATCTGGATCAGAGACCCACAGTTCAAGCTCTTCTTGGGATTTAGAACGAGCATAAGATGCGTTACATAGAAATTCGTATGACAGCGCCGCTCGTAGGCAATCTGGAGAAACGCCGCTGATCAGAGCCGACGTGATGGTCGCGTCAACGACCGCAAATATCTGCTCGAACGATTCGGCCATGACTTCGGTACTTGAGTTTGAGGAGTTACTTTGGGTCGCCTTCTCCTTTTTAGCGCGAGTTCTTACCTTTGCCACGATCACCTCTGTTAACCTCGAACCACTTCCTGAAAGATCTGTTTGGAATTGCTCAGCAGACAGAACTTTTGCCAGGTTTACACTGCAACAAATAGTCAGTGCGAATCAAGAGTCTACGACGTCGGAGTCCCGTCCTTAATCGCTAATACGGTCTCCGCATACGGATTAGGCTCGGAAAACCGGCGACCTACTTTTGATTCAATCTCCAGTAAGTCCACCTCAACTTCAACTTGAGTGAAATCCATACTGCGCATACCGCGGCCTACTTTGAATTCGACTACGATAGTATTCGATTCTTGCCCGAGTTCGAGCACACAGCCATTCTTACCTTTCCCCAACCGGACCTCACCACCGTGTATGTCCGCACAGTGAAGATCTGTCTTTAACTTTACGGAATCAAACATCCCAAAATCTTGCGCACGCATATCTCAACCCACAACACACTTACCGTCGATGATTGTATGTGTGATCGCCACACTCTTCAATACAACTTCTTTTATATCTCCCAAAGCAGATTTCTAATAACTTGTCGCTTCGATCCTGGCTTGCCACCACGGACAATACTAGAAAAACAAAAACCACACATTCCCTGAGCCCGAAAACCCTATCACCGTAACGGCATGCGGACGCAGTCGATGAAAATGAAACATAGTGTCCATTATCGGGCGCCGTTCAAAATCCATGTTGTTTTCACAGTAAGCAACATGGAGATGATTCAACTGTTCACTATCACGCAATGAGGACTAGTCGACCCTCCCCGCCGCACTCGATTCCATCGCTCGAATGACCTCTAAGATGGGTGCATCCTTAACGTCCGGCGGTATCACCGGACTATCGATGCCCTGCATTGCGGTACACAGACAGGGTCTTCAAGGATGCCGTAACGACTATGACGCCAGGCCAAGTCTACAAGCAAAGGGTAGTTGACTCCAATTCAAATGCTAGACTTGTTTTATGACCCGCGTCGCACTAGCTCTAATCATAATCGCTGCTCTTGCAGGAGTAATCTGGGGAGCGACCTTTCTAAACGCTGCGGAATTCACAACCACGCTTGCTTCTCTCATACAAAATGTTCCACCAAAACAACTCGGCAGCGTTGTTTATGCGGTGAAGGACCTTCCGGATGGTAGCGAAATTGCGCCTGATGCCGTCGCAGAAAAGCAAGTCGAGATCGATAAGATTCCCGTGGCTGCAATGACAACTGAGTCATCGGTTATAGGTAATCTGGTCACAGCACACATCAAGCCTGGCGAGATCGTTACCGAAGATAAAATGCTGAAGCGAAGTCATTGTCCGACTTATACTGGACCCGCGCCTGAACGCGCGCCTGAACGCGCGCCTGAACAAGATTCCCAGGTATCAATATTTCGTGCCTGTCCAACCCTTATGCCGAAGTATCCTCTGCTGGAAAATGTCGGTACTAAAGACAAAAGCCTATGACCCGCGTCGCACTAGTTGTAATCATTTTGTCCACTCTGGCAGGAGTGATCTTTTATTTCCTCTTCTCGGGGAATGTGGGACGCTTTCCAAGCTCAAGGGCCCTATGATTGCGTACTTCGTCACGGCTTTTATGGGTTGGGTTTACCTTGTGCTGGCTCGTTGGCGCATTTGTAATCGCCCGACTGATGAGGTGAGCGAGTGTGCCGAGTTAGGTTTAGGACACATCCGCATCACGCGGGCGAAATCGAAGTGAGATCCACCCCCAAATTTAGGTTTGGATATAATTCGCGCGGAACGAGTGAAAAAAATCGATCCTGAAAACCGGCTGCCAATCAGACGTTAGGGCCCCCTGGGCGCCTCGGCTATACATTGCACTTATAGGACCGAAGCGGCAAAGCAAAATAGCGCCGAATCACCGCTTACTTAGTGAATCTACTATAGCGCTTTTCCTCGACCTACCTTATATTGTCAATAGTCTCCCTGCTTACCACCCTTATCACATGGAACTTGAAAGCCCTGCTTTAGGCTCTGAAAAATTCTCCAGCATTGAGTTTGATACCACTCATGGTGTCAGCTTAGACGACCCGAGTCAACCTCTAACTCTCTATTTCAATAGTAGACGAGCCATTGATGCGCTGAACCAAAGGTTTAAAGTCATCATGACCATTGTCACCTGCGGCTTCACCATATTGCTCATGATGCCCGGAAGCGAGCTAATCGTCAATCCAGGCAGACAAAACGCCAAAGCAGCCCTTCTTGTATTTTCGGTTTTTGCAATTCTCTATTCAATGACGTTGGCATTAGCGTACTTGTATTCGATTCGACACTTTCAAAAGCCAAAAGGACCAATCATTGAGATGCGCCCAGAAGGATTAAGAATCCAATCGCCAGGAATCAAGCTCGATCTTGTACCATGGGCGGACATCAAAGAGGCGCGTGCACACACACTCTTTCCTTTTCGAATGCTCGGTATAGTTCCAAACAGCTTCGGCAGAGTTCTTAGATATGCATCCTTCTGCACGAGACTGGCGATTATTCTTGAGTCAGCCGCAGCATGGACACTTAACCTCTTCGGCCTTTCTGCGACACCATTAAGTGTTCAGGAGGATTGGCTGCCACTTAATGCTGATGAGATAGCAACTCTAATCAACAGCAGACGAGACTACTATGTCGACCTTGGAAATACTGCGTCCATAGCAGCTTTTGATCGTTGTAGAACGAATGGTCAATCATAACCGCACCGCAAGCGGATTTCTGGAGGCGTGGGACTAGCAGCTATTGTCGGCTGCCTGACCTAGATATGTTCAAATCGCCGAAAGAGTTAGTTTAGAAAACGGGGGCGTCCGCGAACAACACTCTATAATGGAGAGGAGAGGCCTAGCTCGTAATGTTGCCACCACGCGTAGTGCCATGGTATTAACTTATGTTTTTCTCTAGCAGACCCTTCCAATAAGCCAATCTCTTTGTCATTACCTTGTCGGTTTCCAGCCAGTTTTGCAGCTCCTCAAATCGTTCTTGCTCAAATTCAAGATACAAGAGGATGCATCGAATTTGAGCTGCCGTGAACAAGCGCGTGCGCTCCTTAAGCCAATCGTCTGGCTTTGTGGTGAGTGAGTAAAAGGTAAATTCCCTGGTAGGTCCTTCTGGTTCATCAAGAGAACGTTGGAGAAAGGCAGGAAGAAAGTGATGGTAAGCCGCTGGTGAGAAGAGCGGCAACTTGTCGTAATTTGCATCAATTGTTCTTATCGGGATCGCTTGCCAGGTCAGATCAGCAAAACCATCAACAACTTCCTTGCATTCTTCACAGTGATGCTCGTTGCTAATGTTTTGTGGTCCAGGATGGGGCACTGATCCGAAGGCATCACTAATCAGCTGTTTCAGCTCATTGCGATTCACAGCTGCCATTGATTCTCTCCAATTGCCTAGTATTTCAACAAATTGATTGCTCTGTGCTTGTCCTCCGGGTCTACGTCGAGGTAGGCCTGGAGCTCGCCCAGATTCGAATGGCCGGAAATTTCTTGCACCGTGCGTAGTGGCACACCGACGCGGTTTAAATTTGTCAGACAGGAGCGGCGCATAGAGTGAGTGGAGGCGTTTTCCAATTTCAGTGTTTTAAAAACGTCCTGGAATATTTCTTGTGCTTGCTGGCGGCTCAAGTGGCCGGTAACGGATTGGTTTGATGGGAAGAGGAAGTGGTTGAAGAGCTGTCTTGTTTCCTTGAGTTCTTCGCGGTATTCCTTGAGGGTCTGGCGCAGCTTTGGGTGCAGCGGGATGTCGCTGTACATGGTGCTGCGCTTTTTGAGGCGCTTGACGGTGAGCACGTAGCGGACGCCATCAT
>JAJPJO010000201.1 GCA_021324135.1 Pseudomonadota bacterium
ACCGAATGCGGCACTGCAAAACGAATTGCTTCCTCTAAGTTGCAGGCACTCACTAATCTGGGCAAGGATATCCTGGTTGGACTGTACCTGAAAACGACGACCTTCTCAACTCGCTTACCCGTTGTTTTGAGTGAATTCAGGCGCTACCTGGCTGATGCCGTCAATTTAAAGAGAGCGCTGCAATACCAGGGGAAAGATCTTTTGTCGTTCTTCGAGCGCTGTGCGAATATCGAGGTGCATGATCCTTTGACTCGTGCACTTTTTCAAAATGGTGTGCGCATTTGCAGGCGGGATGAGCATATTGAGATTGAACGCAAAACCGCATCCTTCTGCGATCTGGGCGGTGTAGCACTGAGGTTCGCCCCCACTGTCAATTTGATTATGCAAAAAACAAAAGCCGAATTGAACATTCCGGAAGTCAGAGGTGTTGATATGAGCGTGGCTTTCAATGCCCCCTCAGACCTTACCGCGATTGGCTTAGACTTGAGGCGTTCCATACCTTCGCGAATTGAGAGCATCAGGCTCAGCTCTCCAAAATCCAGGGTCAGGCGAATTGTTGTCGGCACTGGCCCGGGTCGATGGGTTGGGCTTGATCTGGATGAGAAGACGATGCGTCCCGCCTTTGATCAGAACGGAAACTGGTTGGTCTTTGGAGTCACGAGCAACCCAATATCTGGTGCCGCTCAAAATTTCTATTTGAGATTGGACCGCAACAATGAACTGGCCATGACAACGAGAGAACTTGCATCCCTGGTGAGTCAAACCGCGCTGGAAGGCTTCGATCCGGACAATCCTGCAACATGGCAATGGGGCGCCATCGCCATAGGGGCAGAGACAATGATCGCTGCCGGCAGCATTTTGCGCAGCACCATCGGCGATGAAGAAACCGAGAAGATCGCGGAAGAGGTGCAAGAGGTCGCCAAATTTTTTAGAGACCTTTTTTCTTGAAGAACCGACTCATTGCTGTGTTGTGTTGAAAGGACAAAAAACTGGAACGGATCGGCTTCGCAGATGAGTCGATTGGCCAGTCTGAGCTAAAAGTTCAGCTCTATGCAAATGATCGAGTACCGCTTCAGAAGCCCTTATGTTGTTATGACGATCGGATCAAATCTCTTGACTTGGGTGATGACAAGATGTGCCCTGAAGTCCAGTGTTGGTAAGTCTTTTGAGATTCGGTTGTCATGCAGCTAATTCGCGTGTTTGACGCGATCGTCATAACAACATAAGGACATAAAAGGCAGTCCCGTCGACGGCTGGAAAAGCAGTCAGGAAGAGCCTTCGCCGTCTTTGCTTGCCAGCCGGACTTTTTGCGAGTGCGTGCGCCGGGCAGTCATCGTGCTTCTTATCACCCTGGTGGGATGGAAACGGCGTTCCTCAGCGCGGAAGATTTGCCGGTACGACTTCCGCCAATTCCTCTTGGGTGAAACGGCTCAAGTGGCTGGCAAACTCAGGAATCAAGTCGACGAGCGGCACTAGAACGAAAACTCTCTCCAACATGTGGGGGTGAGGAATGATCAGATTCTCGTCATTGATCACTAAATCTCCGAAAGTCAAAATGTCGAGATCGATAATGCGCGGGCCCCATTTTATCTCTCGTTCGCGACCGAGGTCTTTCTCTATCTGCTGCAAACGTTGCAATAATTCCTGGGGCGGCAATTGCACATCAATGACTGCCGCTGCATTGCAGAAGTCCGGCTGTTCCTTCACGCCCCAGGGCTTGCTCCAGTAGAGGCGGGAGCGCTCGATCTTTGGATCGAGTTCGGCCAGTTTTTGGAAGGCTTTTTGGACATTGTCGATCGGATCGCCAATATTTGATCCTATCCCTATGCTGACTCTGGTCATGGTTTCTCTCCGGGCCAGTGGGGCGGTCGCCAGCCGCGAATGATGGCGTCGCTGACCTCGACCACCTGCCTCATTTCGTTTACATCATGCACGCGAACCACGTCGATACCATGGGCGATGGCAAGGGCAACGGTTGCTGCCGTCCCGTAAAGTCGATCTGACACCGGGCGCCCGGTTAACTTACCAATGGTGCTTTTCCGTGAGGTTCCCAACAGCGTAGGAAATCCAAGCCCGACAAGGCGATGAAGTGACGCCAGAATCTCGATGTTGTGATCGGGTGTCTTGCCAAAGCCGATGCCTGGATCCAGTATCACCGTGTGTGGTGGCATGCCTCTGTCGGTTATCGCCTTCGCTTGCGAATCCAAGTATCGCAAGACCTCATCGACCACGTTGCCGTCATAACGCGCTTCTTCCTTATTGTGCATTATGACGACCGGGATCTGTCTTTCCAGAACAATTGAAAAAAGCTCTGGATCATTCAAACCCTGCACGCTGTTCAGGATGTCGGCGCCCGCCGCCAGTGCGCGAGTGAAAACCTCGGGCTTCGTCGTATCAACGGAAATAATTGCATCGCTCTTCTGACGAAGCTGCTCGAGCGGTAGCAGAAGGCGCTTCAATTCCGTCTCGGCGTCGACCGGTGCATGTCCGGGTCTGGTCGACTCAGCGCCGATATCGAGAATATCAGCGCCGGCTTCAATTAAATCCAAGCCTCGGAGAACAGCCGCATCCAGCTCTACAACCCCATCGCCGGAAAATGAATCAGGCGTAGTATTGAGCACACCCATAAGATAAGTGCGAGCACCCCAGGCGAGCTGCTTGTTCCTTATTTTCAAAACACCGCGTCGCGACGCCCGAGAGGCTGGATGAGCGAGCGGAAATGAGCATTGCTCTTTTAAATCGCCTCGATTTTTGTCGGCTTCGCTCACTGCAAGGTTCGTTTTTTCTCGAAACCATCCAAAACGGTCCAGAGAGCCTTCGCTGTTTTCTCAACTTGATCGATAACGACAGGCATCTCTTCCGGCTTTTGCTCCAGCACATCCTCGATGCACTTTGCCCAATCGTTGGCATGCTCGACATCATAGTTGGCGTGCAAGTCGAAGTAGCGGCAAGTGCTCTCATCGCTCTCATACCACTTCTTGAGCCAGGTGGCTTTGTCGGCGGCGACGCGCGGCGTTTGCGATTCATATGTGTAGAATGCGGCCAGTGCTCTGGCGGTACTGCCGCTGGTGGCGGCGTCGTCGAATAGCTGAATCAAATTCTCGATTTCCTGGGGCTTTTCGATCGTCATGACCGTTTCGCGCTCAGCACCCATGCCTCTGGCAAAATCAAGCCACATGTCACCGTGAGCTTGCCCGGCAAATTGCCCTTTGCCTTCTTCATCAGCCTGGTGCTCTTGCACCATCGCTTTGAGCTCGCCCTCGGGTAGAGCCTTCGCAAACGACTCCAGATAGCGCGGAAAAGCGTCGACATGATGATAATAAGCGGCGGCATAGTCGGCAATCTCGGCTTTGCTCAGATGCCCGCAGCTCCACGCCTGGTAAAACGGATGTTTAAGGAGATCGTAACGGGCAATGACATCGTCCAGTTGTTGCTTGACTTGTGTTTGGTTCATGCGAAAACTCCTTAACCGCGTGGAAATTCTCAACAGAGCGACGGGTGAGCGACGTTCTTCATTCTGCTGAGAACGTACTAGGACGATACATTACAGATGTAGCGGATTCAAGCCAAGTTTGCTAATGGTTACGCCCCTGTTAGCGGGCTTGTCCCTTGTGTACTTCCATAATTTTCATCAGTTTGTCGAAGTTCGCGTCATTGTATTCCTGACGACCGTAGCTCCCTTGATACGTTTCAAGAGCGCCTTCGAACGGCACGGCGCTTGGAATGAAGAGAATCCACTTCGTGCCTTTCTGGGGCATGAGTGAATCGGCGAACTTCCAGTCCTTCGGTTTGTCTGTGCCCGTCTTGTCGCTGAACTCATATCGAATAGTGATGCGTCCGTTCAAAGGCGCGCCCTTCAAACGCTTCTCGATTTTGTAATAAGCTCTTGGTGGTCTGAAATAGGTGATGGCGTCGCCTTTCTCGTAGCCGAGATATTCGGCGATGACAATATTCTCTGACCAGAAAGCGTTTTCATAGTTCAATCCATATTTGGATGAGTCGGCGCGCACTTCATCCTGTTTAACCACATTGCGCTTCGGTATTTCCCTTGGTTTGGGCAACTCCGCCTTGGGCTCATCGAAGATGCTCTTATCGACAAGAGCCTTCACACGCTTATCGATCAGGTCCGGCTCGCCGCCGCCTTTCTTTGCCAGCTTCTGTGCGTCCTTCGCTTCGTCCTCTCGGTTGGCTTTCTCCAGCGCCTCTGCATACTGCGCCGCTAACTTGTTCTTGTACTCCGGGAATTTATCAAAAAACTCATCGAGTGCCAGGGCGGCCTGTTTCCAATTGTCGCCCTTGCTGGCCGAGACGTAGAGCGCCAGATAAAAGTCTGCTTCCTGCGGGTTAAGCCCGATTAAACCTCGGTACCCGGCTATGGCGTTTTGAAAGTTGCCTTCCTCAAGCGCTCTGGCAGCCAAGTTTGCTCGAGCAGCAATGTTGGCATTCCCCCATTCCTTTTCTCGTTGCTCCTTCGGTACAGCCGATGCGGGATTTTGTGAACCCAGAGCAAAGCTCAATGCGATTGCCACCGTCCAGCCTGATGCGCGCCTTCTTTTCATGCCCCCAACTCCAGTTCAAACGAGCCTCTTTATCAACCGCCGTAAGGCAGCCGCCAGGATCATATGGTAGCAGGTCAGCGGAAATTGATCAGAGCGCTCAAATGAAGCGCGGCTGAAAAGCCAAGCCAAACGGGGCTCAGGGAACTTTGCTGGCGGTGTCGTGCTCGTCTGTTATGAGAATGCCGCCGAGGGCATTGACATTTTTTTCGAAGTCCTTCAATTCCGAGAGAGATTTGGGCGTTCTATCCTCGACCCAGCTGGCTATGGCGTCGAGCACTTTAGCCCGAAAGTAGGAGGTCTCCAGTTGCAGATGTCCGAAGTGTCCCATCCAGCATAGCGACTGATTGCACGACGGCATGCTCGCCATCAGATCTGTCACCGCCTTTGGTGACACGCAGCGATCCTCTCCGCCCTGCAAGATTAGCACCGGGAGCTCAGGTGCAACATTCTTTCCTATCTTGGCTGTCTTGCCGACGAAGTCGTCGGTGTCAATCAATTCACCGAGGGACAGCTCCTTCGGGATAAGAGGATCGTCCAGCATTTCTTGAACGACTTCCTGTCTGCCGGCGACGAGGTCGGTCATGAAGTGCTTCAGATTGACTTTGTGACCAGGGCGCAAAATGGCGCGCACTCCGGCGGCGATATCTTTGGTCGACAGATACATGGCTGGATTGACTTTTACTGCCGGCCCGGAAAGAATCATGCCATCGACGAGATCATGTCTTTCCGCCGCGAGCTTGACGCAGAAGGTGCAGCCGAGGCTCTCGCCCAGAGCAATTATGGGCACATCGGGATATTTCTCGTTGATTAACTCCGCCAGGCGAAGGACGTCTTCAAAACTTTTCTTGTGATTGATCTTTTTCTTGTTGTCCTGCTTGCTGCTGAACTTATTTTCCTCGTCGAAACGGCAGCGACCGAAGCCCCGCATGTCGAGCGAGACGAAGCCGTATCCTTCGACGGCAACCGTGCGGGCCAGGGTTCGATAGCGGCGGCCGTGCAGCGTCAGTCCGTGAATGCCGAGCACGATCGCTTGCGGCTTGCCGTTTGCGCACATCCACTCGTAGGTAGGTATATTGAGCTTCTTCGAGAACTCGCCGTCCTCAGTATAGACATAGCGACCGGCCAGCTTCGGATCGACCACCCAGGACATTTGCGATGGAATGGTTATTTCGCCGGCTTCTGCTGTCGGAGGAAGGAAGGTCGTCGACGAGAGCGTGATCATGGCGGCGAGAAACGGCAGAGCTTTTTTGATTTGTTTCATAGTCTTTACGTCATTTTCTGAAGAATACCTGTGCAGCACGGCGCGGCGGATGGTTTTTCAAAACAGCAAATCCCCCTGCACGTCGACGTTATCGCCGAGTGGCTGCAGTGGGTCTCTAGGTTACTCATTATAGCCCGGTCTTACTCATCAGGGAAAACTCAAGGATGGTTAAGGTTATCTTGAAACCTATTAGAGTAGTATCGTATGTAATCAATCAGACTCCAGGAGAGTTCAAATGCGTCAAAAAAAATTGGCTTGGCTTGTACTTGCCGCCTTTATCGCAGGTGCACAACTTAACAGCGCTTTTCCTGCCTGCGCTCAAGATGATGGCGTTCAACCAACCGATGCTGCCGATAGTCTAGATTTGAAGCAGCAAGCCGAAACGAAGACGAAGGCTCGGCCGAAAATTGGTCTGGCTCTGGGTGGCGGCGGCGCTCGTGGTGCGGCTCATGTCGGCGTTCTCAAAGTGCTCGAGAAAGAAGGCATCAAGTTCGACTACATTACCGGGACCAGCATCGGCGCTATCGTCGGCGGACTCTATGACGCGGGCGTGCCGCTCACCGACCTGGAAGAATCTTTTAGAACCGGACGCCTGATGCGCAACTTCATGACTGTTCCTCTGACGATTAGAATTATCGCTGCACCGGTGCTTTACGTTCCGCGCTTGCTGGGCTCGAAATCGTACGACGGTCTTTATAAGGGCAACAAGTTCCGCAACTATCTGACCAAAGGAATTACCGATCACGAGCTGCATATCGAGCATTTGAAGACGCCATTTGCTGCCGTCGCGCTCAATCTTCTGGATGGTAAGCCGTACATGATCACGAAGGGCAGCCTGGGCTATGCGATGCAAGCGAGCTCCGCTGTGCCTGGACTGCGCAAGCCCGTTGAGATTGGCGACAAGCTCTTCGTCGACGGCGGCGTGGTTTGCAACCTGCCGGTGAAGCAGTGCCGTCAGCTTGGCGCCGACGTAGTGATCGCGGTCAACGTCGATGAACCGTTCAAAGCGCAAGTGAAAGACACCTTTAGAAAACCAGGCAGTGTATCAAGGCGCATGATCGCCTGGGATTTGTACAGCATTGATAAAGCGCAATCCGAGCTGGCCGATGTCACCATTCAGCCGGACACTGGTGGCGTCAGCTTGATCTCGACCAAAAAATCCGATGCCGCGCGAGCTCTAGAGGCCGGCGAGCTGGCTGCGAAAAACGCTCTTCCTGAAATCAAGGCAAAGCTTGAAGGATGGGGAGTGTTGAGCGCAAAGTAAGGGAAACAATTTGAACTGACACCAACGGCGACTAATCCGAGGTCATCGCGCAGATGAAAATGCCCAGTCTTACGACTCAGATATTTATCGGCTTGCTGGTCGGAATTTTGATTGGTTGGCTCTTTCCGCAGGTTGGTGTCATGCTCAGCCCCGGTGCCGATATCTTCTTGCGCTTGATCAAGACGATTATCGCGCCTTTGATTTTTGGAACGCTCGTGGTCGGCATCGCCGGCACCGGCAGCATGCATGCCGTAGGTAGATTGAGCTTGAAGTCGCTCGTCTATTTCGAAGTGGTCACCACATTTGCTCTCGTGATCGGCTTGCTCGTGGTCAATCTAATGCAACCAGGCGCCGGCATCGATTTGTCGGCTGCTCAGGCGACGAGCGTCGTAGATACTCTGGCCAAACCGCCGCAAGGATCCGATTTCATCACCCACGTTTTTCCCACCAGCATTATTGATTCGATGGCGCGCGGCGACGTGTTGCAGATTGTCGTATTCACCATTTTGTTCGCCTCGGCAGCCGCAGCCGTCAAAGCGGAGCCGATAATCTCGTTTTGCAAATCGCTTTCAGAAGTGATGTTCAAGTTCACGGAATACGTGATGAAGATCGCCCCTGTCGGCGTCGCTTGTGCCATGGCTGCTACAGTCGGGCATCACGGCGTTTCCGTCCTCGTCTCTCTGGGCAAGTTGGTCGGCACGCTTTATCTCGCCCTGGTGATTTTCATTCTCGCTGTCCTCTTGCCGGTTGCCTTCCTGGCCCGCATTCCGTTGAGGAAGTTCGGCGGTGCGGTGAAGGAGCCCTTCCTCATCGCTTTCTCTACGACAAGCAGCGAAGCGGCATTACCGAAGGCGATGCTTGCCATGGAAAAGATTGGCGTGCCTCGCAGTATTGTCAGCTTCGTTTTACCGCTGGGATATACCTTTAACCTGGACGGAACAACGCTCTATCTGTCCCTGGCAGCAATGTTCGTTGCTCAGGCTGCTGGTGTTCACATGACGATCTGGCAGCAGATCTTGATGATGCTGACGCTCATGTTGACCAGCAAGGGTGTAGCTGCGGTGCCGCGCGCTTCATTGGTCATCCTGGCGGGCACGCTCTCGACCTTCAACCTGCCGATGGCAGGCATTGCCCTGATCCTTGGTGTCGATACGGTAATGGATATGGCGCGCACGTCTGTAAACGTTTTGGGAAACTGCCTCGCCTCGGCAGTGATCGCCCGATGGGAAGGAGTATTCGGCAGCTCATCCTCCGTCAGCGATGAGGCAACTATTCATGAGTTGCCCCACGGGCATGCCCCGGCAATGAAACAAGCGGACGTTATCACCATCCGTGGTGCAGAAAGCGAAACTGATGTGTCACCAACTGTAGTATCAGCTCAATGATCAGTCCGCCAGGATCAGACCCTTCTTCTCCAGAAGTCTTTTCTGAGCATCCTTGAGTTTTGGGCATGCGCTCAGGTTGACGATTCGCAGGGCCGGATATTTTTCTAAAAGAGAAATGCTTCTGGCCGTTATGCCCGTGTATGCCAAGTTGAGAACCTGCAAGTTCGGCAAGCTCGAGAGGCTCCGCACTGACTCATCGGTGAGGTTGACCTGGCCATTGAGCTCCAGGTTCACAAGCTGTTTGAGCGCGGCCAGCTCCTCTATATCATGATCATCGAGCCCGTTATTTCGATCGCCCTCCAGTTGGAGATGTTTCAACTTTTTCAACCTGGTCAGGTTCGCCAAGCCTTTGCCACTAACGCTGGTGTCGTGCAGAATGAGGAGCACGAGCGGACAGTCTCTGGAGGCTAGATGTGCCATTCCACGGTCTCCGACTGCGCGTGCTCCGTCGATGCGCAATTCCTTCAAGTGACTGTATTCGCCGATCGATCTCAGGCATACATCGTCTAAATCCGTATCCTTGAACTCAAGCTTCTCAATCGGCAGGTCTTTGAGCATGCTCAAACCTTCGGCGGTGACGCCTGTGACATTGGAGAATTTCACGTGCTTCAGCTTGCGATCCCTG
>JAJPJO010000421.1 GCA_021324135.1 Pseudomonadota bacterium
GGTAAAGGATCATTCGAAGGCCAATGATGCGCTAAGTGAAGCAGCCAAAAGGGAAAATTTCCAACTTCCTTCCGATCTGAAGCCGGAGCAGATCAAGGCCGAGAAGGAGCTGGAACGGCTCAAAGGCAAAGCCTTTGATGAAAAGTATTCGGCGACAATGATTAAGGGGCACGACAAGGCAATCGCGGCCATAAGCGAAGAAGCGAAATTGGGCTCCGGCGAGTTCAAAGCCTGGGCGGAGAAAACATTGCCGACCATTCATCATCATCATCAGATGGCTGAGACTCTGGAAGGCGCAACTCGTTGACAGCCAACGAAAATTTCAAGACAAATGGAACCATTCTCGGCAATACCGTCTTCGCAGAGGTCTGTTGTGGAGATATAAGCATTCATGGATTCCAGATGCAAAAACTTTTCGATTCTAGCTCTCAGTCTCAGCCTTTTCTGCATACCCGTGGAATATGCCTCAGGTCAGGTCTTAGAAGCGCCGCCCGTTCTTCAAAGATCCACTGATATTCATGTGGTCAATGAAAATGAGCGCCCGGACAAGCTGGAAAGAGTCACGGCCGATCGACAAATCAGAGAAAGCATGCAAGAGCCTTCTGAGAAGGAAGCGAAGTCAATCATCGAGCGAGAAGGACAGGTAGTCGTGTCGCCCGATGAAAAGAATGCCTGCTCGAAGCTGGCACCGGTCGTGGTGCCCTACCCATCCGATAGCAGAAAGCCCTTGACGGCCTGGAAAGAAAATCGAAAGACTGTTGCCCTGGCGCTGGGCGGTGGTGGGGCGCGCGGACTGGCGCATATCGGCGTTCTGAAAGTCCTTCAGGAAAATAATATTCCGATCGATTATATAGTCGGCACGAGCATGGGCAGCATCATCGGCGGGCTGTATGCAGCCGGCGTGCCGCTCGACGACATTCAAAGTCACATTGCCGAGTTTCGCCACGCCTACACACCCGAGCCGATACCACTGAAGCTTCTTGCAAAGCCGCTCTGGAAGATTCGCCATCCATTGCTCATGCATTATTCCGGAGTGTGGAGCGGAGGCAGATTCGATAAGTGTCTGGCCAAAGAGCTGCCGCCCGGAGTCGAAAACGTCGAGGATACTCGCATCCCATTCTCCGCCGTGGCCACCAACCTCGAGGATGGCAAAGCGTATCGCATAAGCACCGGTAAGCTATCCACAGTCATGAGGGCCAGTTCTTCCATTCCACCGCTTCTGCAGCCTGTGGCGATTGGTGACAAAATATTTGTCGATGGAGGAGTGCGAGCTAACATGCCCGCCTATGCGGCTAGAGATACGGGCGCCGGCCTGGTGATCGGCGTGCTTGTCGATCAGCCCTTGACCAGAGTACCGGCCAAAGAATTCCGCAAGTCATTAGGCGTGGCAAGCCGGCTGCTGGACGTGGTGCTGGACACCGGTGACGAGAGACAGATTCCATACGCCGATCTTGTGATTCGACCTGATATCAGGGACATCCCAATTCTCTCAAAGGATCCGGCCGACCCTGAGCGAGCGATTGCAGCCGGCGAAGAGGCAGCGCGCAAGGCTCTGCCTGAGATTCGCAGACTTTTGAGCATCCCGCCCGCTACGGCCTCGGCACCGGTTCAGCTGCATCTGCGAAACGCCAAAATCAAAAGTCATTCCGTAAAAGGACTCAAGCAACTGTCGAGGTCGTCTTCTCATGAACAATAGAGCTCAAGGCATTGACCGAGGCAAAACGGAAGCGGTCCTGGATCACTTTGGCTAACGGCCAAAATATGCTCACGAGCATATGGTTAGCTGCTGAAAAGGCCAGGATCTGATATGTGACTGCATTCGATTGCCGCTCCCACTCAAGCAAGAAGCGCTCCTCGCCACGCTCGGAATGGATCGGCAATGTGCCATAGCCGTAACCGAATCTTCTCTTGTCGGAAGTGCTTTCATCAATGATGTATATAATTCGGCAGGCATTGATCGACCAGAGAAAAATGTGCCGGGCGCAAACGATGAGATTGGTGCCTTCTTCAATAACCGGTGTTGATGGGTAAAGGAGTATGCCGCATGAGGGAAAGTGTTTCCAGGCGCGCATCGCATCACAAGCAACCTCAAAGGATGCCTCTCCCTCGGCCAGCTTGACCGCGATCTCATGAGTACGGTATCCGGAAGATGGAGTTCGCCCGTCGCGGGTGAGCGCAATTTCCTGGTATGCAGGAGCTGACTGGGACTCTTGCTGAATTATTTTTTCTAAGAGTTGTCCTGACGGTTTGCTTAGAGTAAACATGGTTCGGCGCCGCATATGGTGGCATAAATTGGAGCAGCATAATTGAGGCTCGCCGAAGGGATGTACGACGCCTCGCTGACTGAGTGCTCAGGATGGACTGGTGTTTGCACTTTTGACTGAAGCCTCCCTGATAAAGTTCCAAATGATTAAAGAATGCAGAGACAGATCAGATTGATTTGAAAACGACGCGCCTGTTCCTGGCTCTTCCCGCCGAGGTCTTGTTGCTGGCAAGCGGTCTGGAGAACCCGAAGCCATGCGCTTCGAGCCGACTCTCGCCAATGCCGTGGGCGATCATGTACTTCCTGACACTGGCTGCCCGCCGACGAGATAGGTTCAGGTTGTACTCTTTGCCGCCGATGTTGCAGGTGTGTCCTTCGACATCCAAGCGCATGGCAGGATTCTCTTGAAGAAACTGGCACAGACGGTCGAGAATCTTCTTCGAAAGCGGTCGCAGCTTGTCAGAATCGAAGTCGAAGAGAATGAGATATGATGTAGCCTCGCCGCTTTCCTTCAGATGTTTGATAATATTCTCTGCTTCGCGGTTGGCTTTTTTAGTCTCACCGCCGGTGGTATCACGCGTGCGCGGCTTCTTCGCCTTACTGGGAGCCGGTAATAATCCGCCCTCATATGCCAACTTCAACTCGTCCCACTGGAAGGGTCCGCTGCCCTTGAGCATTATCGGGAAGTTAGGGTTATCTAAAATCCAATAACTCCAGCCCGCATCCGTAGTGGCGCGAATGGCTCGCACCGGCACTTTCATGCCATCGACTTCAATCGTCAACGTCTCCTCACCATCGCGCCTGATCTCATGTGCCTGAGGCATCGTTTCCTTCCGCAAAACCAGCGGGCTGTCAGGCCCGTCAAGGGCGAATTCGCAGTTTTCCCCGGCTTTCAATTTGGCGTAAAGCTTGTCGGAAACACGCACGATCGAAGCGAATCCAACCAGGGAATTCGCTTCATTAGCGGGATAGAACAAACTGACCTTGTCTGCTTGCGCCACATCCTCCGGCTCGACCGCTCGCAGTCCGGAGATATCCGCCGGCGGCGTCATATGCCATTTGAATCGGTAGCCGCGCTGGTCGTTGTAGTCGATATCGACGATGAAATTGTAATCACCGACCAGCTTCCATCGCGTGTCCAACCCATTGTGTATTGGAAAAACGATTTTCAATCCCTTCCTCAAGACGAGCAAGTCCGTGAAGTCGCCGCCACCTTGTGCAGCCGGATTTGGTGCAGTGGGAATGCCCGGCGTACTTGGAGCACTGGGGGCAGCATGAACGGACTGAAATATGCCGCAAAAGTTGAGCAGAAAGAAGAGGCACCCAGGGATGAGTTTCAGCAAAGTGTTTTTAAGTCGGGATGCCATTGCGGTTCATGCTTGAAGGGCGGGCAGTTCGATAATCAGAACAGTATTCGACCCGAGTTGACCTTGGCAATAGATGATTAAGGAAAGATAGCGTTTTGCCGATCATGCTTGTGTCTTGAATACATTGAGAGTTAGATGCGTCAGTTTTTGACGGACAGGATAGAAGTCATTACATCACAAGAAGCCGTTTCGTCCTGAATTCAATGCGCTTTAGATCCTCAGGATTGATTAAACGGACCACTTAAGGCCTACCTGTTGAATAGAACATGTTAAGGGGGCGAGGGTAGAAATGGGAAAATCTGTAGGAATCGATTTAGGAACGACTAACTCTGTAGTTGCCGTAATGGAAGGCGGTCAGCCGACGGTGATTGCAAACGCCGAGGGCGGCAGAACTACACCTTCGGTGGTGGCGTTCTCCAAGAGCGGCGAGCGTCTCGTCGGGCAACTGGCGCGCAGACAGGCGGTAGTCAACCCGCAGAACACCGTCTACTCGATCAAGCGATTCATCGGTCGCCGCTACGAGGAAGTGGAAACGGAGCGACAGATGGTCTCCTACCGAGTTGTGAAGGGCCCGGATGGCGGCTGCAAGGTTTCCGTCGGCGGTAAAGACTATGCGCCCGAGGAAATTTCGGCGATGGTCTTGCGTAAGCTGAAAGAGGATGCCGAAAAATATTTGGGTGAGAAGGTTTCCAGCGCCGTCATTACAGTGCCGGCTTATTTCAACGACTCGCAGCGCCAGGCTACCAAGAATGCCGGCACGATTGCCGGTCTGGAAGTGCTGCGCATCATCAACGAGCCGACCGCAGCAGCGTTGGCTTACGGACTGGAGAAAAAAGCCGATGAGACCATCCTGGTCTTCGACCTTGGTGGTGGCACATTCGACGTTTCCATTCTGGAAGTCGGTGAGGGCGTTTTCGAAGTCAAATCGACCTCCGGTGACACGCACCTTGGCGGCGACGACTTCGACCATGCCCTGGTCGAGTGGATTGCCGACGAATTCAAAAACAGCGAAGGCATCGATCTGAGAAAGGATCCGCAAGCGCTGCAGCGTTTGACCGAAGCAGCCGAGAAAGCCAAAATCGAGCTTTCATCAGTGGCTGAAACGACGATCTCGTTGCCGTTTATCACAGCCAATGAAACAGGACCGAAGCACCTCGACATGAAACTGTCGCGAGCGCGCTTCAACGAATTGACCAGAGATCTGGTCGAGCGTTGCCGCAAGCCTGTCGAGCAGGCGCTCAAGGATGCGGAGTTGACCTACAACAACATCGATGAGGTCGTGCTGGTCGGCGGTTCGACTCGAATTCCGGCGGTGAAAGAACTGGTCAAGCAATTGACGGGCGGCAAAGAGCCAAACCAGAGCGTCAATCCCGATGAAGTGGTCGCCGTGGGCGCCGCCATTCAAGCAGGCGTTCTTGCCGGTGAAGTCAAGGAAGTGGTGCTGCTCGACGTTACACCCCTGTCCCTGGGTATTGAAACCATGGGCGGTGTATTCACCAAACTGGTCGAAAAGAACACCACCATTCCCTGCCACAAGTCCGAGATCTTTTCGACGGCCGAAGACAATCAACCCGGCGTTGATGTGTACGTCTTTCAGGGTGAGCGGGCCATGGCCAAAGATAACAAGTTGCTCGGCAACTTCCGTCTCGATGGCATCTCGCCGTCACCACGGGGAGTACCACGCATCGAAGTCTCCTTCGACATCGATGCAAACGGAATCCTCTCTGTGAGCGCCAAAGATCAGAATACCGGCAAAGAGCAAAAGATTACGATCACTGCCTCGACCAACCTTTCCAAAGACGATGTCGATCGACTGGTCAAGGAAGCGGAAGCTCATGCCTCGGAAGACAAACTCAGAAGAGAGAAAGTCGAAGTTAAGAACGAAGCCGACTCGCTTTGCTACCACATTGAGCGTGTCGTCAAGGAAGCGGGCGAAGCAATCAGCCAGGGCAACAAAACTCGTGCCGAGCAGTTGATTGCCGATACGCGCAAGCAGGTTCATGGAGAAGGCAGCATCGATGAGTTGCGGCGTTTGATGAACGAGCTGCGTGGATTGGAGGTTCTCATCCAGCAGGATGTTCAATCCAGACAGCCGGTAGGCGCCGGCGCTGGAGCGCATGCATCCGGAAATGGAACGGGAGCGCACTCGGCGGGCTCGGCCGCAACCGGGCAGGGCGGACAGCAGCAGAGCCGCACCGGTGCGGAAAACGACGACATCATCGATGCAGAGATTCAGTCATAGATTGAATCTTCAGCACCTGCTCCGATTTTAATCGATAATTCTTCGGCATTCGGCATTTCTTGTAAATGCCGAATGTTCTATTGGGGTAAAATCTATTAGTCTTATCGGCTCATCATGGATCAGAGAAGGAGGAAGAGGCATGGAGATCTGCTCGGGGCAAACGGGGCACGCCGAAGCTAAGGGCGGCGTTTAGTAGTACTACAGATGGTGCAGGCTGCAAGGGTGCGCTATGGCTAAAATCCTGGTTATCGAGGACAACGAAGACCTCGCCCAAGTGGTGCGGACCTTCCTGATCTTCGAGCATTACGAAGTCGAAAGTGTCTTTGATGGACGCGAGGGGCTGCAGCGAGTAAAGACTTACGAATACGATCTGGTCGTACTCGATCTTGGTTTACCCGACATGTCGGGTCTGGAGATCCTGAAGGCTCTCAGATCGAAAGGCAGCAAAACGCCGGTTTTGATTTTGACCGGGCAAGACGCCATCGAGGAGAAGGAGCGAGGCTTAGATGCCGGTGCTGACGATTATGTGACCAAGCCATTTCACATGAAGGAGCTCGGTGCCCGCATAAGAGCTATTTTGCGCCGCCCGGCGCCATTGAAAGATTCCGAGATTCTCTCCGCCAGCGGCATTACCATGGACGTGACCAAGTTTAAGGTGACCAAGGACGGGCAATCGATTCAACTCCTGCCGCGTGAGTTTCAGCTACTGGAATTTTTCATGCGCCATCCCAACCAGTCTTTTAGCTCCGAGGTGCTGATAAGTCGGGTCTGGCAGGGAGGCACCGGCGAGACGGAATCTGCGCAGGCAGCCTTGCGGACCACCATGCGCCGATTGAGAAAGAAGATCGATCCTGACGGGGCCTTGATTAAGACTGTTCATGGGGTGGGATATATTTTAGAGTCGGCCGAGAGTGCAACGGCCGAGTCATGACCACTCGCTCAGCCGCCTAGAGGGCGCGAGCAGCCAGCAACAGAAGTCAGTATGTCACCACGCCGGGGCTCTCTCAGCCTGAAGTTAAGCCATCAAGGCTTGTTGATGGTCGCAATTTTGTTGCTGATTGAGTTTCTCTTTGTGGGCGGGCTCTTTCAACTGCTCAATCAAGCTGAATTGGAAGCCAGGCGCGAAGAGCATCTGCGCCAGATCATCGTCGCCACCAATCGATTGATAGAGCTGAATTACATCGCTATTCACGCTGTCCGGGACTTTCTTGAGACGCACGACACTTTCCATGAGCGCAAATACCTCAACTCGGTCAAGGAGATGAGAGAGCGTCTGGGCTGGCTGGAGCGGAATCTCGAGGACCAGCCATACCAGAGGGAACTGGTCCGGCGCATCCGGGACAAATTCTCGATTGCCTTTTCCATTGCCGACAAAGCTAGAGAGATCTTCGATAACGGAGGTTCGATCCTGGAACTCAGCGCTCTGATGAAAGAGCGAGGTGAGTTCCAGGCTTTGAATGAAAAACTGGTGCCGGATTTTCAGGACTTGTTGCGCGCCCAGCGTCGCATTGAGGAGCAAGCTCCTGAAGCCCACCGCAAATTTCGCAAGCAAGCCAAAATGTTTCTTCAGATCGGCGTGGTATTGAATGTGGTGGTAGCCATTGCCATGGCGATCTTTTTCACTCGCAGCATCATATCTCGGCTTGAGGTGGTCATCGATAATACCAGGCGGCTCAAGGAGGGCGCCAAGCTCCGGCCGCCTCTTGAGGGCAGCGACGAGATCGCTAAACTCGATCGCGTCTTCCATGACATGGCCCTCGATCTTACCGAGGCATCTAGGAAAGAGCGTTTGGCTCTCTCGGATGCCAAAGAGGCTGAAGCGCGGATTCGCCAGGTAACGAACAGCATGCCTGTCGGCTTATTCATCGTTGATAAAAGCGGCACCATTTTATTTGCCAATCCATGCGCCGGCTCGATGTTCGAGTACCCGACCAGCGAATTGCGCGGCATGCATGTCTCGAATCTAATCAGCAGCTCCGAGCTGAAAAGCGACATCAGGGATATTTCAGCGCTTAATGAAACGCTGTCAGGCAAACCGATCGACATGCGAGCTCAAGGCAGCTCCGGACGTGTGATCGACATCGATACATCCATAACGCCATTCGACGCGCGCGGCGAGAAACGATTCTTGATTACCATGATGGACATTACAGAGAAGCTGGAGATCCAGCGAATGCGACAAGCTTTCGTCGCCATGGTCAGCCATGATTTGAGGACGCCACTAAATTCGGTGCAAGGCTATCTCGAGCTCCTCGAGATGGGAGCGCTTGGAGATCTATCGACTGAAGCGCATGAAGGGGCGCTGCGAGCCGCTCGCAATATCGATCGGCTAATCAAGCTAATCAACGACTTGCTCGATCTGGAGAAACTGGAATCAGGAACTTTGATCATAAACAGGGATGAATGCGATCTCGATTCTCTGGTAGAGCGCGCCAAGATCTCGGTGCAAGATTTGGCTGAGCGGACCAATGTGAAGATAGAAACGCCGGCTAGTGGACTGGTGGGATATTGGGATGAGGAACGGATCGTTCAAGTGCTGGTCAATTTGCTTTCCAATGCCTTGAAGTATAGCCCCAAAGGCGGTCTCATTATAATTTCAGCCAGCGAGATCAGAGAATCGGATAATGGTGGCAATATGCCGGATTCCGAGACGGACGGAGAAATGGTCGCCGCCACCGCCGAGGCGGATGATGATGATGATGATGATGA
>JAJPJO010000145.1 GCA_021324135.1 Pseudomonadota bacterium
GCAACTGAGACAATTCGCAAAAATTGCATCTCATGATCTGCAGGAGCCACTACGGGCGGTGCAAGGGTTTGCCGCTTTACTGGCCGAAGCAAAGCAAGGTGAGATCAACAACGATAGTGCTGAATATATCAGCTTCATCATCGATGGTACGGAGCGTATGAAGCAATTGATTCAATCGATACTCGTGCACTCGCAAATCAGCGCCTCTGATTCCTTCCAACAAGTCACCGACTGCCAGTCCGTAGTCGATGCAGTACTGGCCGATATGCACTCGGTGATCAACGAAACGCAAACCAAGTTGGAGATCGAGGCACTACCGGCGGTGGCTGTAGAACGCTCGCAATTGGTGCAATTATTTCAAAATCTAATTAGCAACTCCATAAAATATCGCAGCTCCAGACCGCCAGTGATCTCAATCGCCGCCAAAAAGATCATGCATCAATGGCTCTTCTCCGTATGCGACAACGGCATCGGCATTGATTCTCGATATACCGACAGGATTTTCGACATGTTCTCGCGGCTGCATTCGAAAGGACAATACCCTGGAACTGGGATCGGATTGGCAATTTGCAAAAAAATAGTGGATTCCCATGGCGGCAACATCTGGGTCGAATCAAAACTCGGCCATGGCTCGATGTTCATGTTTACGCTGCCTGCGGTAAAGAAAGAAAGGAAAACGACCATGGACGAAAAGATACAGATTTTATTGGTTGAAGACTCACCGTCAGACGTACGGCTGACTCAAGAAGCCCTGAAGCGATCGCCTCTCGAATACGAATTGACCATTGCCGGCGATGGCGTGGAGGCCTTGGAATATCTGCATGACTTGAAAAAGACTGCCTATCGGAAATTGCCTGATATCATTTTGCTTGATTTGAACATGCCGAGAAAGAACGGTCACGAAGTGCTCGAAGACATAAAGAAAGATCCTGTTTTACGGCCCTTGCCTGTGATACTGCTTACGGTATCAGAAAGAGAAGATGACGTGCAGGAAGCTCTGCGCTCGAAGATGAACTATTATCTGGCCAAGCCGATAACGACAGAGAAAATTACGAGTATCATCAAATCAATATACGAGCTTTATAACAGCCAGCCCCATGAGGCTATATACACTCAAGAAGAGATTCACATCAGACTCGTTCTGGCCGGTAACCCACACACATCTTTAGTGGCGCTGGCAAGCTTAGCCAGTGATCCAAGCAAGCGCGTGCGCTCGAGACTGGCTGAGAATCCACGCCTGACTGAAGAATTGCAATGGAAGCTAGTGCGAGACACGGAGGTGGAAGTCCGCGTCAACCTCTGTGAGAATGCCAATCTAATTCCCGCTGTTCTCGAGTTGCTGGCCAAGGACATAAATGAAGACGTCCGCCTGGCCGCATCAGCATCCCCGCTCATCCCCAAGCACATTTTGCAGGAATTGGCTTGCGATGAAAACGTATATGTGTCTGCCAGCGCCAGTCGATCTCTGGATCGATTTTGAGCAACTCTATTTCCCTGTCGCGCTTTCTTTTTGCGAGCAAGCCGACGCCAAACTGGTGGACATCAAGGGTCACGCAGGCATCTTTCAATCCAGCAAATGCACCTCAGCTTCGTGGTCATCAAGCTCATCAAGAATTTGCTTTGCTATTTTCTGCCGATTCGCCGCCGACACTCCCGGCATGTAACAGGCAGCTATCAAGACCGGGTCCGGGGACCGACGATCGGCGCAGGTAACGGCAACCGCTTCTTTCACATTCTCGGCATGGTCCAGGCAGATCAATTCATATTCTTCCTCACCAGCGGGATGAAGTACGGCGAAAACGCCGGATGCATCGGCAAGTTCAGCAATGCTGGAATAGGGACCGAAGAATTCATAGGGACCAATAAGGACGCTCATTCATCTTCCTCTTGTAGGCGGGTTGTGGAATGTGGATGCCTGCTTAGAGCACGATTTGGAACACATGCTCGAGCATGACCTTCCAAAGGCGATTCAAAACAATTGAAGCTTGTTGAGGCGGGAGAGATTATATTGACCGGGCAGACGCACCACACAGTCTTCAAGCGGCCAGTTGAGGTTACCCAGCTCGTCCAGCGCGTCGCGCACTTCTTCTCGTGTACAGTTTCGAGCATACACTGCCCCCGTTAGATCCTGAAAAGAAAAATATGGCGGTTCCAAATTGATTGTCAGAACGCCGTCAATTGAAAGGGTGTCATCCGGCGTCATTGGCTGGTCCACCTCGACGATACGAACGTATCTTGTATATTGTTTCAAGTCGATCATTGACTTTGTGTGAAGAGAAAATCGCGCTTCGTTTTGCGCGTTTATTTTATATTCACCATTCAGGCCGGCGATGGTGATCGACTCCTGTGCAGTTTCAGTTCTCAAACAAACGCTTGATGCGGCAGGCGCAGGCCATCAATGACGCCGATAGGTCGTGCTTGCCGCTCTCAAAGAAAACTAGAGCCAGCGCTTCAAGATCGGCGGCCACTTGAATATGGTCTGGACCATCCAGCTCCACGGCCAGGTAAATAGCCTTTCCGATGCAGCGCTGAGCTTGCTCGTACTTCTGGCGATTCCTGTGCTTCTCGCCTAACTGCATGTATCTTAAATGTCTTCGCCGGAGCAGGTCATGACTCAAGTCTGCATCCCCTAGAGGAATCACGCTTCCTGTCTCTCGTCCATCGAGCGAGAGCAGATCTTTTCTTTTGGAATTCCTGTCGATTTTCATTGTCATGCTAGCATCCTTCCTCTAAGTACTTGGTGTGAAATCAACAGATCAATCTATAATTGAGTAGCCAGCAGCTTATTTGCATTGATCACAGATCGATCTCCCTGCACCTTGCTGAACTCGCCGTGTAGAAGTCGGAATCTGGCAACATCGAGGAGCTCATCGATAGATTTTCCGTCATGAGGAAAACTGGAAAGACCAGCACTGACATCAATTGTCCGACTGAGTCCGGAGACGGAAACCAGCGTGAAATCAAGCAAAGCATTATATAAATTCGCTTCTATCTCCTGGGACTGAGCATCGCATGCGATCAAAAACTCGTCTTCGCCCCAGCGGTACACGAGAGAATTTTTTCCGGGAAATCGTTGACGCAAAAACAGGCCGAGGGCCACGAGAATTTTTTCTCCTACCATCTGACCATCAATCGCACTAATGCCCTTTAGATTTTCAGCCTTCAATAAGACGAAGGTATAGACATCCTTATTTTCATCCGCATGCTGAATGATTGGTACAAACCTTTGATAGAGGCTGTTTCGCATAAGCAATCCGGTCACGAGATCTATGCCATTATCTAACTCCCGATTGCGTCTAATCTCCTCCATCACGATGGCAACGATTTCCTCAGATTCAATCGAACTTACAAAGACGTTTGCGGCGCACTGTTTGGCCTTAGCGCCCTCCAGATCGAGGACTTTGCCAAATAGTATGATTCCCAGCCGGTTCCAGCGAGTCAAGGCACGAATGTCGTGGCAGAGATCGACGGCGCTCAGATTGCGCAAAGAGCTATCCACTAACAAAATGTCGGGCTCGAATTCATAAATCAAGTCGAACGTCGTTCGCGGGCGCAACGTATATTCAATTTCCAGATTGGAATCCGACAACTGGTTGGCGAGTGTGGCAATGTGGCGCGGGCACTCGGATGTGATCGCTACTCGATCTTTTGTGGACGACGATGTGGACAATAGCGATACGAGCGTGTAATAAAATTCCTCCTCGCCACAAGGCCACTCAAGGATCACGGATGTAGAATGGTCGAACTCGATCAAGCGGCGGGTCGTCCGCGGGGAAGCGACAAGCATGATTGGTACGCGAGTGTATCCAGGCAGACCCCTTAACTCCTCGGCCAGCATCAATGACTGCTTTGGAATCGCATCAAGTGCATGCAGGACGATGACGTCGTATTGAACAAGAGATGCATCCAAGAGAGCATCGGAATAATCCTGATGTGCGGAAAAACGAAAGATCACATTTGGTGAGATCTTTCGCACCCAGTCACATAGAACCATACTATGGTCGACCACCAGTATTTTAGGATTGGTGAAAATCTCCTGCGTAGCCTGCATCATATGCGTACCCTCACATGTCGTTCAATCAATGTTTTTGCGCGCGACCAGACTTGTATTTCTTTTTGTCGTTGACCGCCAGTCGAGTGTGCGACCTTCGGGGACTGGATGAGCCGGACAGCGCGCCTGCCCTTTGCTCAACAACTCTGCTCAGTCTGCCGACTTTCAGCTCGTTCATCACTTGCCTCGAAAGCAGAAGTTCACTACTCCTTTGCGGCTGCCATGCCACTCCAGCGACTGGTGGTTCACTCCTTAGTATTTCGGCGAAAGCCGGATATATCGGATATTTCTCATATTGTTGATTAGCACCACGGACAGTGCATTTATGGGCAAAGTGTACTAAGCCGCCCAGAGTCCTTTGGGAGTCTGTGTCGGCAACCCCGACTGCGATTTCCATGGCGAATCTGCCTTCCTTGCCCCTGAATTGAATTCTCCTTAGAGCGGCAGCCAATTTCTCCAGCGCTTGTTTAACTATACATGTGTCGTATCGCGGAAATGCCACAGCAAAACTGTTCTGTGCCCACTTGCATTTCAATACATCAGGAGCAAAGACGGCCTGCAACTGCATGCCAATAAACTCGACGCCCTCACTGACGGCGCCCAGACCTTGGCGCATAACCAATTCATAATAATCGGAAACTCGAATGATACCAACTGTCAGTTTTGAGCCCGCTTTCAATTGTCTCTCCAGCAAGGAAGCGGTCTCTTGCAAGAATGGCTGAGAAAGAAGTGTGCCGGTAACAATATCGACATCCCTTCGAGCAACTGAGCGAGATACATGAAGAAGATTCTTCTCGATGGTGGAAATGAGATCACGAGCCATTATTGGTTTACAAAGGGCAGCATTTCCACCGGCCTCATAAGCTCTTAGTTGTGCAGCCGGTCCATCGCCATTGCAAAGAAAGATTATCGGCAAATCCTTATATCTGAAATCATCGCGAAGGTCGCGAGCAATCAAACAACCAGAGTGCGACACAGTGATCTCGTCAAGCACTAGAATGTCCGGATCAAATTCGGCAAGCGCCCGGTCGATGATGCCAGCATCGCTCAATGTCACGATCTCGAACGGCTCCTCCAATAATGAAGACTGCAGGTGCTGGCAAAGCACCCTGTCGTTGTCTACTAACAGCACTTTGAACTTTTTTTCGCGGACAAGATGGAGGAGCTCGTATATCGCAGCGGCGAGCACATCATTGTCGACCGGTGCTGCAATCAGTTCGGAAATTCCCGCTAATTCGATGCCTACCGGATCGAGATCGGATTCGGAACTGTAAATTACACCAATCGGCACAGGTTTTCGCAATGCCATGCGCAGATTCAAACAGGCAGCCGGAATATTGTCGTTTCCCGCCGAATCGAGATCAATGAGTACGATGTCAAATTTCTCGCACTGGCAGCGGTGAAACGCGTCAATGAGTTTGTCGAAGCGGAATATATTTGCAATATTAGATGAACTGAGCAATTGGATCGTCTGATCGAAGTTCGCACTATCGCTCAAGAGAAGCACCTTCGGAATGAATTTGTGTTCTGGACAACATTGCTTCGGCATCGAAACGGCGGCATTTACCAGACCTTTGCCCCTGTCGAAATAAAGCACTACTTGTCGCCAGATTTTCGCCCCGAGTAGCTCGTCCTCATTTGATGAAAGTTGCAAAAGCAGCTGTTCGATCCTGTAGGCTATGTCACCGACTAATGTGTAACCAAAATATCCGGCTTTGCTGTAGATTTTATGAACGAGATTATGCATTTGATCGATCATCGATCGATCCTCGGGACTTGCCAGCTCGATTAAACAGCCAAGCTTGCTCCAATCTTCGTATAGAACCTGGGCGAAGCCCTCCTGCTTCTCAGCAATCGTCTGGAGTGCCGTCCACTTTTGTCTGACTAGTTGGAGTTCCTCAAGCATGACGCTCATTTCGTCTCTTTCTTCTGCTGATGCTGCGCCAATCACCGGTGGAGCAGACATTGAACCTGACTGATTCCTTGAACTGACAACTTCGCTGTTTGTCAGGGAACCGCCGGGGTCGAGTTGCAAATCGTTTTCCTGATCAGAAGAGTCGTCAGCACTTTGATCATCATGCTCGTCATCGAATAAGTGATCGATTACTTCGTCGATTTTCCGTCGTCGAGTACTCTGATCAGCAGCCGCAGCCTCGTCAGGCAGCAACATTTGCACCTGTTTGATAAAAGATGAGTCTTCAACAGGTCTGTCTATAAAAAGCGACACTCCAAGTATATTTCTAAGATAACTGAAAGTATTTGCGTCTAATCGACCGAGTGAGAAAACGATAATGGGAACTGTGTATCCTGCATCTTTCAAACTTCTGAGCCATGCCGTGGAATGACGACTGTCAGTCGTGCATTCCAAGACAATGAGAGAAAGAGCCGCACTACATATGGTGCGGGCTTGTTCTACGCTGCTGGCCTGCAAAACAGAGAAGCCGTGTGAAGAAAGCACATCTACGATCCACTCTCTAAGGTGGTTGGCATGCGAGACAACTAATATATTTTTTGAACTCAAATGACCTCCCACTAGTAAAGTCGGCTTCGACTTCTAGTTTTACGTAAATATTGTCAACAGAGCGTGGAGATTACGACGTGCATCACTAGCTTCGATTTACTATTTTTCGCCAAAACGGAAGTGCTGGATCCAGAAACGCTTCAGGTTACGCTCTCTAAATTGCAGATTGTCTCTCTCGACGCTGTGCTCTGAGTGAACATATTCGACAAGCGTCATATCCAACATGTGTTCCGTCGTGGACTTGTGTTGCGCCTCGGTCCCATACTCATGCCCTTTTATTGGCCGATCCTCAAGCACGTCAGTGGGGTGCTCGCCACGATAGTAATGATTCCAAAATGTTGCTGCATGGCGCTCCATACGATGGATACGGTCGCGTGAATCGGGAGTATTTTGATGGCAGGTCAAAAAGTCCATGCTGCCTTGTCCTGATTCATTGGCGGAGCTATTTTGCCCTGATTCAAGCTGCCCTTTCACTGACTTGCCAAAGAGTTTGTTCTTGAGAGCCAGCAAAGGTTTTGGTATTCCCACCATTTTTCACCTCCTTGCCGGACACCATATCCGACACTATTAATTTGATCTAGCCACAAGCTCCGTCGATTAAGCGTGAACATGCGCTTGCACTAAATGCGGTGACTTTCGTATACCTATTCTTAGCTCATTAGCGAAAGGTCGGAGACGAGTCGGAGCGAATCTAGTAAGGCTCGCACCAGAGCCATCCTTGACCAAAGTCTACGCCCATGTCTCTTAATACATGAAAATCATCCTTTGTCTCAATTCCCTTTGCCACGGTTTTGACACCGATTGCTTTGGCTATCTTTACGAGCTTTTCGATACCTGCCCTGGCTTCCTGACTGTTTGCCACACCATTGACGCACTTCCCATCAATCTTGATCAATTCGGGCTCGAGCATGAGAATCGGTCCTAGCGAGCTATGACCGTAACCAATATCATCGATGGCAAGTTTGATACCATTGGCTCTCATTGCCTGAGCGCGTTGCTTGAGATAACCTGGGTCCGCGACGATTTTGCGCTCACTGATTTCAAGGCAGTGTTTCCTGCCGTTTCCCTCGATGCGCATCAGTTCAAGCAATCTGTCTGAGGGCACCTCCGTCAATGTGGACGGGAATATGTTGATGTGAATAGCACTGCCTGAGGGCAAGGTTTTGGAACGATTCATAGATAACCTCAAGCAATGAAGATCAACAACCGTAAGAAGATTGTGGTTGCACGAGACGCGAAACAGATCGTCAGGCATCTCGAGCGAGCCTGCCGGACCTCTCGTGAACATCTCGTAAGCAACGACCTCTTCATCCGCCAATCGGAAAATTGGTTGAACCAAAGTGCGGCAAGTATCACTGCTTGAAAGCAGCTCTTTCAAGTCGAAGTTGTTCATTTCATGGCTGTAGTCTTTTGCCTGGTCGCCGTGACCGAAGGTCACCCTATTTTTGCCTCTGCTCTTGCTGTCTTTGAGTGTTTCTCTGGTTAGCTCCAGAACTTCCTCAATCGAGCAAACGTCCTCAGGAAGGGAAATCATTCCCAGGCTTGCCGTTACGAACAGATCACCGGCAGGCACGGAAATTGGATTTTGGCTCAGTGCCAGCCTGACTCGCTCAGCTACTCTCGCTCCGCTCGATAAGTTAGTGCATGGTAAAAGGATCAGGAACTCGTCGCCACCAACCCTCGCCAACCAGTCTACCGCTCGCAATCCCTCCTTGAGCGTCTGGGCCACAACCTGCAGGACGCGATCTCCTACTGCGTGTCCTTCCTTATCATTGATTGATTTGAAATCATCAAGATCAACCAGCGCGACAAGGAGTTCGGTCTTGTTCCGCTTGGCATAGCTCATCTCTCGATTCAAGACAGTTTCGAGCCCTCGCCGGTTGAGTAAATCGGTTAATGGATCGGTGATGGACATGCTCAACAGCTTTGAGTTCGTCTCTTCCAAACTCTTGTTGATCGTCCACAGTGCATCGCGGGCTCGACTGTTGGGAGTAGTATCGCGTATGCTCACCGCCGTGTATCTTTGACCGTTGCACACGAGCAAGCTGAATGAAACTTCGACCGTAAACTCCATGTCGTCAATTCTCACCGCTTTCATGTTGCAGACGTTTCCGCAAGCTCTGAGCCGGGCGGCAGCGGACGGCACTTTGTTGGACCAGCCTGGTAATAGGGTATGAAGATTTGCTCCGGCCAATTCATTTGTTTCATAGCCGAAAAGTTTCTCCGCCCTTTTGTTTGCGAGAATGACTGCGCCTTGCTCGTCGCTGATCATATGAGCATCGGGCGCCTGCTCGAACAATTCTCGCAGCAGGTCCGGCGTGCTCACCGATATGCCGCGCTGCATTTCAAAAGGCTTTGGTACTCTAAGCATCACTCCTCGTCTATTAAACTCGAACCATCACACTGATTTACTGCATCCGTGAAGGTGCGCTCGTCCGCGACTTCAGGCAGCCTTAATGTAGCGTGACAATCATGAACTCGGTGTGAAAAAAACATCCCATCGCTCAGATGGACTTTCCCGCTCACTTCGATTCACTGAAGGGGTTTTATGTTTGCTTGACGGTTAGGTGAAACCACCGGTGGTGATTCAACAGATCATCTGGACATGGTAGACGGATAACAGCCGTTCATCACTCGGGACGAAATACTCCGTACCACAATGATATAGCGACGGCAACCGGCATTATTATCGTCATAAAGGCGCAGCACAGTCCGACCAGCAAAACAGAGACGAGGGTAATTGGGTCAAATTGCATAGTGACAGGCCCACGCCCGATATTGATGTATAGTCATTTTCATGCTTCTCTCTCCTGCCTTTTGCGACTGAGTGTAGTTTGTGCTCGGCACGAGACATAGGGATTCTCGTCTTCTATGAGCTGCTCCAAGACGGCATCGACAACATGAAAGGCTTCTGCCAGGCGATAGCGTACATCTGACGCACTGTCCCGGGCGAGCGACCAGTGGGCACTCAATGGAGCATTGGCATTATCGCACACCGCCATCCTCACGTCGCTGCAACGATGTTCAGCTAACTTCTCGAGCACTCTTCGAGAACAATTCGGATGCTCCGCGATCCGTGCCAGCACCGGATCCGTTGCCCCGGGCAAAATCGCTTCGAGCACAATGGAAGGGGTTTCAGGGTGACGGGCGATCAACCCCTTGATTTTATCGAATTCTTGAGCACCATCGAGACAAAGCAATCGATGAATGCTTGGGGGAAGACTACTTGAGTCTAAATAGGTGTTTAGAACGAGATCCATCCAGGGCTGCTTGATATGCTCGGAACAGTCGGCGAAGTAGTGAAGAATACACTCCATCAGTCGGTGGCTCCGATGTTTCTCATCGTCGAAGACTGATGATCTATGCTGATCTGAGGCATCCGAGACATCGCCGCGGGGGAGCTGAGCAGTAGGCGTTATTCTTCTTGTAATCGCCATATCAAGCACCATCGAAGACTCGTGCCTGCTCCTCGAGTACCCTTTCCAAAATTGGGACAGTTGAGATTACTCAACAAGCGTGCAGTTCCAACACCGAAAACGCAGACCGTCCATTTCTAAAGCTATAATGAACATTGTGACCTCGGCGTGATTTTTCGACGATTTTATTCCCATGTGCGGATTCACCACATGCGGTTGCACTGCCAGTGAAGCTCACTTGCTGTTGCTCCGAGGGAGTCAGTTATTTCGGTCGCCGCCAAAATTTATCGATGGATCACTAAGTACTTCTTGCCGGCTGCGAATCTTCACATGGTCGATCCAGTAGCCAACCCCGTAACTGTTTTTGATGACATCGGTTGAACCAAGCCGGGCCAGCTTTCTTCGCAATTTCATCACTAATGTGCGTACCGAGTCCTCCGAGCCCTGCTCAGGCTCCCACAGGCGCACGAATAGTTGCCGGCAACTAAATGATTGTCCTGGATGCAACGAGAGAAACTCTATGACCTTGTACTCCTTGCCTCCGAGGGCGACACTCTCACCATTGCACCATATCTGGTGTGTTTGAGGATCAACAATAATCGTATCCTCAACTACAAATATCTTGTCGGATGTCCTGTACTTTCGCTCCATAAGGGACTGCACCCTGACCGCGATATCATCCTTGCTATATGGATTGAAGATTATTGCATCCCCGCCGGCATCAAGAACGGCGGATTTACTCAAGCCGACTTCTTCGTGGCATACCACCAGAACCGGTGTCTCACCTCCGGAGCGTCGATAATCGGCTAACAATCCCAACACCCAGTCGGCAGTGGATACGGCAAAGAAAATCAACAAATCGAAGGCAGGAAGGCTTCCTAGAAATGACCCGCCTGACTCTGTAGAGAGCACCTGCACAGTATGCCCGTGGGCACTCAGTCTGTGGCGAATGGCATCGAGTTTGCCTGATGCCTCTACAGGATCTGGTGGAGCTATTATCAAGACGCTGACCATAATAATAGTTACCAGTTTTGTCGTTGACCATGATCTTGAGCCGATTGTGCAAAAACATCTTCGCCGTGGTTGAGCATGTATCCGTATCCGGGCACCGTTTCAATTATCGAAGCATGACCGACAGTATCGAGCTTGCGTCGTATGTTTTTTATGTGGCTTCGAACGGTTTCCTCATAGACTGCCGATGGATTGTCCCACAGGCGCTCCACGAGAGCGCTGGCACTGAACCTGTGCCGGTCATGCTTGATCAAAAACTCAAGAATCCGATATTCAGTTGGAGTGAGGTTTACCAGCGAACCGTCTCTCGTGTACACCCGCCGCTTGTCGAAATTGACGGTTAGACTACCGACTGAGACAGTACATGGCCGTCTGAGGTAAGGCCTCAGGCCAATTGATTTCAATATTGCCAGCACATCATCAACCTGGTCGAAAGTTCCAAGAAACTCATCCGTGCCGGCCTGGTATGCCACGATTTCATCTTTCTCTGTGGCTTGTTTACCAGAGATCAAAATCACCGGAAGACTGCCTCCTGCCATTCGGTAACATCTCAACGACTTCAGCGCAATATTCTTGGCACCGGTTCCCGATATTATGGAAAAGTGGATGTTTGCATGATCATCGCCGGCATCCGGCCAATTCGAATCCAGGCGAACCGAATAGTTAGCTTCCTCAAGACTTCGTGCCAGACTTTCATCCAGCTCTTTGTCGCTTTTGATAAGTAGAACGCAGCTCATGATTATTCCTGTGAGTGGAACTCCAGTTATGATTCGCGTTTGCCAATGCGCCGCGCCTCTTGCCTCATGTTTTGCGTTTAATCGCTCATCTGAAAGATGATTGGCTCACCTTGTCGCATTCAAATGTTATTTCGAACCGCCGCGTACGGACTTTTCTCTTGATGAATTGGCCATGAATTCCGGGGCTTCAGTGATGATCGTTTCCCCAAAATTTCAGAAGAGTTGCTCGAATGCTCGAAACAACATTAGTGCCGACAACGCCCGTGCCGTTCGAGATCAAACGGACGACAGTCAATAAAGCTTCCACTTCACATTATCGCACGAAGATGAACAAAATCTACAATCATTTATATCCATCGATCGACCGTAGCAGCAGAAAGGCTCGTTTCTCAGTCAATGCAACGATCCAGGGCGTCAGGCATTGTTGAATATATTCAACAAACATGGTTCGCATCGGCATTATCAGCTTAGTGTCACCACACTCAGTGCTAGAAGAGAATGAAAGCGCACACAGCCGACTTTGCCCTTCACGCTCAATCTATGAATTCAAAGCTACACTCAAGTCAGTCACATCTTGGACAAATGGTTATGGCGTCAGATCGCGTTTCAATGAAGGTCGACAAATGGACACCCCTCTCGCCACAGAGCAGCAGCAGCCACCGGACAAGGTGAAAACCAGGGATTCGACAAGCGTTCACTCGATCAACCCCGCGCCGCCGATCTTAGATCTGCTGGCACGCCACAACAAATACGTAGAGCTGGCTGAGCACAACAGAAGGCGAAAAAAATATCGCCAGGCGCAACGATGTCTGCAAAAGGCGTTTTATATTGCAACCAATGCTTTGGGAGAAGAACATTCTCAAATCGCCAATGATCTGGAATCTCTTGGAATTGTGCTGTTCGAGGCAGGCCGGTACGCGACCGCCGACTCGATTATGGCGTGTTCGCGCAGGCTTAAGCGACAACAGACGAGCCAGCCTGTTCTAGGCAATCAAGCTTAGAGCGGCAAAGAGCATCCGATTCAGCTCCTTCCTTCCTGTGGAATATATTCAACACAATAGTTTCACATTCAGTACCAGCATGACTGAATGATTTGACTTCAAAGCGGATGGCTGGAAGCCTTGTTATATTTTCGAAGTTACATTTATCTTTTTGTCGCGGATATACTCGTTAATAAAACTATATCGAACCTCTTCAATGTAAGATTGGGTTGAAGCAATCTGTTTGAGTAAGGATGCGTGCCGGTAAAAAAGACTACAAAAGACGGTCTGGAGCGACTGACGGCAAGGTTGTCCACCACAGTGATGCGACGGCGAGAGGCGCTCGGACTTTCACGATATGAGCTCGCCAAGCTGGCCGGACTGCATCGCACTTCGATTTATCTTATAGAAAACGGCTCGGCCAATGTCACTTTGAAGAGCCTGGACAAACTCGCTTCGGCACTCGATGTTTCGCTGACAGATTTGCTCGGCACAAACGATAAAGCAGCTCGGGTCAGGTCTGACAAAAAAATAAAGGCTGGTCGGGCCGTGGTTCGAGTATTACTGATAGAGGATAACCCGGCTGATATTTACTTGATAAAGCGCTCGCTAAAGTCGACCGGGTTACCTATTGAGCTCGAGGTGGTTGAGGATGGCGCCGAGGCTCTGTCGCTTTTGAGCAAGCAGAGTGGCAGTGCGGATCGTTCCAGCTTCCTTCCGGATCTGGTCATCCTCGATCTGAATATTCCGAAGATCGATGGCAGGCAGTTACTTGTACAAATGAAGGCCGACGCCAAACTTCGTCGAATTCCAGTTGCCATAATGACCACTTCGGCCCAGGCGAAGGATACAATCGAATCGTACGACCGTCACGCGAATTGCCTGATCACGAAGCCGTCCTCCCCGGAAGCCTTCGCCGATGCGATAAGGTCGACACTGGAATTCTGGGCTAAGACAGCGAGGCTTCCGGGACGATCATGATCACCGCCCACAGTACTAACACTAAAGATAGACAAATTTCCGTCTCCACTAGTCCGCTCATACAAACTTGGCACCACTCTTGTCCTGATGGTTAGGGGGAGAAGACGTCAGTGAAAGTTGATACTGATCAAAATGCTGAATTCGATGCGTTACTGGACTATCTTAAGCAAGTAAGGGCTTTCGACTTTTCTGGCTACAAAAGCGAAAGTCTCAGACGCAGAATTACCAAAAGAATGCACGCGCTTTCCATTGAAAGCTTCGCCGCTTACATGGATTATCTGGATGTAGAGCCGGACGAATTCCGCAGCTTGTTCGACACGATTCTGATCAACGTCACATCCTTTTTTCGAGATGAGCTTGCCTGGCAATACCTCAAGGACGTGATTATCCCGAATATCTGCAAGCAAAAGGGCGCGAAGGAAACAATTCGCGTCTGGTCGGCGGGGTGCGCCAGCGGCGAGGAGGCGTATTCGCTGGCAATTCTATTTGCAGAAGAGCTGGGTGAGGTCGACTACAGATTTAAAATCTACGCAACCGATATAGACGAATCAGCTCTGGAAGAGGGTCGTTCGGCCGTCTATAGCGAGGCGGAGATGAAAGACGTTTCCCCTGAGCGAAGAGAGCAGTATTTCGAACGCTGTGGCAAGGACTTCGTCATCCGTCCCGCCATGAGGCGAACCGTTATTTTCGGTCGACATGATCTGATGCATGATGCACCGATTTCGCGGCTCGATTTACTTTCCTGTCGCAATACACTGATGTACATGAACTCTGAAACGCAAGCGCGCATTTTGGAACGCTTTCATTTTGCCCTCACTCGACATGGATTTCTTTTCCTCGGCAAGGCTGAACTCGCTCTGGCTCGATCCGAGCTCTTCACCTCCGTTGATACAAAGTTCCGCGTCTTCAGGAAGTCACCGATCTACCATCAGATGACAATGAGACAGCCGGAGCCTGACCTGCCGGATGCGACGATGATGAAGCGAACGAGCGAAACTCGATCTCTGTGCTTCGATGCGTCGGACAATCCGCAACTCTTGATTGATCTGCGCGGAAACATAATTGATGTCAACGCGATTTGCTATTCCTTCTTTCGCCTGAGCGACCAGGTGCTTGGCAGACCGTTAAACAGCGTGCGGCTCTCGTACAGCCCAATTGACCTTCGCGCCCCGATCGAGAAAGTGCTTTCCAGCAAGAAGCCGATCGAGCTCAAGCCTCTCAGTTACAAGGCATTTGGTGCTGAGGAGAAAATTCTCAGCGTCTCGATTACACCACTGCCAAGAGACAGCCAGAATCTTCTCGCTGTCCTGATTACCTTCAACGATATCACTGCTGCACACACGCTCAATTTGCAGCTCGAGAAGATAAATCGCGAGCTCAACCTGGCCAATGAAGCATATCATGCAGCGCAAGAGGCACTCGAGACAACGAATGAAGAGCTGCAGTCAACCAATGAAGAACTCGAGACCACCAATGAAGAGTTACAGTCGAGCAATGAAGAGCTGGAAACAATCAATGAAGAACTCGAATCGACTAATCAGGAGCTGGATGCGGTGAACCAGGAATTACAGGAGTTGAGCAAGAGAACACGGGCCGTCAGTGTGTTCTTGAACTCGATAATCACCAGCATCAAGCCGGCAGTGGTGGTACTCGATAAGAACTTCAACGTACTTCTGTGGAGCGAAAAATCTACGGATTTATGGGGACTAAGATCCGACGAGCTTATCGGCAGGTGTTTCCTCGATTTGGACATCGGACTTCCCGTAAGCGAGCTGGAAGAATTTTTGCGCGAGTTCCTCAAGAACGGACTTAGCATGCAAGAGACTTCCGTGCAAGCAGTAAATCGCCGAGGTAAGCCATTGAACTGTCACATCGTTGTCACCAAGCTGCCGGATGATAACCCCGGACTGGTGCTGTTAATGGAACCAGCTTCATGAGCGAAGATCATTTGTTCAGCAAAATTGATGAAGTACACGAGCACTTGAGTGCACTATGGGGTCGCGCTAAACAAACATCGCGAGACAAGCAGCTCATCGAGGAGGCACTGGAGGAACTTTCTACAAGCCTGGAAGAGCTGCGAGCCACGGCAATCGAATTGAACGAAAAGAATGAAGCCCTGGCTGTCGCACATGTGCAATTGGACCAGGAGCAGGCTCGCTACAAGGAGCTGTTCGAGTTCGCTCCGGACGGTTACATCGTCACCGATGATGTCGGTACCATACTCGAGGCCAATCAAATGGCTGCCACCATGCTCGGTGTCAAACAGAAGTTCTTGATCGGAAAACCCCTCTCGGTATTCTGGGACATGAATGGACAGAGCACCTTTTCTGAAGTGATTGACAGAATGCGCCAATCCGATGCGCACATCCTTCATGGCATCGAATTTGTCTTCAACCCGAGGAAAGGAAAGAGCTTTCCTGCATCCACCAGCATAGGCCGAGTGCACTTCCGGGCTGGGGCTGAAACTTTACTTCCGCCCTCGAAGGGAAGCCGTCCGGGTGAAAACGAGCCAGCCGACAAATTGTATTTGCGCTGGATCTTGCGCGATATTTCCGAGCTGAAGCGCTTGTATAGAACCAATATTGAGCTTGAGCGATTTGCCTTTGTGGCCGCCCATCAACTGCAGGAACCCTGCCGCGTCGTGAGCAACTATACGGGGCTTCTCGTCAAGGAGCATGGTGACGCTTTGAATGGTGAGGCAATCGAATTCATGTCATTCATCAGCTCTGCCACCGATCGCATGTCGGCCCTCGTCCGCGATCTTTTGACATACTGCCAGGTCGAGTCGGAAAAAATAGAATACGAGCCCGTTGACTGCAACCTGGTTGTCGAGCTGGCACTCGAAAATCTGGAGGAGCTAGTGCAGGAGAGGAAGGCAAGGATTTCAACGGCCAAGCTTCCTACTATCAATGCCAACAAAATCCAACTTACCTGCTTGTTCCAAAACCTGATAGAGAATGCCGTCAAATTCGGCAATGGTAAAACGCCGCAAGTGAGAATCGCGGCTCAGAAGAAAGCCGACGCCTGGATCTTCTCGGTAACCGACAATGGGATCGGCATTGATAAGAAATATCAGGGGCAACTATTCAAAATGTTTTCCAGGTTGCACAAACACAGTAAGTATCCCGGCACCGGCATGGGACTGGCGATTTGCAAGAAGATCGTCGAGCAGCATGGTGGGGAAATCTGGGTCGAGTCTGATTCCGACCAGGGCGCCCGTTTCCAATTCACGCTCCCAACCAGTCACCGCGCTTGATACTACGTCGATCTTCATTATTAGACGCCTTCATTTGAAATAAAATCTGCAGTTTTAATTTGTCCAACACCCCGGGTTCCATTCATGCTATAGTGGAATGCATACAAACCGTAGTTATGTAACTACAAGTGGACATCGGATAACTACAAATGGGCGAAAAGACCGCAAATATCAGTATTCGCATCCCCGACGACTATCGGAAACGGCTGCAGCTGCAGGCCGACAGTAAAAGTATCAGCTTAAACGCCCATATTCTGAGGGTTTTAGAGACCCACCTTATGAGTTGTGGCTATGGTCCCACATCGTTGACCTCATCCTCTGGAAGGTTGTTCCAGATAAGGTGTGAGCCGTATCTGGACAACGTGGACGAGACGACCTGGGCGTTCTTTATAGATGAGCCCAAGTTCGAGAAAGAACGCGCATATTATTTGATTGGTATAGGTCGCACCGTCTTGCGTGATTGGCAAGTCAAAGATAAAGCGACCGTGTCCAAAGAAATCGGTCTTGCCTTGTTTCGTTTCTACAATCGAAAGGGCATGGAGATCGATCGTTTGATTTTTAACCAATATCCCGGTCCGGATAATGATGGTAGGCGCATTTTACAGGTAGCCGAAGTACCCGAGACGCTTCAGCAATTTTTTGAACTTCTTATGAATGAAGAATGGACTGACAGGTACGTAGACCAGTCCGATAAGAGTCAGGACATACGGAGAGGGCGGCCTGAGTCTGCTCTGTATCGCTAATGACCCGCCTGAGGAACGGCATAGTCCACTAGATTTTAAGCGCGATTTGCAATGTTCTTGAGCTCTCCTGCAGAGTGTGCCCGGAACATTCGTGCCTGCGCGCGCATTGATCATCTCTTTGAGTGCATTGATGTACGACTCGACGCATCTTGAATTTCGCGACAAGAAAGGAATGTGACCATGATTGAATTTGTCTCGGCGTTTCTAATCTCCTACATCCTGATCGGACTGGGTGTGACGATCGGCTACCATCGTTTGTTGTCGCATCGTTCGTTTTCCTGTCCGAAAATCGTTGAATATTTTTGGGTAATGCTCGGCTATCTTTCCTTTGAGGGCTCTCCAATATGGTGGGCTACAATGCATCGCGCCCATCATCGCCATGTCGACACACCTCTGGATCCGCACTCGCCGAAGTACGGTGTCTGGAATGCACACGTGGGCTGGTTCATACATAAGGGCTATCCGAGCCATATCGACCCGCAGGTTCAGGCAAAGGATCTGATCAACGATCCGCTTTACGCCTTTCTTGAGCAGGGCGGGTCCTGGGCGCGTGCGCATTTTGTCTCGTACATAATTGGCTGGTCCGTTCGCCTGCTCATCTGCTTAGTATTTGGATGGAAAGCAGCACTTGCGAGCATATTGGCGGGTTATGCAGTACTCCAGATTCCCCTCATGTTAAATGTAGTCTGTCACATTCCTAAATTGGGCTACAAAAACTACGCGCGAAACGATGACAGTGTCAACGTGTGGTGGGTAGCCCTACTAGCCATGGGCGAGGGATGGCACAACAATCACCACGCCTATCCTGGTTCGGCCAAAATGGGCATGAAACCCTGGGAGTTCGATCTTTCCTGGCTTACGATTCTATTGATGAAGAAACTTCGTCTGGCTCATGCAATCAACGTGGTCTCACCCAAGCCTCTCGCGCCACTCTGGCAAATGAAATTCGAGCGGCCGCGCCAAGCGAAAATCGAGCCGGTCGATTGCTGATCATATCCGTCATCCGTGCGAGCCTTACATGCCCCAGGGTGCGCCCGAGCTCGAATCTGCTTCCTCGCTGGCTGTCTCGTGCTCCGCTGTATCCAGCTTGCCGGAGCGCACTCTCGACCCCGATTGTACTTCGTCATCCCCGCCGTTGACGCCCAGATCAGTCGCATGCGGCTCATGCTTGGAAGAACTGCTTGAAATGGGGTGCTCAAGGCTAGCATCAGCGTGGGCAACGCCGATCGGCACTGGTGCATGGGCGTGATTGGCACCATTCATGGTGCCTTCGTGCGGTGGATAAAGGAAGTCGAGTATGAGCTTTATCGCCGCCGCTACAGGAATAGCAATGAGCATACCGAGAGCACCTGCGATGACCTCGCCGCAGATGACCGCAAATATGATCGCGAGCGGATGGAGTTGAATGACATGCCCGACGAATTTGGGCACGACCACATAATCCTCTGTCAATCTCGCAATCCAATAGCAAAGCGCGATCAATGCTCCGGCTTGCACACCCTGTTGTGCAATGCCGACAATCACCGCCATGCTGATCGCCATGAGTGGTCCGAGAACCGGAATAATCTCCAGAATGCCGCTCAAAATGGCAATCAAGAAGGCGTATTTGATTTGGAAAACGAAATGCAGAATTACATAAGCCACGCAAGCCATGAGGATGACCAGAAAGAATTGCGTGCGAATATATTTCGAGACCATCACGTTCATCTGCACTGAAAGTTGCACGACGGCGACACGCTTGTCCTGAGGGACGAAACGCAACAAGAATCTGCCGACGCTCTCGCTGTCCATGATCAGGTAGATCGATGAAACGGTGCAAACCAGAATCGACAGCAAGCTCTTCGAAAGCAGCTCTCCAAGATGGAGAATCTCTTCCGGCTTGCCGATCCAATCTTCAAGACTTTGAACAACGGTCGAGGATGCGTTCGGGACGTCCATCTGCCAGCTGAAACTTACAGACAACTGCTGCAGCAAGCTGGAAACGATCTCGTGCCTGGTTTCGAACAACTTTGATGCCTGCTCGACGACGAGCGGACCGACCATCTTGCTCAGCAGGATGAGAACACCGAGGAAAGTCACGTAAATGATGGCTACTGATGCCTGTTTCGGAATCTTCGCCGCCGCGCTCAGCCATCGCACCATGGGCAGTAGCAAATAAGCGATGATACCGCCCACGATGAACGGAGGAAACACCTCACGCACGTGGTAGAGAAACCAGATGATACCGATTGCCGCTAACCATCTAATCATCATTTGTCTGCCCTGCCCAAACGTTTATTCCAATAGAGTCCTTGATTCTGGCAGCAGCTTAGCGCACGCCGACAGGTTCGGGCTCGAGTTGAGAGAAATCGTTAATCCCGGCGCGCACGAGCTTCTTCAAATACCACGACGGGCGAAAACGCTCGCCGAGCTCGCGATGATACGTCAGCATCTCAGTCAAGCACCAGTCGAGTCCCTTCTCTTCAGCAAGCGTCAGCAAGCCGCGCTTTATCCCGCATCCCCACTCCATGCCGACATCGACATCGGCGGGGACGACGACTTCTTCCTGCAAGGCATAGAGCGCTTCGTTGAACATCGGCAGCATAATGCGATAGGCATCGACTTTCCTGGACGAACGCGGCGTCTTCGCCTCGGCGTTTGCTTCCTTGATAAACTCTTGCAATTGAGGATTGACCTTCTTCGCTTCGCCTTTCTTCGGCACTTCGCCTTGCTCGTGCAGGTAGAAACCCTTGCCGGTTTTCTGACCGAGGCAATTCGCCTTCACCATTTTGTCCAATAAAGGCGATGGTTGAAAACGGGCTCCATACTCGCCGTACAAGAAGTTGACTACATGAGTGCATATGTCGATGCCCGTCATGTCGAAGAGGGTAAACGGCCCCATCGGCAAACCGAAATCGACCAGCATCTGATCGATTTGTTGTGGATCGGCGCCTTCTTGCAGGGCGAACAGAGCTTCATTCATATAAGGGAAGAGCAAGCGGTTAACCAGAAATCCGGGGCACTCCTTCACCTTGATCGGGATCTTGCGCATCAAATCGCGGGAAAGATTCATGGCATGGTTAACCGTTTCATCCGAGGTCTTGACGCCTGGGATAACCTCGACGAGTTTCATCGTTTGCGCCGGATTGAAGAAGTGCATGCCGATCACTTTTTCGGGGCGCTTGGTGACGGCGGCAATTTCAGATATTGAAAGTGCCGATGTATTGGTTGCCAGGATGGTTCTAGCCGGGCAGACCAAATCAAGTGTCTTGAATATGTCGAGCTTGACATCAATCTCTTCAAGGGCAGCTTCAATTACGATGTCGGGCTCGCCGATCTCGTCGTAGCTGGTTGCTCCCCGGATCTGCCCAAACAGGTAGTCCGCCTCAGCTTGCGTCAGCACTTCCTTTTTGACGCGTGAGTCATACATTCTTTTTATATTCTTCAGACCGCGCTCGACGAACTCATCTTTGACGTCCTTAAGCACGACTTCCAGACCGGCCTGACTGAGAACCTGCGCTATACCGCTTCCCATGGCACCGGCGCCAATTACTGCTGCTCGCTCAAACTTCATGTGAAAGCCCTCACGCACGAATTTTGACCCTATATTAATTGGCTATGCTAGCATGTACGGTTGCTGAAGGCTCTCTTTTCAATGTTTGTTTTCGGTTTGCCCTTTACCGGATGTGATGGTGCTTCAATGCGCGAACTTTTGGAAACGAATGATGTTTCGCAAACGGGTCTTACTAACAATAGAGGTTCTATGTCGATCGTAACTGAGCTGTTCCGTCGTGCGCCTGCTATTTCAACCGGTGCGGATGAAACGCCCAAGCATCTCGGCTGGCTGATGCTGACCGGTCTGGGCATCGGTGCCACCATCGGAGCCGGCATATTCGCGATGCCCGGAATCATAGCAGGCAAGGCTGGACCAGCGGGGATACTTTCGTTCTTAATCACCGGTTTCATCATTTTGATCGTAGCCATCTGCTATGAGAAATTTTCTCGTCACATGCCTCATGGTGTGTCCGCTTACAGCTACGTTTACAACTCCATCGGCGAGCTGGTAGCGTGGGTGGTGGCATTCGGTCTGTTCATGGAATACAGTTTTGGTGCGGCAGCAGTCGCCATCGCCTGGAGCGTTTATCTAAAAACGGCACTTGGATTCGACATCAAGGGCTTCTGGATGGGATCGGTAATTGATAAATCGACGGGGCACTTTACCTTCGGGGTCAATGTCGTAGCGATCGGCGTCGTCGCCGTGATCACTCTCATCCTTATATTCGGCGGCGTGAGCAAATCAGCCAAATTGAATTTTGCCCTGGTCATTTTGAAAATGACGTTGCTGGTCGTGTTTCTAGGAGCCGGCATCACGCACGTCAATCCCGATAACTGGAAACATTTTATGCCCAACGGCTGGACCGGAGTTCTGCAAGGCGCAGCACTGGCTGTTTTTCCCTACGTCGGCTTCGACGCGCTCTATACATTTGCCAGAGAATCGAAGAGCCAAAAAGACACGCGATTGGGAACTTTTCTCTGCGTCGGTATTGTCGCTTTCCTCTATGTCGCTGTCATGATCGTTGCAACCGGTCTTGCGCCGTGCTTCTTAACGGATCCGGCCACCGGCAATCTCGCCACCGATCCGCATACGGGAAAATTGATCGGCAATGATTTGTTCGTCGGCAGCGAAGCAGCGGCACCACTGGCGAAACTACTCGCCGCAGCCGGTCAACATTGGGCATCGCGCCTGATCGCATTCGGTGCCGTGCTCGGCATATTCAACGTTCTGCTCGTGTTGTGCATGGGCGGACCGAGAATCTTCCGCAACATGGCCGAGGATGGCTTGCTTCCTGGATTATTCAAACGCTCGCACAAGGGAAATCCGACATTCGGCATTTTGTTGAACGGAGTCCTGGTCGCTATATTTGCAGGCTTCGTCCCCTTCGGCGAGATTGCAGACATGATGGTGCTCGGCACGCTCATCGCCTTTGCCTTTGTTTGCGTCGGTGCTGCCCGCCTCAAGCTTGTCAATCCGATTATGGCGATTGTGGGAACAATCGGCTGCGCCATCCTGGCAGCCAACCTGAGCGAATTGGTCCTCAAGGCTTATGCCATCACCTGCCCGCTCGGCTTGTTGATATACGCATTTTATGGATTCAAACACAGCAAATTGAATAGAGAAAAGGCCGTTTCCGGCTGATTCATCTGCTTGCGGCGCTCTGTCATTTTTCGTCTTTCATGGGCGCCAGATCATTCTGCGAAAGACGCTGTCCTTTGGCAATTGGACGCTTTGCCATTCTGCCGACAGCAAGACTGGATGATGTAAGCGCATCAAACGGTATCTTAATTTGAAGCGTCTCGCGCTCCTCCAGAGCATCAGCGGCAATGATGTCATCCTGCTTGATCTCTCGCGCGGCATAAACGACATTGCCCTTGGCACTCACACTTGCATCTTCGAGTCTCCGCTGTCTCCCATCGAGTTTGTCATCATCATCATGACCGGGCGTGATTGCCAGAAAGACGAGCCACCCTGCCAGAAGCGCTAGAACGACCAAAAATACCGGCTTGCGAAGCAGATTTCGAAACATGTTTTCTCCTCAATCTTGACGGTCCTGCTTATTTCGAAAACAAAGATTTTACCTCGACGGTAGCGAGCGGTTGACGATCCTTCTCATTCCGGAGGGCGAGATAAAGCTTGCCGGCTGAAATTCCCTGCATCAACCTGGCTGCTTCCTGTGGAGTGACGGCAACAGTAATTGGGCTGGTTGGTCGGGATTCTTTTATCGCTTCGTACTCCGCTTTGTTGTAGATCTGTCCCACCGCCAACACCTCGATGTTGGAAAGAATTGGTGAGACCTTCGTTTCCGGTCCGCTTCCAACCATCGCGTAGATATCTATGTGGCTATCGGGAGCGATGAAGATATTTCCGCCGTCGACGGTGAATGAAACGGCCCGCATGCCCGGTCGCAATCGCTGCTCGTAATCGACTGCTGCTCCCTGCAGTGCCAGATCATGCTGCGATACGATTTGCCCGGCGCTAATGCCGTATTTAGAAATCCGCCCTGAGGCCAGACTGGCGGATGTTAGAGCGTCGACCGGTATTTTGGACTGCGGAATCAGACGCTCTTCGAGAGACTCGCTTTTGATCACCTCGTTTTCTCCGATATCCTTTATGGCATAGACGACTTTGCCCTTGGCGGAGGAGCGCGCCTCCAGATCCAGCTGTTTCATGCGCAGCTGCTCTTCGGATTCCTGGGTCTTGCCCATGACTATGAAAGTGACCAGGGCCGCCAGTCCTATAAGAACGGTCAGTAAAACGACCGGGCTGACCCGTGATAACCGGGCAAATAGCAGAGTGAGATTGTTCATCTGAGTTCAGGTAATGAGGAGACGTCTCTTCATTCTATACCATAGTAGTCGGCATTTGCTCGACACTGTCCGAGGCGATGCGATGACACCACCTGTAGTGGCATCGCAGCAAACTTTTGCATTTCATGCGCGAATGAACAGATTGTAGTCAGTCGATTTCGGATCGTCGACGACGTCGATGCCGTCTTTGGCTTTTACATAATTTGCAAAGGCAGTGCTGGCCGGAAGCGCCAAGATTTCATAGACGATTTTCGCGATGTAAATACAACCCATCGTCCGCAGTAAATCGGGAAGTTCGATCACGCCAAGAAAAGCGACCGGAAAGAACACGGCCGTGTCGACAAATTCACCTAACGCCGTCGACGCCACGAAGCGAATGCACTGCGCCAATCCACGCTTGCCATGCTGAATGAACTTCAGCCTCGAGATGGCCACACTGTTGATGTACTCACCACAAATGTATGCGAGCAAACAAGCAAACACCACCCGTGGTGCCTGCCCGAGAATCGCATCATAAGCTGCTTGCTGATGCCAGAAGGGAGCGCCGGGAATTACGCCTACCATCCAGTA
>JAJPJO010000068.1 GCA_021324135.1 Pseudomonadota bacterium
AGCGACCAGCTCATCGACCGAGTTCATGCCATTGCCGATCAGATAGGAGCCTTTTTTGGTTGAGAGCATGAAGCCATCCGGCAAGAACGGCAAAGCCGGTCCAATCTTTTGCACCTCCTGCCAGGCAATATTCTTAGCGAAGAAGATTGTTTCAACAATTATCTCCGGTCCAGTCAAGCGAACGCTCTTGGGCATCAGAGCCACCATGAACGTTCGCCAGAGAAAAAGCGCACTGACAGCCAGGGAGAAGCCCAAAACAATCAAGGCATCTGTTTGACTGGCGCTCTTGTCGTGGGTCAATTCGCTGAAAAATAACCAGAAGACTACCGCCAGTGCAATGCCGAGCCCCGCCTGCAAGCCCTGAAAGAGCAATGAGATCGGATCTTGGGAAAATTTGCGAAATATCGGTGCGCTGCCGCCGGCCGCCCCGCCCGGGATCTTCTCTTTGATTGTGGCAATCAGCTCTTCGCAATTCTTCAACCAGATTGGAAAGCTCAGCTCGCCATCTTCATGCTCGACCACATAGCGAATCCAGTTCCAGTTGCTTCGTCTTGTAATTCTCTTCACGGCCGACCAGTCGCAATGCTGTTTCTTCGCGATTGATATGGATGTGATCCCTTGCTGATCGATTTTGACGCACCAGGTAATGAACGCATAAGCCGGCAAGAGGAGCGCGCTGAGCAGGCAGAGCGTGAGAATCACTGCCTTTGCAGTGATTGGCAGTGCCGCCAGCCGACCGCTTAGAAGCAGGACAAGGGGCAGATTTATGAGGATGAGGATGACGCTGAGCTCGGCAAAAAGCCTGGCAAGAACCATTGATTTCAGGCGGTAAAGCTTAGGCTTCGTATCCTCAATCTTTTTTTCTTTTTGTTTTGATTTGGCGGCGCACATTTAGGAAGTGAGATGGGACACGAATGCGTAAATAGTAGATCTCTTAGATATTACGCCTGGCTCGAGCCATCGACAAGGGCATGACAGTTGCGGAGCGGAAGCGCTTGCAGTCGTCTTTCGTATACTCTCTTTACATACAAAGTCGCCCGATTGTGTGCCTGGAGATTGGCTTGTCTGGCTCTTAACCGGCTCTTAATCCCCTTAACCCCGCCTTAGTCCGCAGCATGTGAGCATAAAATCAGCTCACAGCGAAAGGAGAAAGAGTCATGAGGAAACGCAAAAGCGAAAGATTTTTCGGAAAGCTTTTGTTCAGTGCGTTTTTAATGCTTGCGACACGGCTTCTGGAACCCGTTCCTGGAATTAGATTGGTATTGGATTTGGTGGCGCTCGCAGTTTAGAGTTTTTACACTGACAGGGATCAAGGGGGCTTCGATTTCGAAGCTCTCTTTTCCTTTTTGGGCTGTGCGCGCTTTTTTGCCGTTCATGCATGCGGAATGAACATTTTTGCAGAAGCGATTATCAATACTACAGCCAGTACCCTGCGCAATCCGCGGCCGGTCGAGAGCCGCACGCCCCAATAAGAGCCTGCCAGCGCGCCGACCAAACCAAAGATCAGATACGGCAAAATGTCCTGGCAAACAAGAGTGCCGGCCAGGGCGCGCCCGAGCAAGCCCGAGATCGAATTGGCGATGATGAACAAGGCGGCGCTGGCTGATGTTGTCTTGGTGTCGGCCCAGCCCATGAGAATGATCAGCGGGCTGAGGAATACACCACCGCCGATACCGACAGCACCGGATAGAAAACCGAGAATGGCGCCCGCCGCAAGGGCAGCCGGCAGTTTCGGGTTCTCGATAAAGCGGGGCTCGCTCCTGTCAGCGGGCTGGTAAAATCCAAGCCGCGCCGCCACAAAAATTAGAACCGACCCGAGGAGCCAGGCATATTGCTGCTCGGAAAGTTTGACCATGGCTCCGAAAAATGCGCAGGGAACGGAGGCGATCAGAAATGGCCAGGTCAAGCGCCATGATAGAAAACCGGCTCGACTGTATGAAGCAAGAGATATACTGGCTGTCAAACAGTTGAGAATCAAGGCCGTGCTTGCCATCTCCCGTGGTGGCACGTTCAGAAGCGAGAGAATTGCCAAATAGCCGGTGGCGCCGCCATGTCCCACCGACGAGTACAAAGCTGCGACGATCGCAATGGCAATGAGAACGGGGATGTTCAAGACAAAGAAGGCTCCTCGGCTTTAGCTTAACCAGCCTGGTGGTCCTCGCTCAGCCCACCGCTTGATTGTCCGGTGTTGGCTGATTCAGGTCTCTGATACGCCACAGGTACAAAAATTTGGTTTTTCATATCCTACAGGGTATGAACGCGGCCGGGCGAGCCAAGCTTTCCAACCGGTGGCCTGTTGTCCTATGCGCTGAGACTTCGCGCAGTTCGCGCCAGGATCAGCCCGAAAAGAGTGCATTTATGGGCTATTGTTAAGTTCTCTTCATAATTGGCGTTTCTAAAATATGATCCGCGAACAGAGATCTTTATTGCATAGCCGTTATCTTGGCAATTAGTCTCGGTGTATCACCAGATTTCTTTTTCATAGCAAACCCTCTCGAGAACAAGCAGCAGCTATCACTTCAAGTTAAAGACACAGTTGCAGGCGCAACCAGTATGTGCACGTCGGGCTAGTTGGTGAGCTGCCCATGCACGTATTCGGCGTCTGTAGTCGGTGCTTGAAGTTCCGCGAACGCCTGGGCTTGGATAAAACTCATGCCCCGGCTCTTTCGGAACGCAGTTTCAAGTCTGTATCGCGCTCTGCATGTTCCAGCATGCATTGAGTGATACATGCCTGAGCCTGTGTCGTTCGCTGCTGCCGCGTTGTCCGGGATCAACGCAGGAGAAAACCGTATGAGAATCGTCATCGCCAGTGACACACACAAGAAGCCGTTGAGCTCGCTCAACATCCCCGATGGTGACCTGTTCATCCATTGTGGGGACTTCACCTCTCGCCTGGAGCGCGTCACAGGTTATCGGCAGCGCTTTTGGCAGGGCGGTCCGGATGAGCGGCCAGCGCGGCCACAACCTGAGTTCCGCCCTGTCTCGCGCGAAGACCACCTGGCTCAGGTTGCCGCATTCAACGACGAACTTGGCGCCCTGCCCCATCAGTACAAGGTGGTCGTGGGCGGCAATCACGACGCACCGCTCGAATGGCTCGGCGAGGCCGCCGGCTCTCTGCTGAGTAATGCCGTCTACTTGCAGGACGAGCTGGTGGAGATTGCCGGATTGAGAATCTACGGCAGTCCCTGGCAGCCCGAGCACCACAAGTGGGCGTTCAACCTGCCGCGCGGCTCAGCCGAGCTGGCGGCCGTCTGGGCCAAGGTCCCCGATCTGGTGGACGTGCTGATCACGCACGGACCGCCAAAAGGGATTTTGGACAGAACGCCGGAATGGCCGTCGGTCGGCGATGAGCTCTTGCTCGATCGGGTCATGGCTGTTCGTCCGCTGCTGCATTGCTTCGGTCACGTTCACCAGTCCTACGGCAAGCTCGAGCGCGACGGCATCATCTTCGTCAACGCTTGCGTTCTGGACGAACGCTACAACATCAGGAACGCCCCTATCGTGATCGATCTGTAAATCCGGACTCCACAAGAATCTGGTGATGCGGGTCGAGCTACGAGCAATCGGTTTGTGAGTCTGGACAATGAGGCGGGTCCTCGGTTGGGCACTAGAGATTGCATCTCTAGCAACCGGGGACTCGCCTCCCTTCTTCCATCCCTGCAAGCGTGATATCGCCTGTGGTGCCAGTCGCTTCTGTTTTTTGTTTGCGTGTTTTTTTGTCCTTTTGTCCTTTTGTCCTTTTGTCC
>JAJPJO010000362.1 GCA_021324135.1 Pseudomonadota bacterium
TAATTCCGCAGCAATGTCTCCAAACGGTCTAAGCATAAGGCTTTTCAGAATCGTGACTGCTGCCAAGTGTTTTGATCTATTCGTCATATGAGTATAAGAGCCGGCAGATGAGCATCCGAGCATAAGAGCATAGGAGCAGGAGCACAAGAGCGTTGGACGATGTCCTTGAAAGATGCGCGTGTCTTCTTGGCAATGAGTATCGTTTATAAGGCCGCTTTTGGCGTTTTGCGGCCTCTTCTATGATGCTCATTGTCAAGAGAGGTGAGGGTCTGACTGCAAAACGGCGAGTGGACCGGGCGACAAAGCGGCGAGCTCTCCGGCGGCCAAGCGGCAGATGCGGTTAGAAGTTCTCTTACTTGTGTCCGTTGGCGCAGACGGCCACAAACTTGTCGAACAAATTCTTGCTCCCGTCGTAATCGCGCTCGGGGTGCCACTGTACGCCGATGACGAAGCGTCGGTCCGGGAGCTCTACCGCCTCAATGACGCCGTCGTCGCAGTGAGCAGCCACCGTTAAGCCTTTCCCGACGGCATTCACAGCCTGATGGTGCGATGTAGAAACAGTCAGGCGCTCGATGCCATAGATTTCATGCACTCGAGTGCCTTTCACCAGATTTACATCATGGCGGTTGAAGCCGTCCTGCCAGCCGTTCGGGCTGGCGTGCATAACTTCAGATTGGGGAAAACGCTTCTTGATGTCTTGGATTAGCGAGCCGCCCAGACCGACGTTAAGCAATTGGCAGCCGAGGCAAATTCCCAGGATGGGCATATCGCGCCGATCGAGAACATTCTTCAATAGCCTGAAATCGAAGTCGTCTCGAGTCGAGTCTATCAACTTGACCGTTTCATCAGGCTCTTCGTTGTATCTCTTCGGCGAGTAATCAGCGCCGCCGATAAACATGATTCCATCAATCTTCGCCAGCACTGCTTGCACATCGTCATCAGACATTGGCGGAATCATCAGCGGAATACCACCGCTCTTATGAATCGATTCCAGATAGGGCGTCTGCAAACTTGCCTCAGGCGGTGGACCTTTTTTGATATCGACATTTATACCGATGATTGGCTTCATTGCTTAGACTCCGTTTGGCCTGATCGATTTTGTTACTAAACGATTTTGGCATACATCATCACTGACAAGAAATACTCTACAATTTCTCTGCGTTTTTATCGAGAGATCTAAACCAAAAGTTGCGCATCTCCTGATCGATATACTGCATGTACCGCACCGATACTCGGCTTCGGCCTGGGAGCTCATATGAATACAACTTCTCCAGGGGTGGAAGTGGCTGTCAGCAATCTCTTGAAGGCGGTGGATGCCTGGCGGATCGGGCATTTTCTCCTGACCAGCGGTTTGCATAGCGACCAGTACATGCAATGTCAGAAAGTATTGCAGTACCCGCAATTCGGTAACTTTCTCGCCGATCTAATTGTCGCTAAGCTTATCGAAGGCGGCATTAAGCCTGATGTCGTCATTGGCCCGGCACTAGGGGCGGTGCACTGGGAGGTCTTTGTAGCCGAGGCTTTTGCCCGCAAATATGCCGATGAGAAATCTGCCGACTACTTGCTGTCTCTGGACAGTATTGAAAGATTCAGCAAACCGGATGCTGTGCGCTCGATGGTCAGAGCAGTATTTGCAGAGCGCGCCGCCGGCTCGGATGATTTTTCTATTCGCCGCGGGGTCGAGATTGGCGCCGGCGATAAAGTTGTCGTCGTGGAAGACGTCACCACCACCGGTGGCTCGGCACGTAAGGTGGTCGAATTGGCACGTTCGCTCGGTGCGAAACCACTGGCAGTGGCAGCCATTGTCGATCGCAGCGGTGGAAAAGCGACATTCGATGTTCCATTCTTCAGCCTTTTGCAGCTCAATCTCTGGACTTACGAGCCGGATGGCTGCCCTTTGTGCAAAGCCGGAACGCAGCCGGAGAAGCCGGGAAGCAGCAAGAAGTAAACAGACGACACTTCTAATCCCTGTCCGTGTCTCCGAATCGTCCGCGCCGAGCCAACTCCGACTTGATTGCTTGGGCTTGAACTGTTCTGTGCATCTGCTCGAGAATTTCGCCATAGTATTGAAGCACCGACGAGGTGACAGGGGATAGTTCTTCGCCGAGATCATCTCCCTTGTTCAGCCATTCCAATGCTTCTTGCAAAATGGCTTCTGCCTCTCGATATTTTCCTTTCGCTCCTTGCTTACGAGCGCCTTCAAGCAGCGTTCGCGCCAACCGGCTGCGGCTGCCGATTGGATCATCATCTCTCCAGTTCTTCAAGGCATCGAGTGAAAGTTTATGCGCGGCGGCATTATCAAAATATTGATCCGGCTCGTGCAACCAGTCCGACAGTTCAAGCTCTGGCTTTGAGTCCAGAAAGGCATCTTTGTTGGTTCTAATGAATCTGATCAAGGAGCTGTGGAAACTGTCTCGCAGCCTGTACCACTCCGTTTCCTCTTCGAAGAAATCAATTGAATCCTGGCTGTCAAGAAAACCCTTTAACAGCTCAGCGGGATTCTTAGATTCAGCACGGGTTTCCTTATGAATATGATCCTGGTGCTTGTAATGGCGAGAAGCCTGCTGCAGAGGCTGAGAAAAAACGTCACCGCATATGGTGCGCAACGCTGTTATCGTATCATCAATAAATGCACCGTTAGTGTTGAAAAAATACTGATTGAAACCGCCGTTTGTCACTTCATTATCAAACTCATCAAGCCAATACAGATCCTTCTCCTGCTGCCTGAGCTTTCGCAAAAATTTTTGAGTGTCCTCCTTCGGCTCGCGCTTGCCTGTTATGTGCTGAAGAAGCGTGGCGCGCAGTTCAGCATCAGGAATGCTGTCAAAAAAGCGCGCACACATCCGAGGCACAGGACGTTTGAGCAGCCTCTCGAGAACGGACTCGTCATCCAGCAATTGCAAGTCGTTTCACCAGGAAGTAGTAGAAAACGGGCAACCAGAAAACCAGTAATCAAAAAACCAGCACCAGAACACAAGGCAAATATTGCCAGCTATAGGATATCACTCCGGCATTACTATTTCAGTATGTACGCTGAATCCCTGATTCTGACTGCTGCTTCTCATCTTTGTGGAAACGATGAGTGACTTTTTCTTTGGTTCTTTCCCACGTCTTTGTCGTGCGAACGGCCCCAAATGCGGCACCCCTTCCAGCGCCGCCAGCAGCCCCGGCGACCGCGCCCGCGCCTGTGACCAGCCCCAAGCCGGTTCCAAGTCCGCCACCTATGGCAGCGCCTTCGAATATTTTTTTCAACTTGGGATGCCGTGAGAAGACTCCGCCGCCGGATTGTTCCTGAGCGCAAACGCACACACTGTATCCGCCGATTTGCGGTGCATACAAGCTAGCGGCACTGAGAGCCAGAACAATACAGATCGCTTTTCGAAACTTTCTCAGCATGACGTTCAGCCCGCCGCGAGGCAGACGGATTTCTAAACACATCTTTGCTTTCAAATAGCAAACAAAGCCGGTCGCAGTGCCGGCTCCGGCTCATCTTCGCTGCAAAAATTCACCGAATGTAATACCAGGCGCGCTGGCGTTCCACTTCGAACTTGCAGGGCTCATCACCAAGCTCGGCAGCCCGCCTGAAGTACAGCTCGGCTCGCCACTGGCAATGCTCAA
>JAJPJO010000206.1 GCA_021324135.1 Pseudomonadota bacterium
CCGAATTCGTTGTTATCGAATGCTTCGCTGCCGGCCTTCTGAACTTTCTGCCAGGCTTGCCATTCCGGCGGTACTTTTTTCGGCAGGAATTCTTCGGCTGTATGAGGCTTCGGCGGCGGCTCGGCCGTTGCCGCCGCGAGATCTTGGCTGGACGCTTTTGCCGGGCGAGCCACAGTGGGCATGATCACAGCGGCTTCTTGTTGGCTCGGATCAGGTAGGCTCGCGGTCGTGGTGGCGGCTGATGCTGGTGTGCTGGCGGCTGTCGCCACTGCGATGGCTGCCGAGCCGGGTGCGATGGCAGCTGATGCAGGCGGGGCTGGCGTTGCTTCATCAACAGTGAGATCTCTGCTTGGAATTGCATGCCATGAAGGCGTTTCAAAGCCTTGCAGATCGCTCGTTTGCCTTGTTTCTACCTTTTGCTGCTCGGCAGTCTCGGCTTCGCCTGGCAGAGGTGCTGAGGCGTTTCCTGACAAAGGAAGCGAAAATGCCAGAAGGGCAGCTACTGAAAGACAGCGAGAGAGCCGCCTTCTAGGTGAATTGTCGAGCACTGCATATCTCATCGGAAGATCCTAACAAAGTTGTTCCACCCGAGCGGCCGTTCTATGCTGCCAATTAAAGACAAATGACGAGCGAAAATTAGGACGACGGGTCCCGCTGGCCGGGCGCCCCCACCTTCTTATAAATTTGTATGTTACGTATGAGTGTCAGAGACTGGGTACTGTAATGCTAGATTCTGCCGATTGCGGGCGAGCGCGAATATGAAACTGTGGTCTAACTGTTTACTTTTAGCATCATGCAGCGCTCTTGTTGTCGTGGGCAACAGCGGTGCGTCCTCAGCAGACGCCAAAAGCGCCAGGTCGTCGAGCGCCTCCTCGAAGACCGCCAGCCAGCCTGTTGATGACAGCGTCGAAATAATCGAGGAATGGAGCAATCCCGAGGATAAAGGCAAGCGAGTTTTTCACTTCCAGCACAAGGGTCCCAAGTACATCGTCGGCATCGACCGCCAGATTGACGCTGCCTACATAAACAACGTTCGGAAAACTCTGTTGAAATCTAAGGGTGAGCATCGCCCATCCCTGCCGGAGTTGGGAATTACAAACAAATCGATCAAACAGCACAGGCAAGAGATATTGGATGCGGCGATGCTTCCGCTCTTGCGCGCCAGGATAAAGGATCCCGAAAAATACGTGCAGGAGCCGACACTCGAGGTTGTATCCAAGGTGGCCAATCGCGTGCGCGACGAGAAGCCGACCAAAGGTCTTGTGACTACAAATATCATCAAATTTCACGGCAAGCCTGAAATCGTTGCCACCAGCGGTCCGATGTATACGTGGAAGATAAAGGCAGGGAGCGATTCATGGACGGCATATTCCTTCCTGGTTTCGCAACAGCTAAGTCGTTTGCTTGCCCTCGCATATGGTGGCAACCCGGACGATGCGAAACATTATTGGACGGCGACATTCTGGCAAAGTGAAGCGCTGTGGAGCGGTCTGGTGACAAAGGAAGGCAACAAAAAAATCGACGACAAAATAAAGAGGAATCTCGATCGCATGTTCGGAAAGAAGGGCGAAGCGAAACAGCCTCCTGTAACGCCGACGCCTGAACCCCCGTCCACCGGGACACCGCCAAAGGGAACACAGCCAAGCGGAACGCCGCCAACGGGAACGCAGCCAACGGCAACGCCGCCAAGTGCGACGCCGCACGTGCAACCGCCTGTGATACCAGATGCAAATTCATCAAAACCTTCGGCGGCACCAGAATCGTCCAAAACAAAATAATGCGATTTTGGAGCTGAAATTTACTTTAGTGAGCGATGAAGTTGGTTGCTCTAGAATTTTATAGTTCTGCTTCCCTGAGGCAAAAATGATTGATCCGGTATCGGCTGTAATTGCAGGAGCGTTGGGTGTCGCGTCTATACTCGTGCTGGCGTCGCCGCGCTTTGCCGAGCCGGTTTACAGACCCATTCTTTTCGAACCGCAGAAGTACCCCGATGGGAAAGGGGATTGGTCGATGAGTTGGCTGGACGGTCGCGAATTTGAAGACGTATACCTGAAGACGAAGAAGGGCAGCAAGCTTCATGGCTGGTTCTTTCCTCAATCTGGCGCAAAAGCATCCATCCTGGTCAATCATGGAAACGCGGGGAACATTGCCGACCTCCAAGTTCTCATCGAGTTGTTGCTTGCCTCGCGCGTCAATGTTTTCGTCTACGACTACAGAGGATTTGGAAAGAGTGAGGCATCACCCTCGGTGGCAGGGATCTGCGAGGATGGAGAAGCAGCTTTCGATTGGTTGCGAGCCCGTACTCCGGAATTGCCGATTATCGTGTACGGCGAGTCGCTCGGTGGTGCCGTTTCCTGCCAACTGGCATTGCGGCGACCGATCAGCGGTCTTATATTGCAGTCAACATTTCAAAATATTCGTCGCATCGCCTGTGATACCAACCCAATTTTTCACATGTGGCCGCCGGCGCTGTTTACGAGACCTTACTTTGATAACGCCGGCATAGCGGCGCGCCTGTCGTGTCCGTTGCTTGTCATTCATGGCGTTAAGGACCAGGACGTGCGCATAGAGCATGCCATGGATCTGTTTGCTGGTGCGGCGGAGCCCAAACGTTTGGTCATGCTGCCTCACACTCGGCACGATGAGATAGACAGTCGTGATGCGCGGCTGTTCGTTAATTCGATTGTCGAATTCATCACCATGGATGTGCTACAGCGCTTTGAAGTCGATGGGACGCCCGTTATGATGATTGGCTAAGACTACTCTGTTGAGTGCTCCGACCGGGCTGAGGTTCAATTGTTTCTGAACGGTGGCGCGCACCAGGAAGTCGAGGGTGCGTGCCGCCATCTCCACGGCTCTCTCCGTTTCACTGTCGAGAGCCGGATTACTTCTCTGCACATACTGATTGCGCAAAGCGAAAATTGTCAAAAGCAGTTTAGCGGTGAAGTCCAAATAACTGCCCTTCTGGTGCGCAAGCGCTTCGCTGGCAGCTCGCAAATCCTCAGCAACTGGAATGGTCATTTTGTTCCATTTTGCCAGCACCAGTCCAGAGCCGTATAGCGCTTCAAATCCATTGACGGCAGACCAGCTGTCGACCCATGGTTTCAATTCCTCATCCAGGAAGTGTTGCTCCGTCAGGAAGCCGGCGATCTTCATGCGCTCGACGCGCTGCTTTGAAAATGAATAGAGTGTGTGAAACGCCATCCACAACAAGAGCATCCTGTCGTTCCAGTCCTCGCATTGATCTGCTCTTTGAACGACCCGCAAAATCGAGCGTATCACCCTTGAGTGCGGGCTATTGTTCAGCTCGTCAAAGGCTTGCTGAACTATTGCAAGCTCGACAGGTTCGCTTGTCACCATCCGCTCTGCTTCGACCGCGACCGGGAACCATTTGCGATCCACTCCCAGAGCCTGAGGCACGTGGTAATAAATGCTGAGCGCATCGACGACTTGGAAGAGCGCCTCCTCCGCTTTGGCGAAGGAAGTCCAGTCGTAAATCCGGCTGGGCGCGGCGAGCTGTATGCCCATGGCGACGGGCTGGATCTGGACAAACGCAATGGAGCCTTTGCTTGTTATCGTCAGTCCATTGAGTATGCCGATTACGTTGCTCATCAGGATGGTTCCTCTAATTCAACACTAGCATGTGGCGATGCTGCGAGAAAATTGGAGGTCCTTATGCATTATCTTCGCGAGCGAAAGTAGCTCCTAAAATCTTGTGCCGCACCGACTGGGTCGAGGGCTTCAAGCCGGAGTACGGCTCTTCTTTTGTAGGCTTCAGACCAATTCGGATTCATGCTTATGGCGACGTCAAGATCTGCTATAGCTCCGGGACGGTCCCCGAGGCGCGATCGCACGATTGCTCGTTCTAAGTAATAACGTCCGTTGAGCTTTATGCTTTTATCAAGGTCGGTGAGCGCTCCGCCCAGATCTCCGATTCTTTCTAAAAGTTCGGCACGCTTGGCAAAAATATGAGGACATGTGGGATCTGATAGCTCGGCACTGCGAAAATCTTTTAACGACTCTTCAATTTGCCCAAGGTCACGTCTTATCGTCGCGCGTCTTTCATAGGCTGGATGAGGTCTATCAGTGATCTTAAGATATGAGTTGAGATCCTCGATCGCCCGTTTTTTGTCACCCAGGTTTGAAAACGCATCCGAGCGCTGTAAATAGAGAAAATCTTTTTCTGGCTCTAAATCCAACGCCACAGTGAAGTCATCGATCGCCTGCTGAAACTTATTCAGATCGGATTCAAGATAACCGCGCCGAGCGTGAAAGTAGGCGTCCCCAGGCTCCAGCTCGATGCTGCGATCATAATCAGCCAACGCATCGCGAAGGTATCCTGCTTTCTCACGCAAATCCCCTCGGAAAGCGAAATCAGAGCCACGTCTTGATCCCAGCGCAATCGATCGATCCAGGTCTTTTCTCGCCTCTGAGTCATTCTCAAGGCGCAAATAAATAAGTGCACGATCGGAGTATAGCTCCGAGCGATAGCGGTCTAGTCTGATGGCGAATTTATACTCTTGCAGGGCGCTCTCGAGCTTACCGGCATCCCAAAGTTCATGCGCGCGCTTATGGTGTCTTTCAGCCGCGAGAGGATCGCTTAATATTGATGGGTCAGCTGCAGGCGGATCGGCGGTCGGACAATGGCACCCCTCCTGTGGCTCGCTGCTCAAACCGAAATTGCCCGGAGGCAACTTGATCAGGAAAAGTGCTATTGCCACCAGGCTAATGGCAATCAGGGAGACTTTCTTCGCGAACCAGGGTCTTGGTGAGATGATTATGTTCGTCATAGTCGGCAACTTCCAGGCGCTAAAACTGTGCTGACACAGTATGACCGGACAACATTACAAAGTTGTGTAATGTGCGCAAAACGGCTGGATTTAATGGTTCAGATTTGACTTCTTGAAGCCGTAAAGGAAGTAAATCGTCATCCCGATCGCCATCCAGACGAAAAAGCGGATCCAGGTAATGGTCGGCAAGCTGATCATGAGCGTGAAGCACATGAGGATCCCTACTATGGGAATCAAGGGCACTAGCGGGCATTTGAATGGTCGCGGATGCTCGGCGCTCGTTTTTCGAAGAAGAATGACGCCGCCGCAAACCAGAATGAATGCGGCGAGGGTTCCAATATTGGTGAGCTCAGCCGCTTGTCCGATATCTACAAACAGGGCTGAAAAACCGACAAACACGCCTGTGAGAATAGTTGGGATCATTGGCGTTTTGAAACGAGGATGCAATCTGCCGAAAAACTTCGGCAGCAAACCGTCGCGCGCCATAGCCATGAAAATTCGCGGCTGACCAAGCTGAAAGACGAGTAGAACCGAAGTCATGCCGGCAAGCGCGCCGAAGCTGACGAGAGGATACGCCCACTGATTCTTGTTTCCCATCGCCAGAGCCGTGGCAACGGGAGCGGCGTCGTTTGCATAAGTCGTATAGGGCTGGATGCCGGTCAACACAAGAGCAACCCCGGCATAAAGCAAGGTACAAATGGCCAGGCTGCCGATCATGCCGATGGGCATGTCGCGCTGTGGATTCTTCGTTTCCTCTGCCGTTGAGCTTACGGCGTCGAAACCAATGAAGCTGAAGAAGACGATTGCTGCACCGCCCATAATACCAGCCATGCCCCCCGGGGCGAAGGGAACCCAATTTTCCGGCTTGCAGAATGTGGCACCGTAGATGATGACAAACAGAACGATAGAGACGTTCGTGAAAACGATCAATCGATTGAAGGAAGCGCTTTCCTGAATGCCGACAATCAAAATTGTCGTGATCGCAGCAACTATCAGGAATGCAGGAATATTGAGCGCGAAGGCATGGCCGAAGAAAGTCGGCAGATCAGTGCTCGAGTAAAAGCTCCACTGGATGTGATCGGGCGGCAAGGTATGCAAACGTGTCAGCGCGGTCCCGGTGTCGGTTGTTATCCAGAGTGGCAGCTTGATTCCGAACGTGCCGTGCAGAAAGCGCAATAAGTAGTCCGACCAGCTTACAGCTACTGCGATATTGCCGACCGCGTACTCGAGAATTAGATCCCATCCGATTATCCAGGCGACGAGTTCGCCTAATGCTGCATAGGCGAAGGTATACGCCGAGCCGGAGACCGGTATCATTGCCGCCAGTTCGGCATAGCACATGGCGGCAAATCCACAAGCCATGGCTGCGATCAAAAACGATATTACAATTGCCGGACCGGCCGGGTCGCGTCCCATTGCCGCGCCGAGCATGAAATTGATCACCGGCGTTGAGAGCCAGTCCTTTGGACCGGTTGCCGCCTGTCCGGCTGCTGCCGTTCCCGTCAGAGCAAATATTCCCGAGCCAATTGTAGCGCCCACTCCAAAGGCGATCAGATCTTTGGCAGAGAGGGTTTTCTTCATCCGGTGATGCTCGTGGTTCGCTTCATCAACGAGCATCTGAGGCGCTTTCGTCCTCAGCAAGCGCGATCGAAAACCTTGGTTCATCTCTGGGTGTCCTGCTTTCTCTTTGATTGCGGTGCTCACTGTTTTGCTCATCCGTTTATCTACGAGTGTTACAGCCTGAAGGATGCCGGCGACGGGCACGAGGATGCGTGTCCACTGTCACTTAGAATTGGGCTATATTAACGCAGATCTGTCTTTTATAAGTTTGTGCTGTTTTAACTAAGGTACGGAAACCTTGATTGTCTTCGTCGCCTTATTGTTGGCTTTATCGAGCACTTCAATCTCGATTTTATGAGAGCCTTTCCTGACTTTCACTCCAGTGGCGCTGAGCTTCAAGCTTCGGGAATCGGATGTCCCCTCAGTCGCCAGAGAGCTCGCGTCGCCATCGTCGATGGTGAATGTAGCGTTAACGATGGGCGACATGTCATCGCTTGCTTGTGCTTGAATTGCCAGTGCGCCGTCCTGGCCGACTTGTGCCCGGGCGTCGCTGATGTGTGGCTTCGAGTTGTCGACAATAATGTATCTGTAGCAGCGAGTTTCTTGAGGATTCACCATATTTGATGGCGCGTCGGAGAGTGTGAAGCGCAAGATGTAATGACCGTCTTTGAGCGTTTTGGTCAAGAGAGGATAGAGGAATTTTTCAGTTTGTTCTTCGGTGCCTGATTTTTTCTTTTCTGAACTTTCCGACGCTGTTGATTTGTCCTCTCCTTTTCCGGACTTTGTCTCGCTTTTCTTCACGCCGCCGGTTTTTGCCGTGCTTCCCTTCTGGTTCTTATTGTCCTGGTCCGGCTTGTCCTGCTTCTCGGAACCACTGGATTTATCACCCGAGTCTGGTCCATCATCCTTAGGTGCGGGATTCTCTTCATTGCCTTGCAAGTAGATGTGAGGCGGATTGTCCGGAGTTGATTCATTTGATTTTGAATCGTCCGGCATTGATTTTTTCGAGCCATCCGATTTGGCATCATCAGACTTCGATTTCTCCGATTGAGCCTCATCCGATTTCGAATCATCCTTATTCGAATCATCCTTTTTCGCATCGTCCTTTTTAGCATCGTCAGTTTTGTCATCATCTGTCTTCGATGGCTCGGCACCAGAATCGATTTTGCCGTCCTGAGTTTTGCCCTTTCCTGTCTTCTTCGGTTTTTCCGTGGACTTTGCCTTCTCGGTTTGGGTTTTCGCCACGGTCTTTTCAGGGCGCAAATCATCCTGCAGCGACTTCCAGGTTTTGCCTCGATCACTGGAGATATCGATGTTGAGGCTGAGACTGTCCGTATCCGGATCATTTCCGACGACCGTAATGTCCTCGGCATCGGACAGGTAGGTGCCCGATCTTAGCGAAACGTTCGCGAAGTGCGGCGGCAGATTCGTCGGCAAGTAAGTGACGCTCACTCTGCCAATCACGCTGTCTCTGCCCCAGGGGAAGATATTGCTGTCATATGACGCCGGCTGGTGTAGCCACCGAATGCGGTATTGAAAATAGCGGGCGGCGTCGCCGGCAACGGCAAACCCATCGGGTCCGGGGGTTGTCTCCAGCCAGCCTGACCAGGTTTCATCCGGTTGCGGCGTGTCGCCGGCGCGCGTTTGGACTGAGACGAACTTCTCGAAGATGGAATTTGATTCGTTGTAGGCTCCGAAAAGGCGCACGTGCGACCATGTCGATTTTCGACCGGCATCTTTCACCGGAGAGATGAAGCTGGCCGAGCCGGGTTTGAGGATGAACTTGTATACGGCGGGCAGATTGCTGCTCAATGCGTAGAGATTGCCCATGCCATCCGAGGTCAGTGAAACGACAGCCTCTTGATTCGTGTGCTTGACCGGAACAAAAAAGAAGTTGCCGGTCAGAGGCTCTTCTTGGATTTCAGTCACGTCCCCCTCGGCATCTCCGGCGTAGACTGCGCCGGTTTCATCATGATAAAGCAGAGAATAAAAAGCCTCGCTGGTGGCCAGGTCGGATACCTCGCCGCTGGAGCTGACCCTGTATAGGTGACCGTCGCCTGCTGTTGTGATGAACAGGTCACCGCCTTTGGTGCGGCAGACGCCGGTGATCAAATGTTCGTCGCTGTGGAAGAGTGATTTGACCGTGCCGTCGCGCGCTATAGAATAGACATTGCCTTGCTCGCCGCAACCGACCAGCAGGCTATCCGTGTTCTTGTCGAAGAACATTGATGTGACGTGTGCCTGTCCGGTGTCGAATATTACCGTCGCCTTGCCCGATGGCGTAATCTTATATACCTTGCCGGTGCCGGCCACACCGGCATATATATTTTCTCCATCGGTGCTCAGGCTCGATATCAGCGACTCAGGCAGGGAAACGAATGGCGGCACTGCACCATCGGCACTCTGTGAGGCGATCTTGCCTGGCTCGATCCGCACCAGGTGCGCACCAGGAGCGGTGGCAACGTAAAGGCGTCCGGCATTATCTGATACCATGCATGGTATCACCACGCAATTGAGTTTGGCGATCTGCTCCGGTTTGGAAGACATGCTCGCAAGTTTGTATATCTTATCGGAGGTAGCGAAGTAGAAGCTGTCCTTGGACCAGGTGCCGCACCAGGCACGCAGCGCATTTTCAACTCGGACCGTGCCGCCGTCGCCAAAGGCCGGGAAGACGCGTCCCCAGCTGTCGATGGCGATACCGTCTTTGGTGCCGCCTTTGAAGGCTGCTTCATCCATCTGATTCCAAACTTGAATGTTGCGAATATGGGGGTCTTCCAGTCCGGGAGTCCATAAATTGGCTGCAGCGGGCGTCTTCGCGGACGAGCTGGTTGAGCTGTCGGTGGATGCAGCATTGGAGCTACCGTCTGATTTTGCTTTGTTGTCGCCTTTGGTTTGCGAATCGATCGCCTTTTGCGCCTGGCTTGTGACATAGAAGCCCATCGTCGCTTTGGCCGAGCCTTTGACCTGCCCCTGGTACCAGGGCTGTTTAGCCATGAACTCATCGGGTCTTTTGACCTCCACGGCCAAAATGTGGCTACCCTCAAGAAGTGTGTCCATGTCGCTGACTACACGCCGTTCGCCGTTAACCAGCGACGGACCATGAGTATAGCGGTTTGAGAAGAACAGCTTCACCCAGTGTCCCGGCGGGCTCTGGATCGTTTCACCATCGATGTGAATCGCCTGGTTCGGCAAACTGAGCACGGCGAATAACTTGTCGCCCTGAGCGCGCTCCTGAATTTTGCGAACGATTTGATTGAGGCTTGTATTGGGAGGGTCGAGCAAACCCATGCGCCTGCGCATGTCGTCGAGTTGCGTGCCGCCGCAGACTCCAATCACCATGTCGCCATCAGGAGCATCTCTGGGAATCGTCACCTGCAATGTCTTCTCGTATGGCTCGGCGTCATAGGGCGCCAGCGTGCAGCTAAGCTTGACGGAATCTCCAGGTTTCACCTGGGCTCGATCGGTTGCTACCCGGACAATTCTTGTGATGTTCCGGCCGCTCTTGAGCCTTATCTTCAAAACGACGCCTTTCAGCCGGACCTTCTGGTATTTATTGCTCAAGACTCTGGATGTGATTGCATAAATGTTTGCTGCCACCGGATCGGCGAAAAGCGGGCCTTTCATTGCGGTCGCTGCCAGACCGGCTCCGCCGTAGCTGTTCGAGAGGCAGTCCGAACGCTCGATTGCCGGTGCCTTGTCCATGTCGACCACCGTGTTCACGTAGGCGACATACGGCGTCGATGATTGATAAGTTGCATCGATGGCGGACATGGTGCAGGCCGAGATTAGCTCCGGAGTCAGATCCTGATGATCGATAACCTGTGAATGGAAGGCGTGATGAAGGCGGCGCTCCTCGTCAGTGACTTCGATGGTGAGGGGAACCATTTTTGCCTTAGCTCCCAGCTGTCCCCCTATTGACCAGGGTCGATCGGCGTAAACCGTACCCAGCATTTTGACCGGCGAGGATAACTTGAACGAGATGGCGAGGCTGGGCAGGACATCGTGGATGTACGCCGAAGTCATAGGAAAGTCGACCATGCCGGCTTGCACGAACGGGTGGCCAAAAGCCAGCACCCGGTCACCGAGCACGGCTGTGGTGGTGCCGACGGCGGCCGATTCGAAATCGCCGGTAGTGAGCATGACACCAACGGCGCTACCAGGCTTCAAGGTGCTCAGCTCCTTCAAGTCTTCCTTAGGCAGGTCCGCGTCCAGACCTCCTCCGGCTCCTTCGCTAACCGAGAGCCCGAGCCGCTGAAAGCGGTTGCTCAAGAAATCCTGAGCATGATTGGAAAACCCCGTAAGCGAAACGGGAGCCATCAACCGCACCATATGCGGTGCGGCAGAGCCAACCATTTGCCGGCGTAACAATTTCACATCGGCGGATGGACCTGATATCGTATATGGTGAGAGGGCGGATGTACTGCTATTCGGCTCAGCAAGCGCGATTTCCCGCTGGCTTTCTCTGTATCCGACAGGCGGCGCATCGTCGGCTTTGGCAATGGAGTCGAACATGTCGGCAATCGGCGTTACGCCCGCAATCGGCTCCATTGAAAAATCAAAGCCGTAGGAAACTGCACCAATCAGTTTGTCATCAATGTATACAGGGCTTCCGGACATCCCGCGAATGACATTGTTCTTGCCAATTGTCGGACCGGACAATCGCACGAGGATTGCATCCTTGCCGTTCATTACCCGTTTCATAACGCCAATCACTTTGACGTGAAAGCGTTCGATCTTGCTTCCTCGGAAAACGGATAATCCGTAGCCCTCCATGCCCGGCTTCACTTCCGATTGGAGCATGTATGTGCCGGGCTTGAGGAATTTCTTATAGGCATTGGTGTCATCAGCATGCATATCGCCTCTGTGCTTTACAGATGCAACCTGGGTGGCTGACGGCGATGCCGCGCCTTTGTATGCCACTGCTTGTGATGGCACGCCTGAAATTCGAGATACCTTTGCAAGAACATGGTCCCGGGCAGCCCCGACGGGGGAGTTGCTTGCAAGAATGGTGAAAAAGACGGCCGTTAGAACCAAACAAAGGCTCATAGAGCAAAGGCTCCTGGAGCAAAGTCTCCTAGAGCCCGAGCTATTGGCTGAAGCTAAACGACTTCCAATGCTTATCGAACGCAAATTGGCTGAGCGAACATAGGACCACAACACGGCAGCAGGAGACCCTTGGTAAGAAGATTCACATGACCAGCTCCGTCAGATTCGCATTCATGAACGATTGTTCGAGCTAATGACCCGGCAGCCAGGCACCACTAAGAGTGCCTACCGCTGATGAAACGCGATTCTGCATTGACACGTCATCGTATCAAAGATGCTTCTCAAGGGAAAGCTTCATCGATTTGATAAAATCCACATCGAGTCGCAAATGGGTTCCCAACAATCAATAGGTCAATACAAAGATGCTTACGCGTGTTTCCTTAATTGCCTTCACATTACTTCTACCTTTGAATGTTGCACCTGTCTGGGCGCAAGGCTCGCCGGTGCCGGGCTCTCCTGTGCCGGGCGGCGGCCAGGCACCGCAATACCGCACTGCTCCCAACCCGGGGATAGCACCGATCAGACGCGCCGCGGCTCCAGCGACATCGGATCAGTACACACAGGGCGCCTCTGCGCAGAATTACAATAATCACATCTCCGCCCCCATTCCAGGGGAGGCGAGCCCTGCCCCTTTCCACGTGCCGAACGAAGGCAAATCAGCCGGAGCTCCACGCCGAGGCGAAAGCCTGTATCAACAATTGCCAATCTC
>JAJPJO010000548.1 GCA_021324135.1 Pseudomonadota bacterium
CGATAGCATTTTGCTGAAACTTACTGCGATCGCGCACGCTTCTATTTTGAATGCGGAATGATGAGCACATTATGCATTTTGTCTGAGCCCGCCATGTAGTCGTTCAGCTCCTTAACTTCGAAGCGGTAGCCGTATCGCTCACCCAGAGCCTGCATCTGCTTCATAAGCAACGCATAAGAAGTTGCATCGCGTGCATTAGCGAAAATGGGCGTTAATTTACCCTTGTCCAGATAGTGCTGCTTGTACAAGTTACCAAATTCGAGGAGAAGTTTGCCACCGGTAACTCCGGGCTGAGCTCTACCGGAAATACCGGCAGAACGGTCACTCGTGAAGTCGCTTATGTAAACGACTGATTGATTTTTGCCATCATATTGCATCTCGCCTTCATAGGCCAGCATGTAGCCCTTCATTCTGCCCTGACCGTCTTCATACTTCAAACTCAAGTTAGGGCGCCCTTTGGCTGCATTATTGATGTCTTTGGCAATCAAGGCGTTTTCCATATTGTGCAGACCTTCGCGAAGTGAAGGATTGTCCTGAAATACCTTGCCTTCCAGATATGCGAGCGATAGGGTGTCTTCGAAGGTGAGCGGCGACACACCAGATGTGATACCAGTATGCGGATTGATACGATTTGGAACCTGATTGTCTTCGACTCTCAATACTCTTATGGGAATTCCTTTTTGCTCAGTCAGAGCCAGACTGAGAACATCCTCGTGAGACTTATCGGTATAACCCACAGGTGCTTGAGGAACAAAAGTGTTGGGCTCTCTCGGCAGCGATCCGAAGGTATCGGAATAGCCAACACCGATAACCATCTTGTCGGCACGGAGATTCTCGTTATTTCCATGACGTTTGATGTACTCGGCAAAGAAGTCTCGATATATTGCCTGTAATGCTTCAGGGTATTCTCCCGATCTATAGTTGGGATGAACTTCAACATTGTCGGCTGAAATTACGCTCTTTTCTCCACGAAGGGCGGTTTCCGGAATGATTGTGTGTAGCCCTTCAGTGGGGTTCTCCTGCAGTTTTTTCAATATTGTCGGGAACAACGATTTTACGTCTTTGTCTTTGGTAAGAACGCTCTGTGCAATCGTTCTAGACGTCCCGTCTTCTCGTACGAGCCGCACTGTGAACAGTGCGTCATTGGTGTTGAACATATAGACATTGTTCTTCCCAGTGCCGAAACCCATGCACGAAGCGGTGTCATCGCCTGCAACAACTGCCAGAGGGTCGCTCTTTCTGTGGATCTCCGCCACAAGGCGCATACCTCCGCGCGGGCGTTCGACTCCGAACTGCGAATTGTAGAGAAGCGCTTTAAGATCTTGCTCTAAAGCTTGTTGCACATCACCACCACTCATAACTTGAGCGAGCGTAACGTTGTTTGCTTTCAATAACTTGCTCACTTCACTAAAGAGTTTTCCAGCATTCCTCGCTTCTCCCTTCCTTCCCTCGCTTCTTGAGCCAAGCGCGCGACTCAGCTCATCAGCCAGTTTGGTACTTTGCCCTCCGACTTCATACTCTATTTTCATCGGCGCGAAGACCTGCAGGCGATCCAGAGTGCCGTTCACAAGCGCGTCGCGCAGCTGTTCCGCATCAAGATCGAGATGGGGGATATTTGTATAGTGCGAGGGTTTCTTGAGGTCATGCGATTGTGGAGCATGCACCTCGCCCATATCAATGAAGGTGTCCGGGTTCTTCCAAAACTGCAGGATTGCTTCCATAGAGACTCTACTGTCCGGATGGAACGCCAGAGATTCAATCCAATCTGCAAGTTTTCCCTTGTTATCTTGCCTCAGTGCTTTTAAATCTGGAAGAAGCTCCGCTCTATTTATAAACTGCTGCAAATTGGCGAATCTTTGCAATTTTGGCCATGAGCTGAATATACTCTGGTCATCGCTGAAAGACCCGGCGAGCTCTTGAAGCCTGCCCACATCGCTAAAGCTTCTGGCTCGTTTTAAAACGGACTGAGGGTCATCAGGGAAATCGCGCGCTATAGCAGCCAGGCGAGAATATGAAGAACCGAAGTCATTGATGGCGCTGTCGCGATTTACTTGCGAAAGGATGTTTCCATAGAATTGATCCGCAGTCAATCCGGAACGTTGATAAAGTTTTATCACATCGTTGAAAGCCAGCAGGGCATCATGCGGTCTTATGTTCTCTCTGAGCACGTAGCTGAGCATGCGGCTGGCACCAAATATGGCGGCACCGTCCTCAAACGGTTTCTGCACATTCTGCTCGTCCTGCCACCAAGGATCTCGGGCTTTCAGATCTTGAAAGACTTTGGCGGCTGTATCGTTTGTTAGTTTGTCGATGCCTAGATAACGCTGCAGAGCGGTATCTAGGGTGATGCCATTGCCGAGAGCGATGCTAATGGCATTTGTGATACTGCCTTGCTCCACTGCTTGCTTCAATCCTCGATCGATCGACGCCTGATCCAATATGTTGAGTTTCAAAAGTGCCCTGGCAGAGCCTCTATCGCGCTCCAGCAGCTTTGCCAGGCAAGCACTGCCTGCCTCACTAACGTCTTTGGATTGCAGGTCTGCCTTTGTCAAAATCTCCAGGCGCATTATCTGTTTTGAAGCTTGAAGATTGCCCGCTTTCAAACTGACTGTAAGTCCGGCTTGCGCTGCTTGCCTCATCTCGGTAGTTTTGAGAACATCCGGTGAAAGGAGTCCGAAGTCCATTATGTGCCGCATAGCTTCCGTTCGACCTGCAGCTAGATTATTGCGCAGCCCAGTCTCAGCGGCTCTTTTGATTGCTTCTTGCTGGATCACGTCGCTTGATGCCAACTGATTGGCGAAATCAAGCCATCCACTGGTCCAGCCGCCGGAGAGCCCTTTTGCCAGCCCTTCTTCGGCAGCCAGAGCGATGTCGGATTTTGTCAGGACTTGAAAGTTAATAATCTTGCGGGCTTCGTCCAATCTGCCGAGGGAGAGCTCGTCGGCGAGTCCCCGTCTTGCACCGTCGCGAACTTCCTGGCTCTGCAGGTCATCGCTCTTGAGCATACCGAGGTTCAGCACTGCCTGCGCCTGGTCCGGGCGATTGTCAGACAGATAAAGAGCGAATGCACTGCGCGCCTCCTGGCGGAGTTGTTCGGGAGTGAGGAGCTTGAGATCCGAAACGAGTTGCAGACCGCGTGTCCATCCGTTTTGCACATATTGCTTTAAGCTGGCCTGCACTGCGGCAACCAGATCGTCGCCTCTGAGATCTTTTTCCGACAAAAGATTCAATGCCAGAAGATTTTCTGCTTCACTTAGACCGTTATGTTTCCCGAGGGATATTATCAGGCCGGCGCGAGCAGCATCGCGAACGGACTGCGATGTGAGGACGTCTTCATTAACGAGCTTGCGGTAGAGAATATTGTCGGCACTCTCAATCAAGCCTTTGGAAAGGCAGTCTTCAAGCCCTTTGCGAGCGGCGTCGCGGATGTCCTTCTGTTTTAGATCTTGTTCGCTTATCAGCTTCAAGTCAACAATCATGCCGGCATATGTAATGGAGCCACCGGTCAAGCAATTTACAAGCGCAGTCCGGGCAGCTTCCGGCACATCATCTGGGTGCAGCATCTTAAGTCCCAGTAATTGAGGAACCGATCGCACCTCGCCATGACTCAATATTGAAATCAGTCCGAGACGAGCTGCCTTTCTAATCGCTTCAGAACTTAGTTCCGATTCAGAAAGCAAGCCCCTGTCGAGAATGCGTTTCGCGAGATCGATAGACCCGCGGGTGAGATTCTCGATCAGAGCAGTAGCTGCAACATCATGGATATCTTGTGGTGTCAGCGCGTCTGACTGAATGATTTTGTCAGGATTGGAAAATCCTTGGAACGCTCGCAAGAGTGTTCTCCTTGCCTCCGCCTTGTCGCTGCTGTTCGTATCCGGGTGGGCTTGATGCGCTGGACCGGCATCCTGAGCCGGTTTGGGAGCGACCTGGGAAGGTTGTTCCGCAGGTTTTGAATTCGAGACTTCGGAGTTGGAGCCTGATGCTTTTACTTCCGTTCCGCCTGGAATCATGTTTGTCGCAGATAGATTTGGTGCAGCTTCGATCTGCTTTTGAGCATTGGCAAATGATTGTTCGACGCCTCCGGTCAGACGGCGCCCCGTCTTAATGGCGGCAACCTGCAGAGCGCTGTTGCCGAGCGCATCTGCCCATTCTTGCGGAGTTAGCAATGAGGAAAGAGGCTTACCAGCAATGACTGCATCTGCCTGGCTCTGCAGCGTCATGTATAAAGTTTCGGCGCTCAGCTGTCCGGCTTTGTTCAGCAACTTCAGCTTCGCGTTTGAATCTATGACCTTAGCGAGAAACAAGTTTTTTTGCTCGCCTTTCAACAGGGTGTTTATTACGGTGCGCGTTTCGTTGGGCAATGTCCGTTCGGCTAGAGCCAAAACCGCATTGACGGCTAACTTGCTGCTACCGTGCATACCCATGAACGAGACCGAGCTTTTCACACTCTCCAACCAAAAGTCGTCGAACGCATTTTTGTTGCCGCCAAGTCTTCTCAGGAAAGCTTCCGATCCGTGAAAAACGACTCCTTCGACTGCTTTGCCGCTAATGTAAACTCCGGCTCTGACGCTTGTACGCTTCAGAACTTCTTCGCCTACGGAACGCGCGATGTAGCGTTCGAGAGCGACCTCTGCGCCGGCGCGGGCAATGTTGGCCATGCCGCCGCTCATGACCATCATCGTGCCATCAATTGCTATTACATCAAGCCAGTGATTGATGCGAGCCCGCTTCGCATCATCGCCTTCATACATACCGTTTAGCTCGCGAAACGCCTTTTCTCCGTTGGTGTTCAACTGCAACCGACCTGCTACTCGTTCATCGCGCACGAACGCATAGGTTTTATGGGCGAAACTCTTGGACCACTCCACCTGCACCTTAATCAGTTCGGCAGCCAGCTGCTCTGGCTTCAGATTCCTAGCCTGAAGCGACTCCAGATCTTTTTTTAGTTTTTCGGCCTCTTGTTTTTGCAGCTCCGAGAACCGATCTCTGACGTTTTGATCTTGAACCTTATTCCAGTTTTCAGGCAAGATCATCCCTTGCATTGCTAGAAAGGCTGGTCCACGCAGGTCGTCCCTGCCGGCGGAAAAGGCAACATGGCGCAGATACACTCCGGGCACCAGCTCTGTCGCTTCGTGAAGGCGTGCTTCGAGAAATCTCGCATCAAAGGTGCGTTCGCCGTCCCTATTGTTCTCCAGGATATCAGCGCCTGTATGGGCCAACCCATCGCTACACTGATGCGGAACGATGCTCAGAATTCCGCTGTCGACTTTTGTCTGGTCGATGCTTACCCAGCCGGCCTTTCCGACGTGAAAGAGAAGGTCTGTTTCTAAATTCGATTCCCAGATGCGCATGGCGCGATCGCCTTTAATATCCGCGGAACATTTCTCGAGTAACGCTCCACCGGCACATTGCTCGAGACTGAGTTTCGAAACCAGTTTCATCGCTTCTTGCCGATAGCGACATCGCTCTTCGAAAGCTTCCTTAGTATCACTGCCTATGGCGCCGAACGTATTGCTGTCCAACTCGGCATTCGCTTGTATTAGCTTGAGTGCCTTCAATTTTTCCCAGGCGCCGTCAACCAGCTTCCATAGCTGTTTTGCGTCCGCTTTCTCTTGTCCTTGAGGTTTCTCGTTCTCCACAAATTTATGCAGCTTCTCTCTGTTCTCCAACACTTTTGCGAGATCCTGGTCTTGCAGAGCTTTCTGCAACTCAAGAGCAAACGGCACCAGGCGCGGTGACAGTGCTCGTTGTTCGTGAACGGGGTTTAGCGCATCATTTGTACTTCGCCTCGCCTGAGGATTGGCATCGGTGAACGTCACTGTCGGAATTCTGTCTTCCGAGCACGCCTTATTTTCGAATTCCTTTTTTGCAACTCTCGAGTTGATCGCACCGACTATCTCCGAATGCACCTGATGCACGTCAGGCGTTCGGCACTTTGATGCCACGCTTGTATCTACTGGAACTTCCGTTGCCACGCCAAATCACCTGATGCACTGCAAGGGACCAACGCCTGGTCTTAAGTAGATACACTGTCCCACGATAACCTTAAAAAGTTATTTAAATGTATGCATGCCTCGCCCGTCATGATTTAATATTTCCCGTTTGGTCTTGTTCCGCCGAGGCGGTCTCTTTCCCTGCCACCTGTGGCTGGGCTTTACGTTTATAGAAGGATCTAAGTCCAATCAGACAAGCCACTGAAGCGACGAGACTTACTGCACTTGCGATAATCGGAATTGGCGTGGAACCTGCCATTATGCTGTCGACGCGGATTGGTTCGATCAGCAATCGGCCAATTGAATAGAGGGCGATATAGGCAGCGAATGTGCTACCCGGATATTTTGCCAACTTCTTCGAGATGAAAAAGTACAGCAGGCAAAAAATCATCAGATTCCAAAGGCATTCATACAAAAATGTCGGATGAAAATACTCGTAGTTCGACAGCGGAAAGTATGGTCGCGATTCCTTGGGAATGAACAGCTTGAGCGGAAAGTCATTACCCACCGGCTTACCGAAAGCCTCAGAATTGAAGAAGTTTCCCCAGCGACCGATGGCCTGTGCAAGTGGTATTACAGTGCCGCCTAAATCGAAGCATCTAAGCACGGGCAATTTCGCATATCGGCAATAGATTGCCGCGACGAGGAAACCACCGATGATACCACCGTGAATTGACATGCCACCAAGCCAGGTGGCAAGGATCTCGGCTGGGTGGTGCGAGAAATAGTCCCAAGAAATAGCGACGAAGTAGAGCCTGGCGCCAAGAACGCCGCCCATGAATGATATCAGAGCACCATTAACGATCTGCTCTTCATCCAGCTCCCATCGTTTTGCCAGCCTGATGGCCATGTAGGTGGCTGCTACGAATCCGAGGGCAATCATCACGCCGTACCAGCGCACCGTGATTGGTATCGTCCATGCGGTGAGCGCCTCGATTGGATTACTTGCATAGATGTTCCATGTAGCCAGGACATCTTTGACTCGCCGTCCGACGACGCAAATGATGAATGTGAACAACAGCGTATTAACGATCCACCATTCGCTCGAGCCGCGCTTGAGGTCCCATTGCCTCACCATGCGCAAGCCGACAATCAGAATCACGATGAGCCCGATCGCGATCCCATACCAGGGGATGTTGAGCTCGAAAAATATTGCGCCGGGTGATTTAAATATCATGCCTTCAGTCTAATTGAAATTTAAGAACTGTTTCTCGACTTGGAAGCAATGTAGAAAGTAAGAACCACTCTACACTTTAGCAAATTCACGCTCGAATAAATCTGAAGCGAGCGTTACAATGGACGCGCCCGCCGCTCGGATATAGATGGGCAGTTTTACAAATTGGTGCAGGTTTACTAAATGGCGAAATCGAAATCACGCTGGGTCTGCCAGGAATGCGGTTTTCAGTCGCTCGGCTTTCTAGGCCGCTGCACGGAGTGCGGGGCATGGGCGTCGCTTGTTGAGGAAATTTCTCAGCCCGAGCCGCCCGCGGGCCTGGCGGCGGCAGCAGGCTTCGGTAGTGGAGGCGCCGCCGGACAACCAGGAGCGCGAGGCATCGTGCGCCGTCCCACAGCTATTGATGATGATAGAGAGTCGGGTCCGATATCGCTAAGCGATATACAAACGTCGCATGCAAAGCGGCTCAAGACCGGCATTTCCGGTTTGGATGAAGTGCTTGGCGGCGGGCTCGTTCCCGGCGCGGTGATTTTGATCGCCGGTGATCCCGGTATCGGCAAGTCCACTTTGTTGTTGCAGGTTGCCCGTCATTTAAGCCAAACTTCGAAAGTTCTCTACCTCGCCGGTGAGGAGTCGGCGACACAGGTACGGATTCGCGCCAGTCGTTTAAACATGGAAGACTCGACCGTGCTGGTAGACACGCAGCAAAACGTCATCGAAATCGCAGAGAGCATGCTTGATTTCAAAGATGCGGTGGCAATCGTCGACAGCATCCAATCCGTTTATCACCCACAGCTGAGCAGTGCAGCGGGCTCGGTGAGCCAGGTTCGCGAATCGGCACAGTTGATCATCAATTCGGCAAAGTCCGTCAACACAGCAACGATCCTTGTCGGGCATGTCACCAAAGACGGCTCCATAGCTGGTCCGCGAGTGTTGGAGCACATGGTGGACGTCGTCTTGCATTTCGAAGGCGACCGCTCGCGCCAGCTGAGAATTCTCCGTCCAGTCAAAAACAGATTTGGCTCTACATCTGAGGTTGCGATATTCTCAATGACCGAGCAGGGTCTGGTTGAGGTTGACAATCCAAGCGAGCTGCTCCTGGGCGATCGTTTAAGCAAGCTCGGCAAAAGGCAGGCGCCATCAGGGACCGCTCTGATTGCGAGCGGCGAGGGAAGCCGCAGCCTCTTGCTGGAAGTTCAAGCTCTCGTCAGCATGACGACGTACTCAGCACCGCGGCGTTTAGCCAACGGTTGGGACAACAACCGGCTCTTGCAAATTATTGCTGTGCTCGAGAAAAAGGTGGGTCTCTCGCTTGGTCGCGCGGATGTCTACGTCAACATCGTCGGCGGACTGGACATCGACGATCCCGCCGGAGACCTTGGCGTGAGCGTGGCTATCGCTACCTCCGCGCTGGATCGATCGGTGGACTCGGCGACGATATTCGTGGGCGAAATCGGCTTGACGGGCGAGGTGCGCCCGGTCGTGGCGCTGGACCGCCGGGTTAAGGAAGCGGCCCGATTGGGTTTCAAGCGGGCCGTGGTTCCGCAAAGCAACCTCGCGGCATTGGGCAGAAAACCCGCCGGGATGGAAGTATGCGGGGTTGAAACGCTTAATGAGGCTTTGCTTCTAGCCATGCCCGGGGTTGACCTCATGCAAGAAATCGGCGGCAGCAAACGAGAAGAGAGGACTGCCAGATCATTCGAGCCACCGCAGCGCGGCCGCACATCACCGTTTTTTAATCCAGAAGAGATGAGCCTGGACCTGAGCCCGTCCGGCGAATAATTCAAGCTTGCCGACTTCAGGACCAAGCTGCCTCCTATCGCGGTAAGATTTAAGGATGGGCGGCAGGCACTATGAGCACATTCGAGATATCCGAAGAAATCAAAAAGCAACTGTCTATGCTCCCGGACGAGCCAGGCGTGTACATCTTTCGCGACGCGAAGGATGACATTGTTTATATTGGCAAGGCGCTTTCCCTGCGCTCGCGCGTCAAATCATATTGGAATCAGAATTCCTGGATGGAACGACCGAAGCTCTACGTGATGATGCCCAAGGTCGCGAAGTTCGAGACTATTTTGACGCATTCGGAGAAGGAAGCGCTTCTGCTCGAGGCAACGCTGGTCCGCAAGCATATGCCGCGCTACAACGTGGCGTTGAAGGACGATCGGCGCTATCCCTGGCTTGCCATCACATATGATGTCGCGTTTCCTCGCCTGATTATGGTCCGCGATCCGGTGCGCTTCCGAAAGGATAATCCTAAGGGAAAAGTCTTCGGACCTTATGTCGAGTCAGGCCAGATGTGGGAAACAGTGCGGGTGCTGCGCAAAGTTTTTCCCATGCGCCAGCGCAAGAATCCATTATTCAAAGACAGACCATGCATGAACTATCACATCGGCTTATGTCTTGGTCCGTGCCAGAATCTGGTGCAAGAAGATTTCTACAATGAGATGGTCAAACAAGTCGAGCTCTTTCTGGCCGGCAGGCAGAGAGAAGTGGTGGCACAACTGACGAGCGAAATGGCAAGAGCCGCCGAGAATCTGCAATTCGAACAAGCGGCCAAAATTCGAGATCGTCTGAGGGCGTTAGAGACGGTTATCGAGCGTCAGCAAGTGTTTTTCGACGATCGCAAAGTCAATTGCGATGTCATTGCAGAGGCGCACACGGACAAGTTTACATGCGTATGCATGATGCGAGTTCGAGAAGGAAAAATGGTTTCGTCTGAAACGTTCTGCTTGAGCTTGACGGAACGCACGCGCTGGGATGAAGCCTTCCAGAGCATAATCGATCAGTATTACACTCAATGCGAAGACATCTCCGTTCCCCACGAAGTCTTGCTTCAGCACAAGCTCGAAGATACAAATGCGCTCGAGGAATTGCTCAGCGGCAGAGCCAATAGAATAGTGAAGCTGATTACGCCTCAGCGCGGCACCAAATTGAAGCTCATAGAGATGGCAGCAAAAAATGCCCAGCAATCCCTTGAGAGTGAGATCGCAACCAGGGATGAGGAAGCTGATGCGCGTTCTCAAACAATTCTTTCGCGTCTCAAGGAAGAGCTCGGCACAACGAGATTGCCGAAGCGCATCGAGTGTTTCGACATATCGAACATTCAAGGCAGTGATAACGTCGCCAGCATGGTTGTCTTCGAGCGAGCCATGCCGAAGAAATCCGATTATAGAACTTACAAAATAAAATCAGTGCAAGGCGAGCCCAATGACTTCGCTTCCATGAAAGAAGTGGTTGGGAGGCGATACACACGTTTGCTCGAAGAAGAAAAAGCGTTCCCGGATCTGATCATCATAGATGGTGGCAAGGGGCAATTGAATGCCGCGCTCGAAGCGCTCCAGGAGCTTGAAAGTCAGGGACTCGACTGGAATTCATTCGACATCATTGGTCTGGCAAAAAAGCAGGAGGAGATTTACTTCCCCGGAAAATCAGATCCGGTATTGTTATCGCGCCGAAGCGATGCTCTCTATCTTTTGCAACGCGTGAGAAACGAAGCACACCGATTCGCTATCACCTTCCATAGAAAGTTGCGGACGAAACGCTCCATCAAATCAGACATGGACGAGTGGCAAGGAGTCGGTAAAGCGAGACGGAAAATCTTACTCGATCACTTCGGCAGTCTAGAGGCGATCAAGAAGGCAAAGCTGGAGGATCTCGAGGCGCTCAAGGGACTGCCGAAGAACGTTGCCAAAGCCGTGTTTGAGAAACTGCACGGCAATGCTGAAAAGGCTGGAGGCACTGATACTTCTGTGAAGGAACTGGATCGGAATCATGAGATTGTGAAATCCGAATAAACCGCTGGAAATACTTTTAAGCAATCTAGCCCCTCAGGCGCCTTCAGATAATCCCGGCATCATATGGTAAGCTTTTCTTGTAACCTTCGTGGGCGTAGATAAATGGGTGATTTTTTTAGAAAACATCACAAGACGATTACTTGGGTGATGATCATCGCCTTCCTTGCCAGTCTGATACCGACGGTAATCGGGGCATTCAGATAGACCGCTGAGTTGTAGTGCGGCGGCGGGGGAACTCGTTGGTCCTAACAAATAACCAGTGCGCGATGTAGTGCGGAACTTTGAAAGCACCAAGACATAAATCGACTATAGGCAGAAGCTTCTCCATTCTCGTAGCTCTACTCTTTTTACCAAGCGCGCTAAATAGTTCCAATAACATCGCTTCAGCAAAGAAAACGGCGCATGCTAAGAAAGCGTCGGCTAAACCGAGCACTCAGGGTATTGAGCAACAGGCGCTTAAACAGTATCTCGCGCATAACTACGCAGAGTCGCTCAAATTATTTAAACAATGCGCGGCACTCGATCCACGCGATACATCGGTACAGTTTTACATGGCTATGTCCGCGCTTCGCACGGGCGACTTCGATCAAGCTGAGCATGCGCTTTGCCGCGTGGTGGTGATGTCGTCTCCTGAATCCGAGTTCGCAAAAATTTCTTTGAAAACGCTTAAGGATTGGAAGCGTCAGTTTCACGGCATACAGCCGTACTCACAATTGGAAGGCGGCGAGCTGAAGCGATGGGATAAGCATGGCGGCGCCATCAAGGTTTGGGTTTCAGATGGTCTTGAGCTGCCCAGAGGTTTCAATGGTCCCGACCTGACCGCAAATAAATGCAAGACTCTTTATCCTATGATCGATCGTCCTGGTTTTATCGAGCAGCTGAAGACCACCCAACATTACTTCCCGGATTATCGAGGCATCGTCGAAGAGGGCATCAAGGATTGGAGATGGGTCGCTGAGGAAGGAATCATATCTTTTCAAATCATTGATGACCCAAGAAAAGCGGACGTTCTCTTCTTCTTTTGTCCAAACTGGGGTGGAGGACATGTTGGAATGACGTTTTACCCCTGGCCTGGGGTCGCAAACGCTCGTTGCATTGCCGTGATTGAGACAGAATATCTGCGCAGCCTGGGAAGCAGAGCTCATAAGGAGTTGAGGAAAACGAGCGCGCACGAATTCGGTCACATCCTGGGGCTGACACAGCACAGCCCATGCCAGGAGGATTTGATGTATGGCAACGTCGGTAAAATGTTGACGTGGATGGAATCAAAACAGTATTCCGACACTAGTTCCGTAACAAGAAACGATTACGTCACATTGCGTGCACTTTACGAACTGCCACCAGACAACACCTATATTACGCTCGGTAGATGACACATAAGACGCTAATGCGATATTGGCCAACAGCGGTTCGCTAACGCAATGTCAACTTGGTGTCAAATATGGTTGCTACCTTTTCGGTAACGCCCCAAACGAAAGAGGTAACGCATATGCAAACCAACGGCCAGGGTTCCGGCACGCCGCTTACGGCAGCCGACCTTGCAAACTTTACTAAATCTCTCGAGCAAGAAAAATGGTCCACGGCAGAAAGACTATTGTTCGAATTAACCCCACAAGACAGAAGAGAAACAATGCAAAAGCTCGACGCCAGCCGTTTGCGACACGAGCAAAGCGAATACTTACCAGTGCCGCAATTAGAACTCTACGAAGGTTATGGCGAGGCGCTTCTGGCACAGTAGCGTTCTCCCAGTGAGGTGAATCATGTCCGGTCATGAATTTGAAGGTCAAACACGACAAACAACCGATGCTATTAATCTTATCGATCAAGCTCTGGTATATCACGATACATCTTTGATGGATCGCGCCAACCGGCAGATCTTGCAGATGAATCAATACCAGCGCGATGCCGTCGAGCAAGGTCTGGTTCGCCAGGGACTGCTTCCCGCGGCTGCAATCTCCATGCTCTCCGGCGAGACTGTGAACGATATCGATCGAAATCATGATGGCCGATTGAATCGCCAGGAAGTCGATCAATACCTGCTCGGACAAGTCAGGCAGCCGGCAAATGAAAGAAATTTCGTTCGCGAGATGGTTCTCAATCAGATCGCCAATCGCATGGGCGATGAGTCGATTAGATCAGGTGCAATCAACAATTTTGCTGACAGGCTCAGTGCACAGACGGGGTACGAGCAGGCGATCAGAGAATATCCAGGTATTCTGGCTGTAATGCGCCAACGCTACCCGAGCCAGTGCGAGGGCGGGCGCTTCGAAATATCTGCCGCCCGGCAAGCACTAACTGATGATGCAAGCACTGAAAATCATTTCTTAAGTGCCGACCAGCGCAACGCGCTCAACTTCATGATCGCGCACGAAGAAGATCTATATAAAACGCGTCTTGGAATCGGCACCTGGTTTGGTATGTTCACTGAATATTTTGATGGCGACGAGCTCAACAGAAATGCTCGTAATCTAAATGTCAATCCGGATCAAGTGCACGCGACCGACGCGAGCTACAGACATACCCTCGAAGAGATTGCCGGCGATGCCGGGACAGTTGAGCATCGGGTGGAGCGAGGTCAGACTCTCAGTGATATAGCGAGAATCTATTTTCGCCAATCTGAAGGGAGAGAACCAACTCCCGATGAGCTGAGTGGTTTTGCCGAAAGAATCGCTCGCGCTAATCACGCTCAAGCGCCCTTCCATCCGCCCGTCGGACAGACCGTGCGCATTCCACGTGTAGTTCATGACGAGCACTGACTAATCAGTTGATGTTCGTGTCAACTTGGTGTCAAGTTCGATTGATACTATCAAGAGCATAAAGCCACTCACCAACGAAACGTCACTGCTGCAGCGAGTCTTCGCAGTGATCCTTTCAAATGTTCACTCAGTACCCCACAGTTTTTAGAGGAGCTTATTACCATGACAGATCGAGTACAAAGCTATGTAGACAACACCTCACGCGCCCTCAGAGAGCACGACGGAGCGGCTTATATAGCGGCTCAAAGCCAGGCCGGCAATATGAATATCACTCAGCTGCAACGAGCGAGCCGTCAGCTCGAGCAGCAAGGAATCTTGGGTCAAGTCATCTTCGACGGACTCAACACAGATTGGAATCGAATCGATCGGCATCACAATGGCCGGCTGGAGCGCCAGGACATAACTGAAACCATGCTCGCTCAAGGCAGGCTCCCCGAGCATATGCGCAATAATCGACTCTACAACACTGTGATGAACGCAGAGCGCATGATGGATCAAACAGGTCAACAGTATTTCACACGAGAAGAAGTGCAGTCGGGCAATCTCAGAAGCCAGCAATCAATTGCGCGCGTGAGCGATCCACTGCGCGGGCATCGGGATTTTCATGAGAATTCCGACGGCTCAGCCACGTACACACTCCAGCAGGGCGATCTTCTTTCATTTATTGCCCAGGACCGGCTCAGACACGAACTGGGAAGGGCGCCCTCAACACAAGAGATTTACCGGGCGGTGGACGCTTATGCACGAGCCAACGGCGTCGATGCAAATAACATTCCAATCGGCACCGAGCTGAGATTACCGCCTTCATCAGAGGCGTTGGCGCCAGCATCGGATCGCGTCCCGGCACGTGGTGATACTCAACCGCGAAACGACCAGCCGACTCAGCCTCAAGATGCAGCGCAGCGACAGCCGGATTCTCGCCCAGGTGTATTTACTTTACACCCGGATGACTCGTCGCTCTACCCGAACAGTGATGGACAGTACAGCCCATCAACTCCTCCCGGCATGGCGAACCGCGATCATTCCGGAGAGTGGACAGAGAATGAAAGAACCAATGAAAGCCGCACCCGTGAAGGAAACTACGATGCTATCACATACGATACCAGAGTCTTTTCCACTACAGGTCGCTTCTATCTGGGTACAGATACACACGCCCATGTACGCCAGGTGACCGATCGCAACGGGGCGCTTGTAGAGAGTGGCGTGGAATACGATCGAGGCGTCGGATTCACTGTCAGAACTCCACATGGAGGCACCCACACATTTGATGATGTGCGTCGCGTGGAGACCAGAAGAGACAGCAGTCACCCGGGCGAATACGTAACTACCATTACCGAGCACAACGGTGCGCGATATCAGGCAACGACCAATAACAGAGGCGAAGTAACATATTTCCGCAGACTGAACGATCCGAACCATAGCTAGCCGAAGACACTGCGGCGATTCTCCAGAGGCAAGGAGAGGCACGCCTTGAGCCAAGTTTTGTGGGGCAGACATTAGTGCGACTTTCGGCTCGACGATTGTCGCACTCGTGTTTTCACTTCTAATGAGATGTTGTCATTTCTAATGAGAGCCTGCCATCAGTCGATCACTTATCTTTGTCGATTTTATATCCAAGCCCTTTGATTGTCTTGACGATTGGATCTCTGCTATCGGCATCAAGCTTTTTTCTCAGTCTCGTGATCGTTTGTCTCACTGCAATTTCAGTCGAATCGGACTCTGAGTGCCAGACTTTCTCGAGCAAATCGGTGACGCTGAAAACTTGATCGCAATGCCGCATGAGAAACTCAAGCACCGCCAGTTCTTTTGCTAAGAGTGGAATTTCAACACCGGCGCGGGTTACTTTTTTGGTTTTCAAATCGAGGACGACATCTTGAACAGACAGAACATCAGCCACCAATCCGGCCGGTCTGCGGAGAAGGGCCCTCGTGCGAGCGATCAGCTCCGCCATGTTAAACGGCTTCGGCAAATAGTCATCGGCCCCGGCATCAAGCCCATGCACGCGATCGTCGAACTCTTTGCGTCCAGTCAACATGAGCACTGGAGTCTTGCCGCCTCTGCCGCGATACTCTTGGCAAATATCTATCCCGCTGCGTCCTGGCAATCCCCAATCGAGAACGACCAGATCGTAAAAGTAGAATTTCAATCGATCGGCAGCTTCATTGCCGTCTATCACTTTTTCGACGACATGATTCTGCAGCTCGAGCGCATCGGCAACCGCGTCCAGAGTCTCGATATCGTCTTCTACCAGCAGAATCTTAGCCATGTCTGGTATATTAGCACACCGTCGAATCGTTCCAATAAACTCGCAATCGTAGTATCTTTCGAGCGCCGAAGAAAATGAAATGGAATCTAAAACAGCCAGGACTTTTTCAGCAAACCAGAATTCTGATCGCTATCTTTGTTCTGTTCCAAATTCTGTTCGTTACTCTCCTCCTCTGGGCGTTAATGGATTCGCAAAAGAAATACGAACAAGAATCTCACATCAGAGAAGTCGTCATCGGTGAGCACAACATCATAATCACCGCTCTGAGATTCGCCGGTGACATTGCTATGTACCAGGTCACCAAAGACCAGCGTTTCAAGCCTGATCCGGCCAAGACGCTCAATACGATTGAGAAGCAAAAGAACGAAACCGCCTCTCTCGCTTCGCACGAATTGATTCGATTCAGCAACCTCGAACCTACGATCGATGATGCAGTGAGCGTTATGCGGGATGTTCAGAATATCGACATGGACGATAAGTCTGCTCGATTTCTCACTTTTGTGAGAGTCGGCAAGATGGCGCAGAGATTGAACACTGTTATGGACGACATCCACACCACCTACACCCAGGCAGACGAAGCGAATCGACAAGCCCTGCGAACTGCCAATAGCCTGCTTTTCTTCGTGATTTCTATCGGTTTTGCCACAAACATCCTGGTGACCGGTTTACTTGTGAGCTATTTTGAGAGAAAAACGATGGGAAAGTTTGGCATTCTCGCCAACAATATTCGTACACTGGGACTCAACAAACCTCTAAGCGACAAGCTCCAGGGCCAGGATGAGATGGCCAGTCTCGATCAAGTAATACATCAGGTTTCGCGAACGCTGGCTGATTCTCGCCGTAAGGAGCAATCGATGATCAACAATGCCGTCGATGTAATCTGCTCCTGCGATGAAAAAGGCAAGTTTACCCAAGTGAATCAGGCGGTGAAAAAGATGTGGGGGCTGAACGCCGATGAATTGATTGGTTCCTCCTATACAACCATCATTCATAATGAAGACCACAAGATCACTCAGGATACCTTCGACATAAGCAAAAGCACACAGAGCGAGCGCTCTTTCGAGAATCGTATCCGAAAGGGAGACGGCACCATATGCGATGCCCTCTGGAGCATACACTGGTCGAATGAAGAAAAGAATTTCTTTTGCGTCGTGCACGACATAACAGAAAGGAAAAACGTCGAGAAGATGAAGCAAAGAATCGTCGCCATGGTCAGCCACGATCTTCGCTCTCCGCTGACGGCGCTCGAACTCACTCTCAATGTGCTCAAGTCGGGATCGTCCGGCACTTTAGATGAGAAAGGCGTCAACCGTCTGGAAAGGGCGGAGCGATCGGTTACGCAGCTAATCTGGTTGATCAATGATTTGATTGATGTCGATAAAGTCGAGCAAGGTCTTTTCGTTTTAAACCAGAAAGAAACGTCCGACACTGAGATTGTTCGAGAATCGATGACTTTGATTCAGGGCTTAGCAGACCAGGCAGAAGTGACCGTTGATACCGCAACGACCGGCATAACATTTCGCGCTGATGCCAATCGCTTGATCCGCGTTGTAACCAACCTGCTTTCCAACGCCATTAGATACTCGCCACGACAATCCAATGTAGAGCTGACATGCTCGGCAGACGACGAGGGAATCCGCTTTTCTGTAACCGACCACGGGCAGGGAATCCCCGGGGAGAAACTTCCTTATCTCTTCGAGCCTTATTATCAGGTTGATTCAGAAGGCGAAAAGGACAAGAGAGGCAGCGGATTGGGTTTGACTATATGCAAGGCGATTGTCGAGGCGCATGGCGGCAAGATCGATGTGATTAGCACCATGGGTGAGGGCAGTACTTTCTGGTTTGTTATTCCAAAGGAAAAATAGGCAGCAAAATATCAGCGGTGAATTATGAATCAACTTAAAAAGGCGCCTGCAAACATTCTTTTCATATCGACAAACGGCACTTGCGAAGCACGGCTGGCAGAGCTGCTCTACGAGTCACGAGCAAATGAGATGCAGGTATCGACCAGAGCAACTTCAGGATCGATCGGATCGCCCGAAGTCGATCCGGCTGCATTAATCGAGCTGGCGCAAGGGCGCGGTTTTTCTGTTGTTGAAACTCCGGAGCGGCTGGATCAGCATGCGCTTGACGCTTGCGACGCTGTCATTCTTCTGGGCCGCAAGAGTGGACTGGCGGCATTCAAATCTGCTTTTCCAGACTGGAAAGGTTCGGTCGATCTATGGGAATTGCCCACTGAAGCAGATTCCTGTTTGAAGGCGATAGAAACGCATGTGGCGAATCTGGTGGTGCGCTTGATCATGCTCGGCGGAAAACGAACACCAATCCAGACGCAACCCGCACCAGCAGCCAGCTCCAGCAAAACCGCCAAATCTGCAGCCAGAGTTCGCGTTGGTTTGGAATCGAAGGCCGGCGGCAAGAAAGTCTGCATCATCACCGGTCTTCCTCTCGACGAAGATGCTCTTAAAACTCTTGCCGCCCGTTTGAAACGAGTGTGTGGCACCGGCGGTACCGTCAAAGACGGCACCATTGAAATCCAGGGCGACAAGCGCGACCAGCTCATTCTTGAACTCCAAAAGGAAGGTTACCAGGCAAAACGAAGCGGCGGTTAAGCGATTTCCGTGGTGCCGACAGATAAGGAAATAACTCACATTGAATGCTATTCTTAGCACCGCCAAAGGTTAAATCGATCACGCACGGAGAGTTTATGAACGCAAACAACAGTACATCCAGGCGCAAGAGCGTGCACATGTTCGTAAGTGCACTTCTGATCACAGCGACATGTTTTTCGGTCACTGGTTGCGGAATGACGGAGAATGAGCAACGGGAGCTGGCCGATATCAAAATGAGGTTGACCGCGAGTGTTCCGGGAATGCTACTTGCAAAGGATGTTCCGCAAGGCAAGACTTTGATGGCAGATGATCTCGAATTCAGAGAAATTCCTCAGTACAGATATCCATACAACGGCTATACGAAACAGGAAAGCTCGGAAGTCATAGGCTGTGTGACGACTCGCTATTTGGGCAAAGGAGCGGTGCTCATGCCGGGCGATATTTTCCCAAAGAAGGATGAAGCCAAGAAGCAATCGTCTGATCAAAAGACCGAACAAGAATCTAAGTGAGGATGGTACCATATGTGGTGCAATGAATGATGTCTGTCATTGAACTTAACAGACTGCTAAAAGAGGGTCGTATTCATGAACAAAACGCTGAGCAAACAATGCTTGACCTTTCTCTTGTCCGCCGGTTTCATCTGTGCATGTTCGCAAAACCCATCACAAACGGCCGGCAGCAAAGATGCCAATAATTTGGCCGGCGCCGATGTCATAACGGCGAAAAATCCCCTGGATGGAACCGGAACAACGATAATAAGCAAGAAGGAGTCTGATGGATCAGAGACCGACGTGATCAAGGCGGACTATGGCAATGGCACTCAAATCGATTTGAAATTCAGCGAAGGTAAGGATGGATCCTTTCCGGTTATGAACGTGAAAACGAAAGACGGCGTGACAGTCAGCTCCGATCCCATGGGTAGAGAAGGCGTTGAGTTTTCCCCAAATTTCCCTCTCAAGCAGTATCCTGGATCGAAGTGTACCGAGTGCTCTGCCAGTCCCGATCCAAAAGCACCCTACGTCTCGGCAGAGATTTCCACAACCGATCCGATCGATAAGGTCGATCAGTTCTATCGTGATGAGCTGAAGAGCGAAGGATGGAAGATCGTTAGCGAAATCAGCAACGATAAAATGGACAAGACGACCAATCCGACGCATCTGATGCTTACTGGACAGAAAGACACTCGCGAGGCTAAAGTCATGATCATGGATCCTGCGGAAGGTTCCAATGCAGTAGGAATCATGATGAACGTTTCGCAAAGAAATTAGCAGCTATGCAGCTGTCAGTTCCTGCAAGCTCTTCCATGTCAATGTAATGTCAAACAGGTTTGCTATCGTTTCACCATAGCGGATCCATCGAATCGGAGCCGTTTTCCAGGATTAAACACTCGCACTCGATCATATCGCCGGCGGATTGCATCCGCCTGGCCTGGTATGACGCATGCACGAACAGGAGAAGTTGTTATGGTAAACGCTGAAAATTTCCAATCAAGGATACCAATTGAAATGACGGGAACTATAGGAAGCCTCGATGAGTCCCAACGTGACCCCTTATCCCTTCTCGCAATAATGAAAACAATCAACGCCGAAAAAAATATTCCCTTCGACGTCGACAAATCTGGTTCCGCCCCTTCTGAGAAATTTCCACCCTCCAAGTCCGAGCCCAATCTAAAGCCGGCAATCAGCGAAGAGAAATCGCCGGACGGAGATCTATATATAAAGAACGGTTATTTGCAGTCGCTGGCATTGCCTGGCGGTGAAGGCATGAAGATCGACAAGAACGGCAAAATTTCTCTATATGATGAGGAAGGGAAATCTGCCGGCGATGGAAAGATAACGAAAGGCAAAGACGGATTTACAATCGAGTTCTCGAACGGCATAAGCGTCACCATGGCAAGCGATGGAAAGCAAAGCATTCACTATCCATCAGGAGCTTCAGTGATCGTCAATGAAAAGAACATGATTGAGTCGGTTCAACACAAAGACGGGAAGCCTTATCAATTCAATCAACAGAAGAGCGAAAAGATACATCCATCGATCCCGAAAGAAACGTTATAGCAGCTTAACGAAAGCGGCTGGAATATTTGCTTGCTTGAGGAGAGGCATGATATGAATCGTATTGGAGGCTCTGACTGGATAAACTTACTGCCTGCACAAGGTTGTGAGAGCTTAGCCGGACACGTACCTGGAAGTTCACTTGATCTCAGGCTGGTAACAAACCACCACCGTATGCCTGGCAAGCACAGGAGATTCAGAGCTGGTCCCACCACCGAAGCACCAGGAATACACAAAACATCCACATACTTGATTCCGCGACTCACCCAGAGCGGACGCGCGTTCGTTCCTCCATTGCAAATGCGCATAATCTGCAGGGTGAGTCGCAAATCGATACCTGTGGATCGGGACACGTCAGCGAGCCGCTTCAAGCCGCTCGCTGACACAGCTCTGCCTCTCTGCTCAACCATTTATGCATACAGGAGACAAAATGCTCAGCGCGCAAACCAGCGCCATTCAAGCAGGTATCAATCCGATAAGCTTGCTGATTGCCGAGGACGACGATCTTCAGCGGCTGAGCTTGCGCCTTTCGCTTTCCGGTCATGAAGGCATCAGTATAGTCGGCGAAGCTTGGGACGGTCCTTCCGCCGTCCAGTCAGCTATTCAAGCGCAACCATCCGTGGTGCTTATGGACATTGGTTTGCCCGGTTTTGATGGCATTACCGCAACCGAGCGCATAAAGAAAATCACAAACAGCCGTGTTCTCATCCTATCCAATCATGGCGACAAAGAGCACGTGCTCTCGGCACTGCGCGCCGGCGCGGATGGCTATTGCGTAAAAGACGCGAGTGTCGATCAGATTCTGGCGGCGATACTGGCAGTGGTGAATAACGGAACCTGGCTCAGCGACAGCATTGCCAACAATGTCATATCGCATCTCTCTTCTGTCGATCATGACTCTCGCGACCATTCCATACTCACGGATCTGGAATTGAAGATACTAAATATGATACTGGAGGGCGCCAATCTCGATGGCATTGCGCTTGATCTGGGCGTTCACTCCAATCAAGTATATGCGCATTCGCAGACGCTGGTCACCAAGCTCTCCTTGAGCAATCCGGAGAGAAAGGACGATCGGCATCTGCGCGTGAGCTCCGAGCACAAGCTTTCTCGCACCTGCCCAAAGTGTCATGCCAGTTGGCCCATGACCAAACGTTTTTGCTCTTATGATGGCACGCCTACAAAAATTGATCCTTTGATCGGCACCATTTTTGCCGATCGCTATGAAATATTGTCAGTACTCGGCTCCGGATCGGGCGGTACGGTGTATAAAGCCAGGCATCGTTTTATGCTCAAGCTGGTCGCCATCAAAGTAATGCATACAAATAACGCGCGCCGGCTGCATGCGCTCCAGAGATTTCGCCGCGAGGCAATTGCATCATCGTTTCTCACGCACCGCAATATTGTCTCCGTCCTGGACTTCGGCGTCACCGACAAAGGTCTGGCATTCATGATCATGGATTATTGCCAGGGCGAAACGCTTGCCCACATGATGGATGAACTCGGTCCGATGAAACCTGCAGAAGCCATGCCGATTTTCATGCAGTTGCTCGACGGGCTCGAGCACGCCCATCAGCATGGAATTTTGCACCGGGATCTGAAGCCGAACAACGTTATGGTCTGCGACTTCGGCAAACGCGATTTGCTTGTGCGCATTCTCGATTTTGGTACGGCGGTAATCACTCGCGAGATATACGGTCTGGAAGTGGACAAGCCCGAGCCGGGCTTCGTCTATGGAAGCCCACTGTATATGAGCCCCGAGCAATGTCAGGGCTTGCAGCTTGACGTCAGCTCCGATATATATTCGATGGGTTGCCTCATGTTCGAGGTCCTCACCGGTCTTCCACCCATCGATGGGGCAACGGTTTCGGAAGCGCTTTTGCATCAGATCCATCAACAGCCAATCCACATCGGCGAAACCGAGCGCGGCAAGGATGTGCCGCCCATGCTGCAAGGCATCATCATGCGAATGCTAAGAAAAGAGAGGCGGCTGCGATACGGCTCCGCGCAGGAAGTTAAGTCATACTTGCAGGAAGTGGAGCTGTAGCTCAAGAATAAAGTTCTCAGATCTGCTAACCTGATTTTCGCGCTTGCATTCATGAGCCGAAGCCACTTCTATGGATAATTCGAAAGACACAGAACATACACGCAATGCGCCGCTTGCCGATCGCATGCGCCCTCGCACGCTCGACGAATTTGTCGGACAAGACCGTCTTTTGAAAGAAGGCGGCATTCTAAGGGAGATGGTCGAGGGTGGCGATCTGGTTTCATTGATTCTCTGGGGTCCGCCCGGCGTCGGCAAAACCACGCTCGCCCGCATCATCGCCCACAGCACCAGAAGTAAATGGATCTCCTTTTCCGCTGTCATTTCCGGAATCAAGGAGATAAGAAACGTCATGGCGGAAGCCGAGGCGTTCATGAAAATCGAGGGGAGCAAAACGGTTTTATTCGTCGATGAGATTCATCGTTTCAACAAAGCTCAGCAAGATGCATTTCTGCCTTACGTGGAAAACGGCACAATCGTTCTCATGGGCGCCACGACGGAAAACCCATCATTTGAAATCAACTCCGCCCTTCTCTCCAGGCTGAAAGTTTTTGTTCTGGATGAGCTCGGCATGGACTCGCTTTTGTTCATTTTGAAACGTGCCTTGAACGATGAGGAGAGAGGCATGGGCAGCGAGCACATTTCAGCCAGTGATGAACTGCTCTCGTTGCTGGCCGTTTATTCATCAGGAGATGCGCGCACGGCGCTCAACAGTCTGGAGCTCGCCGTGATGCTGGCGAAGAAGCGAAAGCTGAGCGCTCTGAACGAGGATGTGGTCAAGTCTGCGATCCAGCAAGCGGTTTTGAAATATGACAAAGCAGGCGAGCACCACTACAATCTGATTTCGGCTCTCCACAAATCGATTCGCAATTCCGATGCCAATGCTTCGCTTTACTGGCTGGCTCGCATGCTCGAGGCAGGTGAGGACCCGCTGTACATTGCCAGGCGACTTGTGCGTTTTGCCTCGGAAGATATCGGACTGGCTGCGCCTCAAGCTCTGGAGCAGGCGGTTGCCGCCATGCATGCCGTCGAGCTGATTGGCATGCCGGAGGCAAAACTGGCTCTGGCTCAGTCAGTCGTATATATGTCGATTGCACCGAAGTCGAACGCCGTTTACTCAGCCTACGAGCAAGCCGCTCATGATGCGCTGAACACAATGCAGCATCCTGTGCCTCTGCATTTGAGAAATGCGCCGACCAAACTGATGAAAGAGATCGGTTATTCCAAAGGCTACAAGTATGCCCATGATTTCCAGGAGGCCAGGACGGATATGCAGTGCCTGCCGGACGAACTGAAAGGGCGCCAGTATTATCAGCCGACTTCGCGGGGCTTCGAGGGCAAGGTCAAAGGGGCGACCAGCGGCTGACCTTGAGGGCAGAGGACGTGACATTTGAATCTTCGCAAGAGGCGCTTGCGCTCTTGCTCAGCCATAGCTGCCACGGTTTCGTCCTCGTCAGCCATCAAACGCTCCAGTATTATCACTGGTGAGGCCGGATTGGCCGCGACCTCGCGCCGAACCGCGACCGAATCGTCCTCAGACAGCCACCAGAGGGCTTCTTCCGGACAGTTGTAATCCTGCGCTACGATCATTCTCACCGACTCATCCTTGCTTCTTGCCAGATCGAGCAAGGATGAGCGAACAAAGGCGAGGCTGGACTCGATGGCGCCGAACAGGCGTTTGGTATTAATCTCCGTTTCATCCGGCAAGGATGAATGGGCTTGTGCGAGCGGCTCGAATTCCTCGGGCATGGGCGGTGCAGTCGCTCGAGATTGGCCCAATATCTGCAGCGTCGAGTTGGAATGCCGCTCGATAAACGCCTCAATTTGCTCTTCCAGATCAGCCGCCTCTGGAATCGCCGGCTCTTCAGTCACCGATTCCACGCCCTGCTCTTCAAAACATTGAACCGACCACGATTCACCATCAGCGATTACAGTAGCCGGCTCAGGCTCCAGCTTGTGCGCGGGCAGGTCTTGAGTGTCCGCACCATCGGTGGTGTCAGGCATTGCCGGGTTGTTGCCCCGCTCTTCATCCCCTTCATCATTTTCCCGGCTCGCGGTTTGCTCCTCGGGCTGCGCCTCAAGCAGATAAGGCGAGCGCTGAATCAGGCGGCTGAGAATCGACATATCGCGCTCATATAAAACCTCATGCTGCCCTCCTGATTCCGACACGTGCTCTGCCAACTGAACCAGGGACTCGTCCGGCTCTTGTCCGGCATCGAGGGGTCGATTCATTTCAGCAGATTCAGCCGGCTCGAGATCCTGAGCGAGAACCTCCCTGCTCAAATCCCCCATTTCCGGATCTCGATCGTTCAAATTCTGCCGCAGCTCTGAGATGTCCGGGCGATTGGCTGATCTTGAGGAGTAGTACCTCCTTTGATTATGCTTTTGCAGTTCAATCTCGCGAACAAATCTTTCTTTCATCGAATGAGACAGAAAAGATGAGAAGCATTCCAGCTCGAGCCCCATACCGGGCTGCTGCATGTCGTGGTTAAGGCGGTGAGGGCTGCGCCTCTGCAGATCCTTGTTAAAGCCGTAATCCGGAAGGTCGTTTTGCACCTCATATGCACCGGATTCAGTATCACGATTCTTATGCCAATAGGATATAGCTACTTTGGTGGCATTGAACAATCTTTTCGAGCGTTCGTGCCCAAGTAAGTGCGAATGAAGCGATCCGCTATAGCCTTCATCTTCGTTGCAGTCCTCAGGCAGGCTGTCGATCAATCGCTTATATATCGATCGAGGATCTTCCTCAGGAGATTTTGCCTCTGGCGAAACATGATCATCGCAGTCGGCCGATTTGACCTGGTCGACAGGCTCATTGACGCCATCCAGGCTCCGAGGTTCAGCGCAATCAGACCCTTGCCACTTTTCCTTCATTGCCATACCCTCATTGGACGTATTCGCTGTCAAG
>JAJPJO010000016.1 GCA_021324135.1 Pseudomonadota bacterium
AAACAATCTCCCCTTTATCATCCACGATGATATCTGGTTAGCAGATGGCGCTGCCCCCTTTCAGCAGCGCCACCTGCATTTTTTTTGCTTGAGTCAGGAGGTGGGCGATCATGCAAGCAACAGCAACAATGAGTGATAACAGGACTACAATGATCGATCTTTTCTGGCCGTACATTCGTGCCCGCCGATCTGACGATCCACAGGAGTTGCGCGCTTTATCATTCAGCGATTGCGAGCCAATCCGACGCTGCGTGGCGGCAAATCCCTACACTCCTGCCGATGTCGTAGAGGAGTTAGCGCTTGATTGGAATCCTGATGTTCGCGCTGCTGTAGCCAGCAATCCGAGGGCTACTTACAAAGCAATCCACTCGTTGGCACAAGACAGCGAAAAGGAAGTGCGCCTTGCCGTGGCTCGGGAGCTTGACCGCTACCTGGATATCTTGCAGCTGCTTGCATCGGACAAGCATCAAGATGTAGCAAAGGCCGCTCGACAAACACTGCATATGGTGGCAGCGAGCAAGGGAACTGCAGGTCGAGACAATGTTCTCAGCTTGCATGTTGCGGGTGCTGACAACCAGAAAAAATCGGCATAAAGAATCATCATTGCGAGGACGCCCTTGCGGTGAGCCGAATGCCTCAGCCTGAGCCGGTTTACTGTGCAGGCCGGTCAGAAAAAATTAGGACAACATAAAATTCGGCACGTCCACTCATCTGTCTGAATACATTTGTTAGTAGGCGGAGATGCCGCCGACACCGGTTTGCAGACGATATACGTTATATACAAAACTCACGGGAGGTGAAAGTATATGACGCTGAGACGCTTTTCCAGACGGTTCTTGAGCCTTTACACAGCAGCAGGAGCACCGGATACTCCTGCCGAGCAATTGCGCAGGTTGGCATTTAGCCGCTGGGACAGAATCAGGATGCGTGTTGCCGAGAACCCCAATACACCGCCTGATGTCCTGCAACACCTGGCAAAGGATAACTGCCATGATGTGCGAGTGGCAGTGGCAACCAATCCGGCTTGTCCGCTCAACATTGTCCAGATGGTTGCACAGGATGACGACATAGTCGTCCGTCACGGCTTGGCTCAAAGCATCAACGTCCCGGCAAGCGTTCTTCAGGTTCTAGCTGATGATGACAATGCCTGGGTCAGAGGTGAAGCAATTAAGACGCTAGAGATCCTGCGCACTTGGACGCAACAGGAGCTGGCTGACGCTCGCGCCCAGATCAAAATCGACCAGGCGTGTTGGTCTCGTCTTGTAGGACGGAAGCTTGGCGACGCAAGAGAGCTCTATGCCAAGAAACCGAAAGACAATATCGCGGGAGCAAATCGCGTTTCGAAAAGAGTGAAGCGCTTCTTCATGCCCCGGCACCGATTTCGTAGTGCCTAAGCGTGGTCCATGATGATCATATACGCCGCCTCGCCCGTGCATTGCGCGGGCTTTACATTGCTTGTGCACTCGATGATCAGTTGCGCTGTGCGCCATGAATAAGGCAGACCTACGTGTGCAGGTCTGCCTGAATGTGTGGGTGAACAAAACTAATTCAGTCCATGGCGAGCGGACTACCAGCGCCAAGGGTACATAGCGCTCTTGCTGCGCCGGTAAGCTTCTCGTTTTTCCAGCGGCTGCGCTGCCAGAATCGCTTGCTTGCACATCCGCAATTGCGCCCAGACTGCTGGCTTGAACACATAATCACGTACACCTGCCGTCTCACTCACCAGAGGCCGTAGCCAGCCATAAACTACTAGTGGCTCTGCATCAGGATCTGAGGACAGCAAGGTGAGGCGATTACAATTCTGCTCCAAGCAATAGCTCACGAGCAACTGCGTGTTTCCAGGCATCTTTGCCAGCTCATCAATTACAGAAAGCTTCTCTGTCGCTTGTCCGCTCCGCATCTGGCTGAAGAAATGCTTGTTTAAGCTTGGCTGTCGATGCCACCATGACACTCACCTCCTCTAAGCAATCGATTCATATCGTACGCAAAGCTATGCTCATATCATCGCTCTTGTCCATCAGATGCCGGTTGACTTGGCGTTGCTTCTGTCGTCTCTGTAGCCGACTGCACGGTGATTTTCTTGCTTTCTTTTCCGGGCGCTTTCGGGACCACGACCTCAAGGACGCCATTTTTGTACGTGGCTTCGATCTTACTGTCGTCAATCCCATCAGCAAGCGAGATCACTCTTTCAAAAGAGCCAAAGCGACGCTCCAGTCTGTAGGTGTTTGCGCCTTTCTCCTCCACCTCTTCCTTTTTCTCGCCTGAAATAGAAAGGCGATTTCCTTCAAGCGACACTTTGATGTCGTTCTCGGTCATACCCGGCAGCTCGGCACTTATCTTCAGCTCATTTTCCCCTTCTTGCACATCGACAGAGGGCACGAAAACGTCTTTATTGCCAAGCAAGGGCATGTTGATGTTATTCCAGAAACGATCCCAATCAGGATTAAGAAGATTCGGATATCTCGACGGGATCGTGCTTAATGGACGCAGTCCGAACATATCGTTCACCTCCCGTATTGTTATGAATCTTCGTCCAACTGTTCCGCAAGCAGCTCATGCTGCTCCTGGCGGAAAACGCGCACTTTCTCCAGTGCTGATTCCAACTCGGTGTGCAACTGTTCAAGATGATCCATGAGCTGCTCGCTTTCTTCTCTTCGTCTCTTCAACTCGTCCAGTTGTTTGCGAAGCTGGAGGAGTGCTTGCTCAACGAGCCGCTCAAGTGCTGCTTCTCACCTCCTTCATTTGCTTGAGTAAAATGCCTTTTCCAAAAGGAAGTGTAAATAAAGCGCCGGCGAAACAAGCCAGTTGCAATTTTTTGTTAACGCCATTCAGCTCACAAGATAGCCGTCCAGTCCGCATTGCCGACCAAGCCGGCGGAACTTGCGCAGCGCCCGCGATTGTATTTGCTTGACGCGCTCGGGTGTCATGTTCATTTGCTTGCCGATCTCTTCCAGCGTCAAGCAGACACCGCGCCCGTTTAAGCCGAAGCGCAACTTGATCACTTCTTGCTCCCTTGC
>JAJPJO010000444.1 GCA_021324135.1 Pseudomonadota bacterium
CTCAAGTCAGCCGTGAGCCTCTATAAGCGGCTTGGCTTCGAAGTTCTGCCTGAGTTCGTTTCACCTTATGAGCGGGTCGACCTCGCCATGGAGATGAATCTTGATACAATTCGTCACGCGAACCATGAGCCGTTGAATGCGGCAAACGCAAGCTAGACGGCTGATTCATCATGTGCTGATTTACTTCGCTGAGCGCACACAGCGCTTTGATTCGTGATCCCCACATGGACATGTTGTACGAAATAGTCCCTAATCATATTGGTTGACATGATTTGATCGCATCATTCTGGTTGGATGATTTCGATTCGCATGATTCGGGTTGGCATGATTTGATTCGTTATTCGGGTTGGATGATTTGGTTGGCATGATTCTGGTTGGCGCGGTTTAGGCTCACATTCGAACCGAACACCAGGCGGGGTATGACATGACCAGCAAAAATATGACGGAGTCGGACGAACGCTACGCGCGTTTTAACAACGTGCACGCGTTTCTTGCGGCGTGGCTCGGCGAAGCGTTCGACGCTATGGACGCGATGATCTACTTCATCGTCCTTGTCCCATGCTTGTCTGATCTTTTAAAAACGACTGACGCTACTCAAATCGGCTGGCATAGCTCGATCATTCTCGCAATGTTCATGGTTGGCTGGGCTATTGGCAGCATTTTGTTTGGCGTGCTCGCTGACCTCTACGGTCGGCGCATGGCGATGACGAGTTCGATTGTGTTGTACGCGATTGCATCGGCGCTCTGCGCTGCAAGCCAAAACTGGGAGCAGCTCGCATTTTTTCGATTGCTCGTCGGATGTGGAATCGGCGGCGAAATCAGCCTTGGCGGTGTCCTTCTTTCGGAAGCCTGGAAAGGCAAAGGCAGAATCTGGGCGTTGTGTTTGATGCAAAGCTCATTCAGCTTCGGCTGCTTGTTTAGCGGAATGTTGAACATGAGCGTGGGAGGCGCGGGCGGGTGGCGCTGGTTGTTCTTAATCGGCTTAGCACCGGCCATGGTGGCATATTATATTCGGTCGCAACTGAGCGAGCCGCAGGCGTTCGAATTGCTCAAAGAATATCGCAAACGGCTGGCGCAGCGGCCGAAAGAAACCCTGGAGGAAGCAGAGCACGATCTGCTCGCGCAACCTTTGCGTCCGCTTTTGAAAGGAAACAATCTTCGCAACTTGCTTATCTGCACGACATTGTGCATGTCGGCCATCGTCGGATACTGGGCGGCAATCTCCTGGATCCCGGCATGGATAAACCAACTCGTCGGCAACGAAGCCGTGCTCGAGCGCAGCACTGCGATCACATTGCTGAGCGTCGGCGGTATCATCGCCTGCTTCATTTGCCCGCTGATCACGGCGCGGCTTGGTCGACGCAAAACTTTCATCTTCGGATTCGTCGGCTCTTTGCTGTCCGTTCTGGCGCTGTTCATGGGCATCCATGCCTACGGTCCGCTCCTGCTGGTCGCGACAGGCATGGTCGGATTCTTCTCGAACATTCCATTTATTGTCGTGACCTTTTACATTCCCGAACTGTTTGAAACGCATCTATTGGGCACCGCCGCTGGTATCAGCTGGAGCGCCGGACGAATAGGCGCAGCTATTGCTGGATTAGCCACAGGACCGATTATCGCAGCGTTCAATGGATCATATGCGCACGCCGCCTCGTGCGTCTCCCTGATCTATCTGGCAGGTTTGCTGGCATCATTTTTTGTCGGCAAGACAAAGGGTGTTGAGCCTCTGACAGAGGACGAACTGTCCACCGCGACGATAGACTCCCGCTCCTTCTACGGCGGCTGGAGCAATTCGCGGAGGCCATAAGTCGTCACGCACGATTAACTTTTTCGCTTAGCTTCGGCTTCTCGGGTTGTTGTTTTAATCACTACATCTGAGCCATCCTCAGACTCGCCGCGCACGAACTTTAGGGCGAAGTCGGCGGATTCTTGAGCGGCTCTCAACTGCTGCCTGAGCTCCAATATCTCAGCTTCGAGTTGAGTAACTCGTTTCTCAAGTTGATGACCCTGCTCCGATCCAATTTCTTTGTACTTGGTGCGGATCTTTTCGGAGTATGCCTCGACGATGGGTCTGGCGCAAAAAACAACAATCACGATGAGTAAGATTACGAATCCAAGCTCGAATAAGATGGGCATGTTATTTACCAAAGTGACTGAATAATCCAATCATAGCGGTGTGGCACCATTGTCAACAAAAATCATAATTTCGATTTAAACTTGACAGTGAGCCGCAACCCTCTGCCATAATCAACTCTACCAGAGTGGCACGGTAGCTCAGAAGGTTAGAGCGGGCGACTCATAACCGCCAGGTCGACGGTTCGATTCCGTCCCGTGCCAATTTTTCAAAAGAAATTTGTTGATCGCAAATCAGTTGACAGGACGCAGTCTCGTTGACTGTTTCTCAGTAACCGTCCGGTCCGGCGCCGCCACCGCCGGCTGGGGCGCGATATCGTTCGACATCACCGAAGTGAAAGAATTGCCGGTCGCCGCTATCGGATGTTTTGATGCCCGCTTGTTGGGTGATGAATTGTCGGCGCGATCGTTTCGGGAAGCGCAAAATGCTCGTTCCTTCCAATGATTTGACGGCGTTTACAACCGCTTTGTCGTAACCTGGGAAACCTGATGAATGCATGAGTTTCACTTCGGCAATGCGGCGATCGTTGGTTACTTTGCAGTTGAACCACGCCACGGTGCCAAGCGGAAAGCGCATGACTACGACGTTTTGCTGCGGATCCCAGCGAAGCATCTGATCGTCTGGATTATTCAATGCCTCTTGAACCCCGGATTGCACTGCCCATAGAAATCGGTTTCGCCATTTGTCCCATTCGACCTGGAGCTCCTGGTCGTCGATGTCCGGGTCCTGGCTGGCCAGACCGGTATCACCAAGTTCAGCCTTGCCTTTCAACGGGTTCTTGGTTGGATCCTGCTGCCCGGCACCGGCTTTGAGATCACCATCGCGATCGTCGGCGGCGCCGCTCAAATCTGTTTGTTCGATATTGCCTTGCAGTGGCTCGCCGCCTTTGCGCACCTTATTGTTGAGGCCGACCTTACCCGTTTCCGATTCCGGCTGCGCCTGCTTCTTCGGCGGCGGCGGTGCTGCCGGATCGACGAGATCCATCAAGCTCTTGTTCGTCTTAATTTCATTTGAAGGCAATGTCCCCGCTTCGTTGACTTCTCCCTGAAGAGTGTCGGCATAGGCAGCGGGAACGGACAAAATCAAAGAAAGTGCTATTACTAATAAGTGACGTTTACTCACTTGCTTGCTCCGACGAATTCCCTGTGTTGCAAAGACGCCCTGCGTCATGCAATTGTTTCTAATTGATAGAATAACCCAACTTGTGTTTAATTTGCCCAAAGGCAAGGAAATCGAAGCGAGCGCACTTTGGTCGATGTGGACGGGAGCAGCGCGGTTCTTTAAGCCTGCAAACGAGAACAGAATGAGCGAACACGATTTGCCAGATGATGAGACTGCCTCGCAGGCGGTTTTGTCTCCATTCGCATCCTCGCTGAGCAGGGCTCTGCATGCCGAACTGACTGAGCTCAATCGCGAAGGTGTGCAATTGCCTGAGCCCGTCGCCATGCTGGTGGGTTTGTCAGGCGGCGTCGATTCGACCGCACTTTTAGTAGCGCTCAATATGCTGAAAAGTCAATTTAACTGGCGCCTGGTTGCCTGTCATATAAATCACCGGCTGCGCGGCAAAGACTCGGACGAGGACGAGGAGTTCTGCCGCCGGCTTTGCGACTCGCTCGCCGTCGAGTTTGTGTCGATTCGACTTGATGCGCCCAAAGGCAGAGACTATCCGTCTGAGAATCTATTGCGCGAGCGGCGTTATGAAAAATTGCTTGAGACAGCCAAAGAGCATGCCGCAAAGATCATTCTCACGGCACACACGCTCGATGATCAGGCAGAGACAATGTTGTTTCGCTTATTGCGTGGCACGTCTCCGGCTGGATTGACCGGCATGGACGCTCGGCGCGAGTTGCAGCAGGATGAAGGCGTTTATCTGATTCGCCCATTGCTGGGCGTGCGAAAGACCGCCTGCGAGCGCTTCCTGGCTTCGCAACAGATGGGGCACAGAGTCGATCTCAGTAATTTCGACGATCGTTTCGCCAGAAATTTTATTCGCACTAATCTGATACCTGAGATTGATAAACGTTTTCCCGGCTGGCAGGAGCGCACGGAGCGATTGAGAACTATTCTTCATGATGATGAGGACTACCTGAGCCGCTTAACTGATGAGGCTATGAAAAAGCTGAACTTCTCTGATCGAGAAGGAGAATACATACTTTTAGAGCCGTGCCGCAAATTGGCATTGCCACTGCAGCGCCGCATCATGGCTCGCCTTTTCGAACGTCACGGCGTGGAACCCAACTTTCAGCGCATTGAGCTTGTGCTCGCATTGATCGATGAAGGCAGTGGCGCGGTCAGCCTTTCTAGTACTTGCGAGGCCCGTGTTTCCTCGGACAAATTGCGTTGGCTTAATCCAGATCATGGCGAAAACGGCAATGCATCAGCGTTCATGCGAACGCGTCAAACTGTGATTCGCCTTCCCGATGGCGATAAATCGTTTTCCACAAACGTGATCTCATGGCTGAACAAAAGTCTGCAAGTTGAAAAGCTGGCGCGCCCGCTTGCAGGCGCCTCTGCTGGAACAGGCGTGCGGCAAGGTTTTCCGGCTGGTCACGCCTTCGAGATTTTAGTCGATCTCACTCATGTGCAAGAGCCGTTGACGCTGCGCACGCGCAGACCTGGCGATGTGATTCAGCCTTTCGGCATGAGCGAGCTGGTACGCCTCAAGAAGTATCTTCATACACACAAGAACCGGCTTGCCGATACCCGCGTGCTTATGGAGACTGCCGAGCGCCCTGGCGGAGGTTTCGAGCAAGAACAGAGCCGAGCCGTCGTTCTGGTTGACACGACCGAGGTGCTCTGGGTGCCTGGGGTAGGTCTGAGCGAGAAGCTAAGAGTTAAGGATCGACCCACGCACAGTCTCAAGTTCATCGATCTTAATTGTGATCGAGGTGTTATCGCCTGAGCGATTCGGATACAGCCAGCCTGAGCAGCGGGTTCTCGTCAATGGCGCGCGTTTCATGAGCGAGCAATCAAGATAATTTCATTAAGAGGGACCAGTATGGCTCCGGCAAATTTGTTATAACGCGTATTATCAGCCGGCTTGCAAAACATGGAGTGTCCGAAAACCCATTGCACTGCAAGAAAGGGCGAGATCTAATCATGATATAATCTGAGCACGAGGTAAGTGGAGCAGAGGAAATGAAGAAATACGGTACTACGTGGGCCGTCTTCGTACTATTACTAGTCCTGGTTGTATTCGTTTTCACCTTGACTAATCTTGGTCATCGCGATGAGCAGGTCACTTATTCACACTTACTCAATTTGATTCAGCACGCCCAGCCGAATCAACCATCGGACATCGAGCGCATCTCGATGATGAACGGTGACAATACCATTCATGTCAAATTCAAATCAGATCCGAAGGACAAACCGGTCGTCGTCCCGGCTGAGGGCAAGGAAAAGTTGATCGAGTTGTTGAACCAGGCGGGCATACCGCTGGTGGTCAAAGACCAGGACAAATCTGGTGTTTGGCTGAGCATGGTCGGCTCGTTCGTTTTGCCGGTTCTGGTGATTGTCGGTCTCCTGCTGATGTTCCGCAGCGCCCAATCAGGCGGCAATCAGGCGATGAGCTTCGGCAGAAGCAGAGCCAAGCTAATGGTCGACAACAAAGTCAAAGTAAGTTTCAATGACGTGGCGGGCATTGACGAGGCAAAGCAGGAGCTGCAAGAAATCGTCGATTTCCTGAAGAACCCGGAGAAGTTTCAGGCGCTCGGCGCCCGCATTCCCAGGGGTGTTCTGCTGGTCGGCGCGCCCGGTACTGGTAAAACGCTTCTGGCTAAAGCGGTTGCCGGTGAGGCTGGAGTGCCTTTCTTCAGCATCTCCGGAAGCGACTTCGTAGAGATGTTCGTCGGTGTGGGCGCCTCTCGCGTGCGCGACTTGTTCGATCAAGCAAAGAAACATGCTCCCTGCATCGTCTTCGTTGATGAAATCGATGCCGTCGGTCGCCAGCGTGGAGCCGGTCTTGGCGGAGGCCACGATGAGCGCGAGCAAACTTTGAACCAATTGCTTGTCGAGATGGACGGCTTTGAAGGCAGCACCGGTATCATCGTAGTCGCTGCTACAAACAGACCCGACATTCTGGATTCAGCGCTTTTGCGTCCCGGTCGTTTCGATCGTCAAGTCGTGATCGATCCTCCCGATGTACTTGGGCGCGAGCAGATACTCTCCGTGCATGCTCGCGGCAAGCCGCTCTGCAAAGATGTCGATGTTAAACTTCTGGCTAAACGCACGCCTGGTTTCACCGGCGCGGATCTATCGAACTTGCTTAACGAAGCGGCGCTCCAGGCCGCGCGCAAGGATAAGCGCGAAATCGATATGAACGATCTCGAATTGGCAATCGATAAAGTCAGCTTCGGTCCCGAGAAAAAATCACGCATCATCTCGCCTAAGGAAAAGGAGATGACCGCCTTTCATGAAGTCGGACACGCTCTCATGGGCATTCTTCTTCCGCACGCGCATCCGCTGCACAAGGTGACGATTATTCCACGTGGTTTCGCCCTTGGTGTCACAATGCTTTTGCCGGACGAGGATATTCTCTCGCAAACCAAATCGCAGCTCATCGATCAAATTGGCGTTTGCCTTGGCGGTCGAGTGGCTGAGGAGCTGGTTTACGGCGATGTGACCACCGGTGCGCAAAACGATCTCGAGAAAAGCACGAAGATTGCCAGACGCATGGTCACGGAGTTCGGCATGAGCGACAAACTCGGTCCGCAGACTTTCGGCAAGCGGCACGAACATGTTTTCCTCGGTCGCGACTTCGGTCACGAACGCGACTATGGTGAGAACATCGCTACAATCATCGACGAGGAAGTATCCACGATGATTGATGCTCAATACAAACGCGTCAAGGATCTCCTCATAAAGCATCGCCCGCACATGGATGCCATCGTGAAGGTATTGCTCGAGAAGGAAACGCTGGACAGAGCAGAAGTGGACGCCATTATCGAGGAAGTGAACCGCCGGTTGGCGGCTGGTGAAGACCCATCAGCGCCGTTCTCCGACGTTCTACCGCCTCCTCCCAGTGCCAGCGCTCCAACCGAAGAGCAAGGCGAAAAGATCAAGTTGTCGCCCGGCACGGAGCAAGGTCCGGATGAGAATCCGCCATCGGGATTGAAGCCGCAGTTCGCGTAAATTCTGGACTCGCCGCATACGGCTGCCACCGCATATGGTGGCGGGCTCAAGGGCGGCACTTAATGAGAGCCAGCGCCGATAGATGAGCGCTCGTTCCAGCGCACGAGATTGCGGATCAATGCCATTGCAGCGCCAAAGCCATTGTCGATATTCACGACAGTGATACCATGGGCGCAACTATTGAGCATCGTCAACAATGCCGCCAGTCCCTCAAAACTGGCGCCGTATCCGACAGAGGTCGGCACGGCAATAACAGGACAGGAAACGATGCCGCCGATGACGCTCGGCAAGGCGCCATCCATGCCGGCAGCAACAATAATGGCATCGGCGGAGCGAAGCGTCTTCACCTGCGCCAGTAAGCGGTGCAGCCCGGCCACGCCTACATCGTAGACTCGCTTCACAGAGAATCCAAAATGCTCGAGAACAGCAGCGCTTTCTTCCGCCACCGGCAAGTCTGCGGTGCCGGCGGTTATCACCAGAACAACCAGATCGTCCAGCGGACCGGCTTCGAACAGCGCTCGTGCTCCAATGGAGGCGACGCGTCCCAGCTCGTTGTACTTCATGTTGACGAAATGGCGCTCGAGCGCCTCTCGATGAGCGGTATCGCATCTGGTGGCGAGCACCGACTGCTCAGCCGCCAACAATTCGCGCGCGATTGCCACTACTTGATCTGCTGTTTTACCTTGACAGAAGATGGCTTCAGAGGCACCCTGGCGCAGACTGCGGTGCAGATCAGGCTTGGCTATATTCATTTCTTGAAACGGCAGGGATTTCAACTCATCGATTGCATCTTGCGCCGTTGTCGATCCTGCAGCAACAGCCTTGAGCAGATTTTCCAATCTTGTCGGGTTCATGCACCGACCTCCTCGGCAGGCGGGACTGAAGCCGGCGCAGCCTTGTCTTCATGGATTGTCAATTCGGCATTAACGGCGCTGCCGGCAGCCACTGCCTCTCCAGGCTTGACTGCGCTTCCCCGTCTATAACCGCGGGGATCGATTGTCACTTCCGAATAGCCCAGAGCGCTCAAGTGAGAGCGAATCAACTGCACCAGATTCGGTGCTTCATCAAAACGACCAATCTCATCTGCGCCCACCTCCACCACCGCCTTTTCACCGTGGTGGCGAACGCGCAAGACTTTGAAGCCCAGGGATCGTACATACCGCTCGGCTGCTTCTACTCGCGAAAGAGTTTCCACCGTGACCGGAATTCCAGTAACTACCCGAGAAGACAGGCAGGCATTTTGAGGTCTATCCC
>JAJPJO010000080.1 GCA_021324135.1 Pseudomonadota bacterium
CGTCTTGCCAATTCCCTTATAGCCTTGGTGATTTGTGAGTCTATCGCGTACTTCTGACCACTTGCAGGCGCCGCGTGATGAGCCTCATCTAAGATGAGTAATGAACCTGGTCTGATAGTGCCTAGCCAATCACGCAATGGAGTTGCGTAGTGCTCGTCAATCAGTAACCTCTGTGAGATCAGGAATTTCGAATTTGTCGTCCAAGGGTTGACCGCGAAGCCTCTATCTTGGCGTATCTCCTGCATGTAATCTCGATCGACAATTTCAAATTGCAGTCCAAATCTGCTCTCCAGCTCATCTTTCCACTGGTAAAGCATCGAAGGAGGACATGCGACTACTACATCGCGGACCTTCTTGCGGAGCAGGAGTTCTCTCACTATTAGCCCGGCTTCAATCGTCTTGCCTAAGCCAACGTCATCGGCAATAAGTAGATTGACGCGAGGAAGCAACAGCGCTTTTCTCAACGGCTCGAGCTGGTAAGCATCCAATTTGATGCCGGCCCGAAACGGGGATTGGAACAATTTCGGATCTGTGGCCGTAACGCAATTCCACCGCAGGGTCTTTAGATACGCGGCAAACATTTTTGTTTCATCGAAACCGCGTTCACATATTCGGTCCCAGTCTTCTGCTTTGAGAATTCGCTTGTCGATTTCGATTTCCCAGAGGACATCGAGCGCTTGCCCTTGATTGTCATCATCCAGACATGACATTCGTACCAACGTAGCATCGCCTTCTTTGGCTGGAGCTACAGTATCTTCGATCAAATACAACCGCTGGCGGACCTGAACTAATTGTCCTGGCTCAGGTATCTGCGTCCGAGCCAATGTGGCTTCAGGCATTGAGCTTCTCCGTTTGTCGTCTGCGGTTGCACTTCTCAGAGTTGCAGGCTTGCCAGCTGTTGGCAACCAGCTCCTTGGAGGACATTAATTTTATCGCCATTGATGGAAGACTGTACAGATGCCTGACTCATGCAGACTTTTCCGGTTGTTCTTTGCTCTGTTACCGAGAACAGTTTTAATTTATGCTATCGATGTATTTGGTGTCGGTGCAGCGCAGGAATGAGCCCACTTATCTCTACCGATAATAGACAGCTCGCCGACGCGGAGCGCGCTAAAGAATTCGGCGCCTACTATACCGATCGTGCAGTCGCAGATTTTCTCGTTGATTGGATACTTGCCGGGACGTCGAAAACCCTGCTCGATCCAAGCTTCGGATCTGGTGTGTTCTTACGGGCTGGCGCACAGAAACTCAAAAACCTTGGAGTGGATCCAGTCGATTACTTGTACGGCGTCGAAATCGACAAGCGCATGCATCGAGAAACTGCTCGCGAATTGTCAAGCGAGACCCTCGTAGACTGCAATAAGTTGATTCGGGCGGATTTCTTTGACGTAAAACTGGACCGCGACTTGCCTTGTCTAGACGCGATTGTGGGAAATCCGCCATTCATTCGGTACCAGCGTCTCTCATCGTCGAAGCGCACGAAGGGGCTCAAGCAAGCGCACAAGTCGGCAGTTGCTTTGAATGAATTGTCCAGCTATTGGGCTCCGTTCCTTGTGCATAGTATCTCTTTTCTCAAGCCGAGTGGGCGGCTCGGGATGGTGTTACCGATTGAATTGTTATTTGCGTCATACGCGCGCCCAATTCTGTCGCACCTAGAGAACGTCTTTGGCAAGGTAAGAATGGTTGCGTTCAAGAAGCGCCTGTTCCCACACCTCGAGCAGGATGTGATTCTCTTGCTTGCTGAAGATTTCGGAGGCTCCTGCAAACAATTCCTGGTGACAGACCTCGATGATTTTTCGCATCTCGAGCGGGACGGAGGAGCTTCCGAACTAGGGAATCCGTACAGCAAGAAGAAAAGTGCAAAGCTGATTCTGACCAAAACGGAACGAATACAAGAACACTTTATAAGTGCCAGCGCTCGTAATCTTTATCGAGAGCTTAGAGAGAATGATCTAGTTTCGCGAATCGGCGACTTGATGGATGTGCGCATTGGCTATGTCACGGGCGCCAACGATTTCTTCCATGTGTCAGAAGAAGAAATAGAGTACTGGGATATTCCAGGCGAGGTGCTAAAAAGATCTGTTCGACGAGGACGCTCGCTGAGTGGACTGCAGTACACGAACAAAGATTGGAAACAGGGCTTGAAGACCTTTGAATCAGGTTACCTGCTTCACATTGAAAGTGAGAGTCAGATACGCGGAGGGCTTCGGAAATACCTTAACTACGGGAAGAGATTAGGTGTAGCCGAAACCTACAAATGCACGAACCGACTTTTGTGGTTTAGCGTGCCGAGCGTGTGCGTGCCGGATGGATTCTTTGCCTATATGAGTGGGCGCGCACCACATATAGTGGCTAACAAAGCCAAAGTCGTGGCTCCGAACAGCCTATATATTCTGCACGCATTACCCCAAGCTGGCTGCAACATAAAGCATGTTGCTGCCTTATGGCAAACCTCTCTGTCTGCGCTCAGCGCGGAACTTGAGGGCCGCACCTTGGGAGGCGGAATGCTAAAGCTCGAGCCCAGTGAAGTCAGGCGAGCTGTGATAGCACTCCCTGCGATAAGTCAAGCGAAGCTTGACGAGCTATCCAGCGAAGTAGATGCGCTGCTAAGGCAGAAGAGATTCTCTGAAGCGAGATCATTAGCTGATAAAACTGTGCTCGAACGTGGGCTCGGCTTGTCTAAGAAGGAAATACTCACCCTGTCACGGGCGGCTGAGGAGCTGCGCTCAAGGCGAACCAGCAAGTAATTTTCGCCATCGAGACATTTTGATATGCCACCATTCCCATTTATTCCCTGGTGATCCAGGCGTGATCCGAGGTTAAGAAAGTCCCCCAAAAAGAAAACCGCCTTTCGGCGGAAACGTAGATGGTGGGCGAGAAGGGACTTGAACCCTTACGTATTGCTACACTAGATCCTAAGTCTAGCGCGTCTGCCATTCCGCCACTCGCCCTTGGTTTCTAAGAGAGCCACCCTGTCAGGGGCTACGGGTTTGTAGCATATC
>JAJPJO010000067.1 GCA_021324135.1 Pseudomonadota bacterium
GGGAAGGATCGAGTTCGATGCACGCGAAGGCGGCAACTTGCTCAATCTCGATCTTCCTGGGTTTCCGATCGGAGCCGATGAAAACCGCCAGGGTCCTGATGCGCTCGCGGCACATTTCCTGATATGCGGAGTGATACGCCGTGCGCAGGGAATTGTCCTCATGAGCAGTGCGCCGTTTGCCATCGGAAAACACAGTAAGAACTGTGCTGCCGGTGATGGGGTTGATCTTTAGAACGATTGGATTGATGTTATGTTTGCGATTGTGTGTTTTCATAAACGGTTATTAACTCGATTCAAACAGGAAATCACCGCCGCCGAAAGGCTCCTGGTGCCGGTCCAGGCAAAGTTAATGCAGTTGGCCGTTCTCACACATGGCGCATGGCCCAACCTTGCCAGGTGCACTGGTATCATGTACGGTCCCGGTCGCTCTCTTAGGCAGTCCCATCTCCATCAGGATCACGAACGTGCAAAAAACAACGGACAAGCTTCCTGCGCATATCTATCTGGACGAGCGCCAGATCGACTACACGACGCGCAATTTTCCCGACTCGACCGAGAAAGGTGCAGCGAATGTCGCACTGGTCCTCGGTCTTCGCGAAGACCAGATCGTAAAAACTCTGATTTTCTGTACCGATCAGGGTGTCTACTCGCTGATAATGGTTGCAGCCGACCAAAATGCCGTTTCCGGACTGCTGAAAAAAGCGCTCGGCTCGAGAAATATCTCCCTGGCGAAGCCTGAGGATGTTAAAAGGATTACGGGCTATGAAATTGGCTCTATTCCGCCCTTTCATTGGCAGCCTGATGGATTCCGCTCAATCATCGACGAGGCTCTGATGAGCGAAGAGGTGCTCGGTGTCGGCGCCGGCGTGTGGGGAAACGAGATTTTGATCACGCCTGCAAACCTCCAGCGTGCAAGCCGCGGCGAAGTGTTCAATCTAACGCGCAAGCCAGCTGAGAGTTGATTAGTATTGGCTCCCATCATCGTTTGGTTACTAAGTCTCGACCGTTTTTCACGCGACCGTTTTTACGCTTCCTTCTTCACGCGCCCCTTTTACGCTTCCTTCTTCGCCCGCCCCTTTTCACGCGCTCTTTCAGAAGTGGACTTACGTGGCACTTTTTTCGACGAAATTGGTCATATGTGACACTTTTACTCTTTGCATCCGTGTCATTTTTTGACCAAAAAAGGACACGTATGACAATTTTTGCGCCAAAAGTGGTCATATAAGTCCAATCGAATGTGCGCCGCCAAGCTCAGGCGTCAACCACACCGCATTCAAAAGATTGCTTATATTATGAGTGTGAGGCTCGTGTCTCAGAGGAACCTTAATGGCAGCTCGCACCACCCTGAACTCTCTAACCAACTCATCCATATTAGCGCTCGCCCTTGCGGCACTCGTTTCAGGCGCGGCCTCGGCCGAACCGGCAAAGCCCGGATCGACCGGCAGCGACTCGACCGGCAGCGGCTCGATTGCCAGCGCCTCTTCTGCTGCGAAGCCCGGAGCGCCCAAACCGGTGCTCGATCCCAACAATTACATCGGGCTCGTCAAAGCCGGATATGCAGCCGCAAAAGAAGTGCCGGACATTTGCGACAAGCTGTTCTGCTACTGCGGTTGCGATTTAACGGATTGCCACGGCAGCTTGCTCGACTGCTTTACCAGCGACCATGGTGTTGACTGCAGAATCTGCCAGGAAGAGGCGATCCTTGCCCTCAAGTATCACAAACAAGGCAAGTCGCTGGCTCAGATTCAAAAAATCATCGACAAACGCTACGAGAAGGAATACCCCTTCGAGGTGGAAAGCGAGGCATTGCAAAAGTACAAAGCGAGCCGCCTCTACAAAGGGAGCAGCAAATTCAAGCACAAGGACGTGGGTGAGCTCGGATCGATAAACCCCGACAACGCTTCGCAAACCGGCTCCTCACAAAATCCGCCAAAGAGAAAACTGCGCAAGGATGGCTCCTGCTGTGAAGGCGACCCAAAGAAGTGAGCCTGAGATAGCGCTTTGCTCAGGAGCGGGAATATAGAGCTCATGCAAAAGAAAGCCGCGCAATGCTCGTTCGTGTCCGCCTCAATCGCCGCTGTGGTGCTGCTTTGTGTTGCCGCAGGCTCACCGGCGTTTTCCAAAGAGGAAGCCTGGACGCTGGTCCAGGAGTCGAAACTGTATGGGAAACAAACGGTAATCGTCTCGAAGAATATGCTCCGGCAGATTCGACCCAAGAAAGAACTGGTGACATGTATTGATGGAAAAACGGGCGAGGTACTGGTGTACAACACCGGCTTCAAGACCTACTACAAGACTGATTTTGCTAAATACGAGCAGGAGCAGAATTCAAACATGGCGGTTCTTGATGGCTACCTGGCGGACTTGCCTATGCAAGACAGCGGGCAGGCAACAGCGGTAGCGGGTATCAAGGCTCATCTCTACAGATTAGCGCCGGGGCATCGCGGACAGGGAACGGGGCGCCTCGATAGCGACAGGACGTTTTCGCTATCCGGTCAGTCGATGCGGAAGGTCAGCTTCTGGTGCTCGTCGGAGTTGCCGCTGAGCCCTAATATTCAAAAGGCGATTTATCTTTTGTATTTGCTGCCACCCCTTGCCGGTGTGCCGTTGAAACTGACTTTTACCGATACCCATAATGCTGATGTGACGGAGCTCAAGACATTGGAGGTCTCGAGGACGACAGTCAATCCTGAGTTGCTCAAGCCTCCAGCCGATTACAAGCGACTCAAGAGCCTGGCGAGTGTCATCCATCCTGCTACTTCGAACGGGGCAGTTCCGGGGCTGATGAAGTATTTCGATGTGCTTCAGGGAAGCGGCTTGGGTGCTCCAAATAAATAAAACGGTCCATACTAAACGACCGCGACCGGGAACTTAACACGACTACGATGACACCATATGTGGTGCGACGTCGCGTGGTTTCAAGATTCTAAACACCATTTTGCCGGCTCGCACGGCATCGATTTCCGGCTATTCGCTATATATGCATGGCTATTATCTCAGGAACAGGTTGCTGCTTGACTTCGTCATCAATTGACACGGGAAAACGCGCAACGCAACCGGTTTTCAAGAGACTCTTGACTTGAGAAAAAAGTCCAAGAAAATGCCGGCAATAACTATCGACAAACCTGAACCGATGCTAAAATTAATTAGCTCCAAAAAACCTGACAACGAAAGGTGCGCTTGACATGGACACAGTTGCCAATAGAAGCCGGGAGTCCTTTGCATTTACGATCGTGTGCGATGAGCGCTGTCGCGTCGTGCGCAATTTAGCTGCCCTGCTGAAGTGGTGGGACAAGCAAGCCATCTTCACTTTCGTCGACCGCGACTCGACGAATCCAAAAGCCAAAGAGCTAATCGACGAGCTCGATCGCTGCCCGTGGAGCCTGTTTCTCTTCGACGAGTGCTGCGTCCGCTGGGATGGTCCGGAGGCGATACCGATAATTCTGAAGAATTTGCCGTTCGGTAAAATCGCGGCCGTTCTCTACATCTTGCCAGGCACCATGTGGCTGACACGACAGCTCTACCACATGATCTCGCGCAGCCGCGGGATATTCACAAAACACGAAATGCAGCAGCGCCATATTTGAGCAGCTGAGACAGACGCACTATCTATGAGCAGCTCAGATACGCGGCATCTAATGCGCGCTCAGACGAACGCACCATATATGATATCGTCCGGTATGCCGCAGTTCTTGCAGACTTCGGCAATACACCAGCTTTCCTCTGCCGTCGGCATGAAACATTCAGAGCTTGCGGACGACGGTCCCTGCATTTGCTGATTGGAGCTCGAACCGCGATAGAGGCGCACGGCATGTCGCTCGACGCCCGACAAATCAGGGAGGCACGGGCTGTCGCTGCAGGCGGACAAAATCAGTCCCGGGCGTCTGTCCATGCTCGAAATTACCGCGGTTGCAGCCGCTTTTAACTGCTCGCTCTCAGCTGCAATTCGCATGTAACCAAACGGCTCATCGATCAAGCAAACGATGTTAGGACAAAAGGCGCTTGCCAGAAATTCGACATCATCAAGCCCGGGCGGATCAAAACTGACGGCAACGAAGGCGCTTTCCTCCTCCAGCGAAACCAATTCGAAAAAGGCTTCCGATGAAGCGCTGGCGTCGATAGCTTTGCAAACAAAACGAGATGAGATCAGCTTGGCAATGCACTGAACAAGCGCTTGCGAGCGAGCAATTTCAGCACCAATTACAAAAATGACTTTAGTGGCAAGCCGTCGCCTCCAGTTTCTGGCCAGGTCTTTTAAGGCAACAAGGGTATCGCTGACCGCTATCAATGGAAAGTTTGTGCTGGGAAGGGGGTAGCTATGCCGTTCTTCAACGATGCATCCGAGCGCACCGCCGGTGAAGGCATCGCCCAGAAAGTCATGCCCGTCGTAAGTTTTTCCCTTGAGTGCCACGAACCAGGCTCCTTCGACCCCGGAGCGGGTGTCGATGGAAAGCGGTCCCAGATCCTCGGGGACCATGCCCTGGGCGAGCCGCCCCGCGGCGATTTCAATTATCTCGTCAGCCGAAAGAACGGAAGGCATTAACGCGCCTGACTTTCTCCTGCGGTGACTTCCTTGTGGTTTGCGGAGTCTGCTTTTATGGCGGTTTCCTGGCTGGGGATTGCTTGCTCGAGTCTTCCCTTTTTGTCCCGCTCTTTCAGCGCTTTGTGCAATAACCGGCTGGCAAAACTGCTCGTTCGCCGGTTGGCTGTTGATGTGTGGTTGGACATGATGCGCTCCCGCGAATGCCGACAACATTCCGCCTGGGCGCGGAACGCTGACGCCAGAGTATGCCTTGATGCCTGGACTAATAGTATTAAAAGCCATTCTTCCTGGCAACCCCCAAAAGCGGCTTCTTGAGCGGAATTTAATACGATGGGCGTCGGCCGGCAGGCAAGCGGTTTTCCTGCACCATATGTAGTGGCATTCAAAAACACTCTTGTTATTGATTCGAATAACAAGTTTCGAGCTTGCAGGTCGGTTCTACTTAGAGTCGCGGATAACTTGCCGTGAGCGGCGCTAGCTCGTGCGAACCAGTCGGAGCGTTCACTTTGCCCTTTCACCCCGTAAATTATGTATCAATTTCGATCAGATCACTTCTCTCAAATAAAGTCTTTCATTAGGGTCGATTTAGTCACTTCACTCACTGCTTTTGCTTGAAATAGAAACCACCAACAGACTGAATGTCTAGTTTGCCAATGATGACAGAGTGCCTCACGGGCTCTCTCATCTGTTATCGGGTCCAGAGCAAGTCCGGGACTTGATCCTCTGAAGGACCGCACGTTCGAAAACAAAAAAATCGTCGAGTTTGGCGCTAACATCCGGCACCTTCGAGTCCGGAGAATGAGCGCCCATAGCCTCGAACCGAGAAAGGAAGTGTTTATGCGAAGATGTGCCACCATAGTTCACATCAGCTCCCTGCCCGGCGAATTCGGCATTGGAGACATCGAAGAAGCGATCCGTCTGGCGCCCTGGTTCGCCGCCGCCGGACTGGACATGCAGTTCTTGCCCCTCACTGACCCTGCAGACGGCGAATGCCCCTACACGGGTCGCTCTGCCTTCGCTCGCAACTGGCGGCTGATCAGCCCGAACATGCTGGTGGCCGACGGATTGCTCAGCGACACCGACCTTCAGCCCGTGCCGGCATTCCCGCGCGACAAGGTCGATTTCGATCGCGTCCGCCAGTACAAGCGGGACTTGCTGACCATTGCCTTCAGGCATTGGCAAAGCGGTGCCGCTCAAGATCTGCGCCAACAGTACGAGCAGTTTCTCAAGCGCTCGGCCTACTGGCTGGACGACTACGCGCTCTTCTGCGCGCTCAAACAGCGCTTCCACGATCAACCCTGGAATCTCTGGCCCGAGAGCCTCGTCACGCGCCAACCCCAGGAGCTGCGCCAGGCACAGGAAGAACTGAGGGAACTCGTGGACTACGAGAAATTCGTTCAGTTCATCTTCTTCAGGCAGTGGCGGCTCTTCAGACAGACCTGCGAAGACCTGGGCATTCGCTTGATCGGCGACATCCCCATCTTCGTCAGCTACGACTCGGCGGACGTCTGGGCGCATCAAGAACTGTTCAAGTTGGGCGCCAATCGCCTGCCGCTCGTCGTCACCGGGGTTCCACCGGACTATTTCAGCGAGGATGGGCAGTTATGGGGCAATCCGCACTACAACTGGATTACCATGCGCGCTGACCGGTTCACCTGGTGGGTCGAACGCCTGGGTGCCACGCTCGACCTGGTCCACACCGTGCGCATCGATCACTTCCGGGGTCTCGATCAAGCCTGGGAAGTCGAGGCGACGGCAAGCAACGCCAAGAAGGGCGTCTGGGTTGATGCGCCGGGTCTCGAACTCGTGCAAACGATGAGAGAACGGCTTGGTCTCAGCGAGCCACCGGCTGGCTCATCTGCGGCCTCGTCGCCAATCATCGCTGAAGACCTCGGCCTCATCACCGAGCGTGTCCGCAGCCTTCGCGACAAGCTGGGCTTGCCGGGCATGCGCGTCTTGCAGTTCGGCTTCGGGGGCGGCTGGTGTGCACTGGTCGGCTTCTGGATTCTGAGCTGCATCCCTCATGGTCACCAAACACTGCGCAGGCTGGTCTGCAAGCTGCTCTTGCACGACCTGCATCTGCCGCACAACATCCCCAGCAACTGCGTCGTCTACACAGGCACGCACGACAACAAAACCACAAAGCACTGGTGGGAGACTCTCTCGCGGCGCGAACGGTTCCGCGTGCGCTCCTACTATGATGTGCGCTCGGCTGAAATCAACTGGGTGATGATTGAAGCCTGTCTGGCTTCAGCCGCCGACCTGGCTGCCTTCCCGCTCCAGGACATTCTCGGGCTCGGAAAAGAGGGCTTGATGAACACACCGGGTGTAGCAAAAGGCAACTGGGGATGGCGCTTCACGGCGAACGTCCTGACGACCGCGCTGGCGAAGCGCGTACGCTCAACCGTTGAACGGCATGGTCGTGGTTTCCCCAAGTCCGTAGCGCGGATTTAGGTAAGCTTAGTCCGACCGTTTGACGCCACTCAACA
>JAJPJO010000048.1 GCA_021324135.1 Pseudomonadota bacterium
CTCAGGGATCAAGACTCGACTCCTCAAGGATCAAGACGCAACTTCTGATTTATCGAAACGCTTCATCGCATCTGTCAAGAAATTCAGATAACGGTCGGCATGATAGTTGGCGGCTGTTTTCCACTGCCAGGCAAATCCGCCTCCGCTGGAGCCCAGCTGTTTCGAGCCGTCCGGGGTGAGAACCACCGATGTAGCGAAGGCATAATGAGTCCAGCGAGCGCTATTGAATGCCATCTTCCAGGCCTTCAGTCCATTCACGTTATTTGGGAATCCCTGATCGGTGATGTTCAATTCGATAGGCACAAAGTGATCATTTATGTACGCTATTACTTTGTCATCTGAGAGCGAACTGCCTCGAGTAACGCGTCCGCCCAGTCAACAGTCTTTTGCGCCCTTTTGAGCATCCTTGCCGACTACCAGGACCACCAGGATCGGCTTGTTGGTCCTGGATGCATCAATCAGGACCTCATCCATGGTTGAACGCCAATGAATCTTTTTCCACTTGCCTTCGGCTTCGCACCGCAGCGCCGCCTCCTTCTGCTCGTTCATCTCCTTCCAAAAGCCAAACGGTTTGGCGCTTGCTTCTAGATTTAAGCCTGTCAACCCGGCACAAACGAGCGCTGCTGCCACCACCAGTCCTCTTTTTGCAGTTATTGCCATCAGCTTGCCCTCGGTACGACGTACTGATTGTTATACACTGGCGGAAAGGAAAAGTTGCGCAAGTGTGAGCGTGTCTTTGGACTGTGATGAGGTACATTGAAAAGGTGGGGACAGTCTACGAGTTTCAAAATATCTATGAACTTCTGAGTGAATTTCATCAGGACTGGTCCTTTGATTACCCTGATGAGGACTCACTGGTCAAAGCCTATGTGGTGGCTAATCGAGACGATCCACGATGCAAGCCAGGCGCGTTGCTTTGTGAAATCAAAGAACTTCTTGCTCTTGAGCAGACAAAGCGCGATAGCGAGATCGATTACCTTTTGAAAAGCACACAATGTGCATGCGTTGCAGATCAGTCGCCTGCAGCTTGGTTGGATCACGTAGCCATACTTGTTGCTGATGCGCTAGTCACTCAACCTGATGACGCAGCTAAAATGGATTGGTACTCCAATCGACGGACAAGCCTGCAGTCCGGGTTGGGCAATATCAATGACATTATTCGCTTGAACCCAAGGAATGCACAGTCTTACCTAAGACGAGGACAAATCTACTTTGAGCTTGGTTCTGTGTCTAGTATGGTTGATGGTTCAACAAGCGCTGACGCCGCCAAAGCGTTTATAAATGCCATCAATGACTACGATACAGCACTAAGTCTGGACGAGAAAATTGCATCGGAGGCTTTGCTAGCCCGCGGGTCAGCATGCATGGCATTGCATAATTACGAGCAGGCTATTTCTGATTTCGATCGGGCCATTCGCGTCGGTCCTTCGTGTAGGGGCTACGCTTGGCTTGCAGAAGCCTATCGGGCTGCAGGCAACCTCGACGCCAGCATCACGACCTACAGCAAGGTCATAGAAATTTCGCAGTTGCCGGATCTGGCGTATTGCGCGCGAGGTTACGCATACGCTCAAATCGGACAATACGACTCTGCCGTAGAAGATTTCTCGCGTGCGATTGGATTGACTCGCCACTTAGGACTGGCATATCATCTGCGAGCAGATGTGTATCGGAAATTGGGATCTGACGAGCTGGCAGCAATTGACCAGCAAATGGCTTCGAAACTTTTCTACAGACAAGATCCGTCATGGAAACTGACTGATGATTGGATCAACTGGAGCCTTTGAATCATCGAGCTGAATGATTGGCGGATATAATTCTGGGCCGGCGCGAAAAAACAGCGAACATTGACATGGATAGCACCATCCGCGATACCAGGCTTCAGCGTGCGTCAAGCGCGAATACTCCTGGTGATTTTGTTTCAATTTAAAACGATTGAGTTGTGCATGGGTCTTTCATAATTTGACGCTGGCGACGGCTTATGTTCGTCATGCGGCTGCATGTGTCAAAATGTAGGCAGGAGATGGTTGCATGGAACGGAAGCAAAAGCAATGGAACTGGCCAGCAGTAGGCATTCTGTGCGTGCTTCTCTGTACCTTGCTCGGTTTTGCTTTCGACGGTACTCATCTCCTTGGTGTCATCTTAGCGATCCTCATTGCTGCCCCGCTCACCATATCCTTGCGCCAGATGACCTGTTTGAGGTTGCAAAAGATATTTGCAGAGCACGCCAGCTTACTCGCCTTAATTAGTTGCGGAGCAGTCATAACTTTCTTGATCAGTTACGCTGTAATCGGTTATGGCGTCTGGGCGCCGATCACAAAAGCATTTGGCCCCGGTGGACAAGGCGGCGACGTGACAAATGCGCTAAACAGAGTTTCACAGAGCCGGGTGAGGGCAAACCGTTGAAGCAGGTGGGCAAATACAGCAAATTGCCAACTCTCACGATCATCTGGCTTTTTGTCGCTACGCTTGAGACCCGGCGCAAAGACTGCTAAATGGCTTCGTGGACAATTACTTTGAGCTGACGACCGGGTGCGTGCCTTTGGACTATAAGGTACACTGGAAATTGACGTGACTAGTCTGGCATAGCCAGCAAATGTTTGAACGAATTTCGATGGTCTTCAAGGCAATGATTCAAGCACTGCTCGGCAATGTCGAGAATCCTCAGTTCATGCTCGACACCACCTATAATGAGCTCCAAAACGACCTTCTACTCATCCGGAAGAAACTCGCGAAGGCACTGGCGGCGGAAACGCAGCTGATGGAGAAAATAAAGGCCTTAGAAAGCGCTGACGCTCCGCCCGGTGAGCTCAAAGAACAGCTAGAGCAACTTCAAGAGGAAATCGCAAGAATTCGACGCAAGCTTGAGGATCTCGAAAATGGCGTTCAGCGAACATATACGAAGCGGAAGGTTCTCATCGCAAGGAACAAGGCCTCACAAGCCACTCTTGTATGCGAAGAGATCTTAGTAGGCAAGGCAATTACAGAGGACGGGGCGACTTTTGACAGAGAGATTGCGCCTGATCCGGCTGATGGTTC
>JAJPJO010000209.1 GCA_021324135.1 Pseudomonadota bacterium
CTGGCTTGCTGGATCGACAGCGTCCTTCTGAAAATTCCGGCATTGCATCCTCTTGTTATCAATTACCATTATCATTTCTTGCTCTTGGCGCTAAACCTGTTTGGCAAAGCTGATAAGCGGATTCGAAAAGGCTCGAAGGAGGCGCTGAGAATCAAGAAAAAGCTACAGCGCATTATTCCGATCCTCGCTACGCGTTCAGAATACGAGCATTTTCTTCGCTATGTTTTCATAGTCCTAAGAACCAGGCTAATCGACTACGCTATCTCAATTGGTTTGTTATGCGAAGCTAATGAGATGCTCGTTCAGCTCGAAGAGCGCCTTGCCGATTCCTCTGACGGCCGATTTTGTTATTGCATGCTTCTGGAGGTCAGTATGTCCTATATGGCGCAGGGTGAAATCGCCCTTGCCATCGAGTATGCAGGCAAGGCGGTGGAGGCGCGCGCGCGTCTTGCCGGAGCGGTCGTATCGCAAGCCGATCTCAACCTTGCCAATCCCATCGATCATGTCGCCGAATTCACCCATAAGGAGACACTGTTAGTTCAGTCACCCAATGAGCTGCACGCGCTCGCGCTCTACAATATCGCCCTTTGCTACAAGCAGCAGCAAAAACTCAGGGAATGTCTCGAGTTTTCCGAACGAGCCATGAATGTGCTTCAGAGCCTCGGTGAAACAGACAGTAAGGAAGCGGAATTGAAAGATCTCAATGACAAAATTGATGTCCTCGTGCGCGAGGCGAAATCTGAGTGATGGACATTCCGTTGAGCTTGTGATCCTGTCCATGTCCACAATGGCATCTCTGGGGCGGCGTTTGTGGAATGGTCTGCCTGGGCATTTGGTACTCGTAATCGCTACGAGGGACCGATCGTGCTGAAGAATCGCTTAGCTTTCCTCACGCCAGTATCGTTGCTGATTATCGCTCAGTGCGGGAATTCTTCAGAAGCCAAAGTTGCATCTCTCGATGCTAACACCAAACGTTCCTTGCTTTATCGAGTTGCGGTGGAGCAAGCAGTGGCAGGTAAATGGGCCGCGCAAAACGGTGGTTCTGGACCGACTTTGAGCATCAAAATTAGCAATGATGGCAGCATCGCAAGTGTGGATGTATCGAAGACTTCCGGAGACAAATCGTTGGACGAGGAGGCTGTCGAGCTGGCAAAAAAATGCGGACCCTTCCCTCCACCAACCACAGATTCAGGACCGATCCTGGTTCCCCTACCCAAGATTGACTTTACTGGATACATGTCCAAGGTCCAGCGAACCATCAGATCACATTGGTCGCCCCCCAAGTCGCCTGAAAGTCTGCACACTATAGTGCGCTTCCAGATCATGCGCGATGGTTCCACAATCGAGCCTGTTCTTGATAAATCCTCCCACAATGCTGCTTTCGACAAGCTCGCGCTTTTAACAGTGCAGCAATGCAATTTCGATCCGCTACCAAGCGGAGCCCTGGAGGCAGAGGGTGTTCAGTTTCAATTTGACTATAACGTTTGCTCCACTGTGCAAGTTTCACGCTTCAAGAATGTGGCCGCGACGAAGCCTCTCTCATCCGCGTTACCGCTGTCCATCACAGAGCCTTCAGGTCCTGTCTCTGATGCGCGGAGTAAGCAAGCCGCTGAACTCAACAACCAGGGTGTAACTGCTTTGTCGAAGAAGGATTACGCCACTGCCATCAAAAAGCTGGAGGAGGCTTTGAAGTGCAAACCTGGTTATCGTATTGCACGCGAGAATCTGGCAATCGCGTACAACAATTATGCGCTGACAGTAACTCTCGACGATGATGAAAGGCTGAAGTGGTTTCGTAAGTGCCTGGTCATCGATCGCGCTAATCAAACGACAAAGGACAACATCGCTGCGCTGATCCGGGGCATGGGCAAGGACCCTAACTCTGCCAAGACGCGATTGCTATTTGCCCAGGAGGCAAGGGAAACTGAAGATTGGGACGGCGCCATTGCCGAGTATTCCGCTGCACTAGAGGCCGAGAACAATAGGTCTCACAAGCATGCAGGTCCAGGTTTTTCTTCGGCAGAACGCTCCGACATCTACAAAAGCATGAGCGAGTGCCTGCTCAAGAGAGGCGATCCCCAGCGCGCCATAACAGCTCTGGTGGAATCACTGAAGGCAAATTCAGGAAACACCGATGCAGCTAAATTGCTCGTCAAATGCTGGCAGCAAGTCGTCTCAACAGACAGTCAGTGCGCAGAAAATCATATTGGATTGGGACAAGCATATGAGTTAACCGGGGACTTCTCAAATGCCCAGGCTGAATTCGAAAAGGCGCTGACAATTGCAAAAGGAAATCCAATGGCGCAGAAGTTACTGAGCAAATTGCCGGAAGAAAAATTGGCTTATGAAGCCAAAGTTTTGAGAAACGCCGGGGTTCGATTGCAAAGCCAAAAGCAGTATGACGAAGCTCTGGCAAAATATCTGCAAGTTGCAAAAATGCGTCCGGATGACTCAATGATCTGGTTGGATATGGCAACTTGTCTGGAACAAAAGAAAGACTACGGACGCGCTTTAAAGGCTTACCAAAAGGTCTTGGCGCTCAAACCGGAAGACGTTGATGCTATAAACGGACTGAAAACCTGTGAGGCAGCACTTAACTCCGGATCGCAGAATCAATCGGATGCCACGGCTAAGTCGGATGCCACCGCTCAATCGGATACCACAGCTAAATCGGATGCCAGCCCGAAATCGGCAGACACTCTGAAGTAAAAGCGCATATCAAGATCCCAGCTGTCCCCACTTTGGAGTCCGTTCAATATTTGCGCGGTGGAATCTTCTTTCCGTCTTCCTCGAACTGCCGAATCGATTCGAGATTCTCATTCGTAGCATCGACGATTTCGCCGTCAGAGTTTCGAACCTTGATTGGCTTACCATCTGCACCTTTGCCGTAGGAGCGATCGATGCGTTCTTGATCGAGCTCTTTCGCCACATCGTACACTTGAGGTGATAAACGCAGCAACCATGCTCGTTTATCCCGATCATGGAACAGCGCCTCCGCATCGCACAGCTCTTCCTCAGGGCCGGTGAAACAGGAAGTCGGAGGTGTTACTTTCGCGCGCTGCCGTACTTGGTCGAAGCGCAGGAAGCTGTCCGCCTCGAGAAGGGCTCGGTATTTCTCAGGATCTCGAAGATCATCGGGAGGAAACGGCTTGCCATCGCCGCGCAGCAACTCGCCATTCTTGTTCACGCGAACCCATTCCGCATCAGCAAAGGTGTCCACAAGGGTGTAATACTCGCCGTTTTTGCCGCGCAGAGCCCAGCATTTGTTGCCGGACTTGTCCGCGATCACGGACCAGCCCGTGCGATCGTAGCGAGCGATCTCCTCAGGCGTGGCGGGCGCGAGCGGACTGTTATCGCGGCTGTGCCCGGGATCGTCTAATCGAGCAGCGTGATTCAACTCATGCGCGAGGACGTATTCCATCGATCTGCCGCGATATGTTCCATCTGCATTGGTGGCGCGCTCATATGCAAATGACGATTGAATGAATATGGCTTTTCGACCGGATTCATCCTTGCCTGTCAATGCATCGGCTCCGTAGTATCCATCAATGTTGTGCTTGAGGAAATAGAGCTTCGGCGCTGCGCCACTGCCGCGTACATTTTTGCTCAGCGCAGCTTCCGCGGCTGCCAACTCCTTCAGATCGGGCTCGCGACACGGAATTTTGTGATGCCCGCGGTCGTCCTTGAAACTCGCGTACTCATTGTTGGTACTGAAGTCCGCTCCAAATCTCGCTTTCAGCTCTGCCATCTTTTGGTGCACAAGAGGGTTGATTTGATCGTCGACCTGCCTGAAGCCGTCCTTCAAGGGCGTCCGGCTATCGACGGATGCGATCAGTTTGTCTCGCCCGTTGGCGATCAAGTGATATTCATAGTTACCGTCGGCGAGCTTGACTTTTAAACCGTGCTCGCGAGCGTATCTTTGCACCTCCTCCGGAATCGGCGCGTTATGCGAAGCTCGGGTGCCGTAGCCGGCTTCAGTGTGCGTGAATGACACCTTCGGAAGATCATCAGAACTGGGATTCCTGTTTTCGCTCGTTGCAGATTGCCCCTGACTCTTCGCGAGCCTTGTGTTCATTGCCAGCAACAGCTCTGGATGTACGTCCCGGGCCGTTGCCGCTGAAGTGTATGTGTTTTCGATCTGCTGTTCGCCTGTCACCTGTGACACCTGCTGAATGTGCGCCATATTTGCACAGTTTCCCAGCATGATCTAAAAATGTTATTTAAATTGAGCTCCGGATTGGCCGTTGGGTATATTGAGTCATAGGAGGTCGGCGCAATGTTGAGGCGATACACGAAGCTGATGTTCTCCAAGTACTTCTCGTATTCGCCGGACGACGACGATCGTCTCTACCTTAGATTCCATAGCATGGTATTGCGCAGTCTCGGGTTAGGTCTGCTGACCGGTACATTGCTGGCTCTGAGCACAATTTGCCAGGTGCATGTGGCAGTGGCCAACGAGAGTGTCGAAACACAGAGGGTCTGTTTCATCGCCACAGCTATGGCTCTGATCGCGCTCGGCTTCGGTCTTTGCTTCATCATATTGAAGAGACTCAAGTGATCAACTGCGCGGAACGGTAGCACCACATTTGGTACCATCGCACGATTGTTCGACGCCGCAGCAATTTTGTCATAATGAACGCCCCAAGTCCGTTATCATCAACAATTGTTCTGCTTAGCAAACTCAACAAGCTTTCCACAGACGATATAGACTATCCTCATATCCTCATTCTTTGAGGGAAACACCGCGTGCAACCGAAATTCTACGAGCAAAAATCTATGGGCTCGGCACGCCGCTTTGCCGTTTTGCTGCTGCTTCTGGTAGCGACTTTATGTCACACAGCCTTATCTCATCTGGCATTCTGTCCAGCTGCGTTCTGCCAACCGACCAATTATCAGCGTCGCGAAACTCGATATTTGCTCTTCCAGATCTTCACCTATTCAGGCACCGAAAGCCGTGGCTGGGCGGTCTTTCCGCCACAAGGAGAAGTCGAGGCAACCATTCGCGACATCACTTACAAGATCGGAACCCGCGGCGATGCGCGACACAAGCTCGGAGTCTGCCTCGGACCCGTCACGTTCAATCACAGCGACGATGAGGTGCGCAATCTCATCGCCGAAGGATTCGCAATTGCTCGCAGAAACGACGTCGCCATCGCCTTTCACATTGACGATCAAATGTTCTGGGATGCGCGAAGCGATTTGAATACTCCGGAGAATGTGGAATGGTCTGATTGGCAAAGAACGCTATGCCAAAATCGACGGCTCGACTGGGGTGAGAAACCATCGAAAGCGCCGGCGCAGCTTTGCCTCAATAGCCCCGCAGTGCAAGCGGCAGTAGCGGCGCGAGCAAAATTGATTGGAAGCGAAATAAAAAATCATCTGGCACACCTGAAACGCGATGGCAAAGACGTTCTCTTTGCCGGCGTGATTACCGGATGGGAGTCGATGATTGGCCGCGACTTCGCCACCAATCACATCCTGGGGTTTCACGCCCTGAGCAATCTTGGCTATTCAGCGAAGCAGCAGCCTGAAAATATGGATGATGAACTGGCAAATGTGGTGCAGGAATTCATAGAACTGTGGGCCCGCAACCTGGTCGAGAGCGGTGTTCCGCGCCCCAAAATCTACTGCCACATAGCATTGCGTCCCCCTGGTCCCGCCCCCAAAGGTATGACAGAAACACAAGCCGAAGGCTTTGCACCACCAGCGGTGGCGTTTGGAAAACTTTATCGCCCGGGCTTTTCCACATACCCGGCGTCTGGATCGTTCGAAAAAATACAGCAAGTCTTGAGACTTTATGGTAATCCGCCGTTCATTTCGGCAGAGGGAACAAACATAAATCCGGACGGCATGCCTGGCGAACGCTCGATGGAGACTTATCTTGGTCGCTTATTCAATCACGGCGCGGTGATGGTGAATATATTCTCGTGGGGCATCGGCGGCGAGCGCGAACGAGGGAAGAACATGTTCCGCCGCGCCACCGAGAGCGATGCGGCATTGATGGCTTATCGCAAGTTCCTCAGGAGCGAGCCGTTGATCGAAGAAGCCGGCTCTGCAACAGCCTTTTCACCGGCACGCTTCAAAGAAAAGATCGAAAAGATTCAAGCTGCCTTACCTCCATGGGCACAAAGAACGGGCAACGTAGCCAAAGCCCAATGGATGATGCAGAAGCTGGATGGACAGATCAAAGCGCATGAATTTCAACGAGCCGATGCAACCGCTGATGAAATCCTGCGTATGATCAAGTGATGCAGCATCCCGGCTGCATCATCTCGGCTGCATCATCTCGGCTGCATCATCTCGGCTTGCGACAAAGTCTTGAGAGGTCCGCCCCACAGACTCAGTTTAGTGAACCTTCTCCGTGTTAGTCCCGGCAACAGCCGAGCCGCTGTTGTTGCTGTTGTTATTGGGGTTGCTGTTGTTGTTCGTGTTGCTGTTGCCCCAGTTGTATTCTTTGATGAAAGCTGTCTTGGGTAGACTGCGGCGGCGTTCATCCTCTTTGCGTTGGTATTTCTGTGCCTCGGACTCCTGCACGACCGTCGGCTGGTCAGAATATCCGTATCCATATCCACGGCCATAGCCGCGGTGGCCCCATCCGCCATATCCCCAACCTCGATAGAAACCTCCGCCATGCCGCGCAAGGGGCGTTGCACTGCCGCCCGAGGCATGGAAGGCTGCGCCCATACCGCCGCCGGCGTGGCCGCCACCGTGACCTCCGCCTCCGCGTGCCATCGCTGAAGTCACACATAATGCCGACAATGACAAGGTCAAAACCAGGGAGAAGAGCTTGTTCATATTTCGTGCCTCGGTCCTTGACATTTAAGATGCTATTTTTCACGAAAGGTTCCTGCAACACAAGCTTTCATCACGCCTCGATCGCAAAGTACTTTGTTTTCATCAGTCGATAAACGAATGGAGCCAGCAAAAGGTTCAATGAGAGCAGGAGTTTTAGTCTGATTTGTCGTCGGGGTGTCATAGCCCCCAACAGCCCTTTAATCGTTTTGACGATTAAAGCAAAGTGCTTGGCAATTATGTTGACAAGATGCGCCTGAAAGCCCAGTGCTCTTGAGCCTTTTGGGACTCGATTGTCATGAGCAGGATATGCGTGTTTGACGTAATCGTCATATCAGTTAAAGGACTTCAGAGGAGGTGCATCGATCAGCTCTGCGCAGTCTTAGGTGGAAATGACCAAACAGTTCTCGTGCACCTAACGCTTATATAGGTAGCTTCGACAGAACGCACTTGACAGATTGGTTCAGCAGCGCTACGATAGTAAACGTATAAAGAACGTTTATTAAATAACTCCTCAGGCGTATATGAGACTACTTGCCTGAGCCAACAAACGCGACAAGAAAGTTCTGACAAAAAATCATTTTGACGTCTAACTGACGCCAAATCGTTTAACTCTTCAGCTCAAAAGGTGGTGAGCAACATGCGCGACCTGACGGTTTTGCCTGCGAAGACCATTATGGGGACCAAAACCCCGGAGGCTCTCTTTTCCAGATCTCTTGATGAGGCAAAAAAGGAATATCGTGGACTGATTCGGCGCTGGCACCCTGATGCAGCCAAGGCTCACGAAGCTCAGTGCGTTCTCAAACACATCGTCAATCTCTACCATCAGGCACGAGAACGCCTTAGCAACGGCAATTGGAATGAGCCTCTTGAAAAAATCGAGGAAGCATCACCCGGACTCAAGAAACTGAAGCGATCGAACGGCTCCGTCTACGCCTTTGAATACTTAAGCGCGCGCTCCTTCGAGCTAGGCATGATGTACATCGGCAACCATTCGGTGCTTTTCGAAGTGCGCAAAGAATACAGCGATCTCTTTGCGCGAGGGCGCCGCCAGATCAGCAGACTCACGTACGCCAATGAAGACATGGCCGTCGAGATGTCCCCCTATCTGCCCCGCATCCAGGACTGTTTCAGCACTGATGGTGCAAATATTTTGATACTACATAAGACACCAGATCAGTTATTGCTGGCCGATGTGTGCACCTTCCTTGGTGGCAACATAAATCCTGTAGAGCATGTTGGCTGGATACTGAGCGTTTTGTACAACCTGTGCTGCTACCTGGAATGGGCTCATCTGACCCATAATGCCATTGCTCAGGAAACATTCTTTATATCGCCGCTAAGACACAGCGGCATGCTGCTCGGCGGCTGGTGGTATTCGAGCACGGCAGGTGAGCAGTTGTATGCCTTGCCCGATCGCACGATTGAAGTCGTCCCCTCCTACATACTAGAGAGCCGTCGTGCGGACGCACGCTGCGATCTCGAACTGATTAAAGCGCTGGGACGCGAACTGCTTTCGGTGAGTTCTTGCGATACCACATTCGGTATCTCTTCTCCAGGTGCAGAAACCAAAGAACTTGAATACTTGAGCGAATGGCTGACGCTTCCAAGCAGCAGTGCCGCTCTCGAAGAGTACAGCATCTGGAAAACCGAAGTTCTGCGAGCAGTCTTTGGACCGCCGAAATTCTTCGAATTGAATTTAGATCACGAACAGTTATACAAGGAGATTTAACTATGGGTACAACACGATGGAGCCCCGCAGACTGGGCAAGTTACACAAGCGGAATCGCCGGAATATCAGCATCTCGACTATTCGGTCATTCTTTGCACGATAACCTCGATCCGAGAAATATCACCATAAGAGAGTCTTGCGATTCGGAGCTCAATCCAAGTTCGACACCAATCATAGTGGCAGTGGACCAAACCGGATCGATGGGCTTCTTAGCTGAAAACCTCATCCGCAAAGGACTGGGCGTCTTGATAGGAGAGATCTACGAACGCAAACCGGTTTCCGATCCACACGTCATGTGCATGGCGGTAGGGGATGCCTGGTGCGATCGGGCCCCGCTTCAGGCGACTCAATTTGAAACAGACATTCGCCTGGCCGACCAGCTTTCTGACTTCTGGATTGAGGGAAACGGCGGCGGCAACAGTTATGAAAGCTACAACTTACCGTGGTACTTTGCCGCCACAAAAACCAGATGCGACGCCTTCCTCAAACGACGCAAGAAGGGCTATCTCTTCACAGTCGGTGATGAACCGCCGCCACCATATTTAGAGGCAGCACACGTGCAAAAGTTTCTCGGCGATGACAGCCTGAGGCAGAGCTTGTCGACCAGAGACGTGCTCGCGATGGCGTCGAAACAATGGGAGATTTTTCACATAATCGTAGAGGAAGGCAGCTACTGCCGCAGAGCCCCGCAGGAGACAAAGAGGGCATGGCAAGCGCTCCTCGGGCAGCGCGCAATCGGACTGAGCGATCATTCGAATCTTGCCGAACTCATTGTCTCGACGATTCAAGTGATCGAGGGAGCGGACCTCGTGTCGGTGACTACAAGCTGGTCGGGCAATACCAACCTGGTGATTCGAGACTCGCTAAGCGCGCTGTGCAATCGGCCGCGCTCCTCCGGCTCTGGTGTGACAAGGCTGTAAGTCACATGTTCGGGTATCAACACTCTAAGGCGGACGACACGCCCCTTAGGTTCGGACCTCGCGGACTTAAGGCGCACTACAAGCCCCTTAAGTTCGCACATCACGCCTCTTAAGTCCGGACCTCACGCCCCTCGCACCTCAACAAGCAAAGGAGAAAAGTATGAAGACTGGTCATGTAATAATCGGAGCGAACTATGGTGACGAAGGCAAGGGGCTGATGACGGACTACCTGGCCAGTCAGTACTCAGGTTGCAGTACCGTCATCCGATATAACGGTGGCGCCCAGGCGGGGCATACGGTCGTCACTCCCGACGGTCGCCGCCATGTTTTCAGCCACTTTGGCTCAGGCAGCTTTGTCGGTGTACCGACTCATTTGAGCCGCTTCTTCATTGTTAATCCAATGCTATTTCAAAAGGAGTGCGCCGAACTGCTGAGCAAGGGCGTTCAGCCGACCGTGTCAATAGACAGCCGAGCATATCTTACGACCCCGTTTGATATGTTCGTCAACCAGATCGTCGAACAGGCGAGAGGTGGCTCCAGACATGGAAGTTGCGGAGTGGGCATCAATGAGACGGTGACTCGGTGCCGCCGATCATCAGCCTTCAAAACCGAAGCCGTAGATCTCCTGGACCTGCGAAAGCTTCGTGATAAGCTGATGCGGCTGGCATCGAGTTGGCTGCCGCAGCGACTGACAGAATACAAAATCGATCTTCGTCGAGAAGACCTACAACAATTCCTCAGCCATGTCGAACCCGTTGTACTGTCGTATCTGGCTTCTGCCGAGGTTCTCTTGAATCGTGCCACCATCTCCGACGAACGTCCAGCGCAACCTCATCTAATCTTCGAGGGCGCGCAAGGTCTGATGCTCGATGAGGATCGAATCGATCAATGGCCGCATGTGACGCGGTCGAAAACGGGATTGTTCAATGTCCTCTATCTCGCAAAGAGATATGGAATCGAGAAATTCAACATCATTTATGCCAGCCGCACCTATTTGACTCGACATGGAGCGGGCCCACTGCCCGGCGAGTGCGACTGGGCGTTTCCAGATAACACTAACGTCACAAATCAATTTCAAGGTCATTTACGTTTCGCACCGTTAAATCAAAAGCAAATGCAAGAGTCAATCGAGATGGATTTGGCTCAAGCCAACCGATATCTTTTGCAAGATAATGAATTAAAACATCGCCAGCTCCAGCTCCATGCCTCTGTGGCTCTGACATGCGCCGACCAGTTGGCGCCACCGTCGCGATTGACGTTTGGTCTTCCGGTTGAGTACATTAGCTTCGGCCCCACAAGATTGGATATATGCAGGCAAGGAGGTTCGCAAACTATCGATGCCCGGTTGCACAAAGAACTCGCTCCTTCCCTTGCATCTGCTTAAGCGCCATCCCATATCGATGGAGGCTCACTTTGAGTTCGTTCTTGTCTTAACCTATGCATTTCCGAAGTCCGTGCTGATACCCTTGTTGCCGCCAGGATTGGTGCTCGACTGTTTTGAAGATTTTGGTTTTCTGGCTATAGCTTTCGTTCAAACACGAGGCATGCGACCGAGACATCTCCCCAGTTTTCTCGGTCAGGACTTTTTTCTGGCGGGCCACAGAATTTTCGTGCGCTACCAAACGCATGCCGGCCGGAACCTCAGGGGTCTGAGAATTCTGCGTTCTGATGCGGATCGAGCCAACATGGTATTCTTTGGGAATCTGCTGACCCATTACGCGTATCATCTGTGCAGAGCTAAAGTGACCCGCACTTCCGATAAGCTCGATCTCGTAATCAAAAGCGATGATGGGCGCTCCGATGTCCAGCTGACTGCTGATTTGTCGACCACACCGCCCGATTATCTGCCGGACGGATCACCGTTCGCCACCATCCGCGATGCACTTAAATTTGCCGGTCCTCTGCCGTTTACTTTTGACTACGAGGAAGAAACGAGCTCAATTGTGCGCATCGAAGGCGTTAGACAAAACTGGCATCCGCGCTCCGTCAAGGTCGATGTTCA
>JAJPJO010000404.1 GCA_021324135.1 Pseudomonadota bacterium
CGGTAAGCGTCGAGCACGAAGCGGAACCAACAGCCGTTGAGCATCCCGGCAGCGCCTCGGATCAGTCCGCGGCGGAGAATATCACCTCTGATGGTGTACCGGTGCCCAAAATATCTCCTATCCCTCCGGGCTTTCCCGATCAATCGTTTGTCGGTTTGCCTGCTATGATTCCGCTCGCTCCTCAGCCGACTGCATTCGAGGCTCAGCTGCAAAAGCAGCTGGAGCACGGCGCAGAGGGCTTCCGCTTTGATGTGGACGCGGATCTGTACGACTCACTTTCCGTGGTGCTGACGACAATCGACGCTCAAATCGAGAAACTGACTCAGCAAGGGGCTAAGGCATTCGCCGCCCGCGACTTCCGCAGAGCAGAATCGATAATCAAATTATCGGAAAGGTTGACGCAATTCAAGGCGGAAGCACAGGCAATTCTCAATAGTCTTAATCAAGACCAGGTCTAGATGGCACCCGGCGAATGAAGAGCAGGTTCGCCTGCCCGCTCAATGTTGCTCGTCGTTTGAAACGTAGACGTTGTTGAGCAGCCATTGCTTGATGTTCCCGGCATCAACCACGCCGAGACCGACCATTCCCGCAAGCAAGCTGATCAACAAGACGGCGATAATCAGTTTCCATGGAACTTTATTGCCCGGCTTGGTGCCGTCCTGCTCTCTGCCACCGCCGGTGGTGTGACGGGCCGCTCTGCTTGCTCTATCGGCCTCGCTGGACTCGACCGGGGTGGCTCGATTGAGAGTGCGGTTTCTGCCCGATGTCGGCCGCCGTCGCCGCGCCTGAGAGTTATCCAGGTTTTCACTTTTGATGTCGCCATTGCTGTCAGTCTTTCTCCCGTCCACTATTCTCTGGCGTCCGGACCTCTCGGAGCTGCCACTACCAGTGGTGCCCTGTCCGGCGGCGCCTCGTGAATAGGAAAGCTTGATTTCCGGGGTGGCTTTGGCGCTTTGAGAATCACTGACATGCATAGCGTTCTTCGCTGATGAATAATCTTCTTGCCTGGCGCTCTTCCCCCGCTCCGCCCGTGGTGCGCTTTCCGTTTCGCTCGCCTGCTTGCCTTTTGCCGAAACAGTCGATTGCGAGCTGCCTGATTGTGGGCTGGCGCTTATCACGTTGGGCCCGGTCAACTCGATGGGTTTGCCGAAATAAGAATGCTCATGGTCCGACGCTTGTTCGGGGCTGAAATCGTGCGTGGCGTTCGCGTCCGGCTTCGGCTGCACAGTATCGGTCGATTCACTGCCGAGCGACAAACTCGTTCCAGTCGGGATTGTCAGCTTGTCCGATGTCACGTCGAGGCGGCTTGCCAGAGGGACTGTCTGTAATTTATCGGATGTAACATCCATGGCATGCCCCTGAGCAACAGGCAGATGCTGCTCTCCGGAATCGCTCCGGGTCTTGATGAAACTTCTGCCGCTCGATTTCAAATCAATTGAGCGAGCATCCAGAGCCCGCTCGAGATCGTGCTTCAGGTCAGCCATGCTTTGATAACGCTCAGGCGGTTTTTTGCGAATGGCTTTGAAAACGATCGCCTCCAGTGACTCTGGAATTTTGCGCTGCGCCGCTATGGTCTTGAAAGGCGGCGGTTCTTCCGAGATCTGCTTGGTCATGGTGTCGGCGTAGTTCCTGCCCAGAAAAGGAACTTCGCCGGTCAACGCTTCGTACATGACGATACCCAGCGAATAAATGTCGGTGCGAGCATCGACGTTCGTTCCCATGCATTGCTCCGGGCTCATGTAAATCGGACTGCCCCAGACTTCGCCAAGCCGCGTCAGGCGCTGGGTTCCCTCTGCAACTTTGGCGATGCCGAAGTCGACGATTTTGACATAATCCGAGGTTCCCGACTTCTCGACCAGCATGATATTGCCTGGCTTGATGTCGCGATGAATGGCTCCATGCTTGTGCGCATGCCCGATCGCCGCCGCTACTTGCACGAAAATGTCTTGAAAGCGCCCCAGATCCAGGGGACCTTCTTTGCGCAGAATCGTGCCGAGACTTTTGCCCACCAGGTAATCCATGACGAAGTAAGGCAAACCGCCTTTGCTGGTTCCATGAGCGAAAAATTGCACGATTCTGGGATGGTTGAGCCGTTGCAGAACATCCGCCTCACGCTTGAATCGTTTCACCAGCGTCTCATCCGACAGCACCTGCGTCCGCAACGACTTGACCGCGACAATTTCTCCCGTCTTCAAATCCTTGGCTTTGTAGACCAGACTCATGCCACCTTTGCCGAGCAGCGACAGAACATAGTAACGATTGTCGAGCCGTGCTCCAACAAGCAGGTCGAGTTTATCCGAGGGAATGCGAACTTGATACTGCAGCCCCGCGCTCGCAGATCGCGCCAATCGACGAGCGATCCTCAGCGACAAAAATTGCATCGTATCTTTAGTGAGCATGTGGGACGAAATTTATTCGAATCGAGCTAGCTCTTGACAAGCGCGCGGACTGACCATTACTCCTACACTGTTCCCTCATGCTAAACGGATCAATCCCGAATCGGAAGCCGCTGGCGGTGCCAGCGGTCAGTGAGGGGCAGGAAGCGTGACCGCATTGAGGAATATCTGAATGACGCCCATCAAGGCGCCAATCAAGAGACCGAACAACTCCAGCGCTCGCAGTTCGGTTTTGCAGATTCGATAAACCAGCTGCTCGAGCTGCCGGGGCGTGAACAAATCAATTTTGTTGACGATAAGCGAGTGCACGCCTAATGCCGGGATCGCTTCGCTGACCAAATGACCGAGCTCGCGCTTGAGGTATGAGTGAGTGAATGCAGCCACGCTTCTCTTTGCATTCGCCAGCCACTCGGGCGGAACTGAATCTGGGTTGAAACGAACAATGGCATTACGGACGGTGCTCATCGCTTCATCTTGAACTTTGCGGCAACCATCGAGTATGTCTTGTTTGTGCTCGATCAAAAATGTTTCGACAAAACGCACGACATTTTTCTTGAGGTTGGCAATGTTTTCCAGCGGCATGGTGCGCATATCGAAATTGGCTATTTGCAGGGCAATCTGATGTTTGATACCAAACCGTTTGGTCAAATCACCGATTAATTTGTGCGCTTCCTCCGGTTCTTTCTCCAGGAAACCGCGCCATTCATAACACACTCGTTTGACACCGATGATGCGAGCCAGGATTCGATAGGGACCGCTGGCATGAACATTGATCGATTCTTCCAGGGCATTGATGTTTTGCGGGCTGAGGAGCTGAATCAAACCGCTGCGAATTTTTTCAGGCGTCAAAAAATTCTCCATGATTCGCGCCGACATTTCAGTTGCCTGATCGAGATTGATGCGCGTTGTCAGCACGACTTGATCGAAGATCTTCTCGGTGATCGCCGGCAGCTTCGTGTCTTTGCCATGCTCCAGTGACTCGATTGTGGTCGAGACAAAATGCTGGAGCATCGTGGGACTCAATTGCGCAATTTCCGATGCCAGGCGATGCAGCTTGGTCGTGTCTCGGAATTCTTTGAGAAGGACATGGTCTATAAAGAGATCGAGCGTTCTGTAAATATTTTCTTCGGTGACCAATTCCTCGGCGCGTTTTTTTATATCCTCCGGAGTCAGCAGCGTATCTGTAATGGTAGTGGCCACAGCCTGCGCCAATTTCGATTGCCGCTTTGGAAAAATACCGGGTGTGAGCGGAATCTGAACCGGCTCGTTGATGCCTTCCCAGGAGCCGCGATAGGCGCATTTGAAGAAGTTTATGGTGTAGCTGATCCAGAGCGGCCAGAAATAGGCGCTGTACGGTCGAAACAACATGCGCACAGCGCACCATGTCGCACCATAGCCGTGCAGAGCAAAAATTATCGGCGGAGCCACCACGTCTTTGATAACCGCCTGCGGTGAGCTCGCGAGAACACGCCAATCAAAGCCGTAGCCGAAAAAATCCATTTATTGAAATGCCACCTTTCTAAGCTAAGTTTAAACCATGGAAATAACCGGCGCTTTCCTTAGAATCTTATCTCCTCTTTCTGAAGCCTAAACCAACTGCTGCTTTCCGTGCTTTCTCAGAAGCCCAAAGCCGGAATTTCAAACTCCGATAATTTTTATTTTCCGTACAAATAATATGCTTCCTCTTTGGTGGAGATTCCGGCTCGGCGCTGATTGCTATTCATGTGGCTCTATAACTGTACATCCGCAAACGCGAAAAGAATCAAGCAAGCCTCGAGTTTGATTGCCTGGCTCGTCTTACTCAACGTTGTCACTATGATTGCGGCGGACAGCTGCCAGGCCAAAGGACAACATGATGCCAAAAAGCTGATTGCGCGCGGCGATCAATTGTTCGGCAGCGGAGCGGTTCACGGCTCCGTGGCTCTTTATCAAGAGGCGGTAAACCTGGAGCCCACCAACTGGGATGCGCACTACAAGTATGGCAGAGCGCTGGCTCGCGTCGGGCAGAATGACAATGCCGTGAAAGAGCTCTTTCAATCTCTGTTACTAAACGCCCAGCATCCTGAGGAAAATGTAGACGCTCGCGCTGAGCTGGCGGCCATTTTCATGAAGCAGGGCAATTATGATGAAGCCGGCGGGCAGCTGAAGCAAGTCCTGGACTTCCTGCCCAAGGATTCAACCGTGCGAGGCAACTACGCCATCTGCCTCCTCAACGTGGGCTATGTCGACCTGGCGATCGAGCAATTCAACACATTATTGGTTGCCAATCCCTATGATCCACTGGTTGTCTACAATTTGGGCACGGCTTACATGAGAAAGGGAGACACCTCAAGAGCCGTGCAGTGCTTCAAGCGCGTCATTTCAATCGACTCGAAAAATGCGCTTGCTTATCTCGGCTTGGCAAACGCGACGGCGATGGCAGGCGACAATCAACAAGCTCTGCAATACTGTATGCAGGCATGCAGGCTGGCTCCGAATAGTCATTACAATTACATCACGCTTGGCGATCTGTACGATAAGCTTGGGGATAAAGCGAAGGCGATCGAATCGTATCGAAAGGCCATACTCCTGAATCCGCGCGACGCCAGTTCTAAAGCAGCGCTGAGCAAGCTGCTCGAGTCGTCAAGGCAGATCTCGGGGGCCGGCAGTGTGAACGTGGTGAAGTGATCGGTGCAAAATTTTTGAACCATGCAATCAAACCCGATCGAATGTGAATGCAATCAAATGAAGTGAACGAATGAGGTAATTGAAATGATGCGCTTTAGGTCTACGGCTCTGCAGGTGTCGCTCGGTGCTTTGCTCCTTTCCTCACCCTCATATATATGGCCGCCCTCTGGCATCGCGAGTGATATCAGCGCTCAAGATAAAGAAGATATCGATAATACGATTATCAGATATAAAGCCGCTGTCGGCATGAATCCCAAAAATCCCAAGAACTTCATCCAGCTCGGCATCGCCTATTTGACTGCCGGCAAGCTGGATCTGGCTGCACAAGCGTTTCGCGACGCGCAAAAGCTTGCTCCCGACAGCGCCGATCCTTATGTTGGTCTGGCGCGGGCACTGGTGCGGCAAGGCGACAAGCATGGCGCTTTGAAGGCTCTGGAAGAGGCTGTGCAAAGAGCGCCCAGTGATCCGGACATGCATCACAAACTGGGTCAGATGTATATGCAATGCGGCAAGCCCGACAAGGCGATCGCTTCTTTTCGGCAAGCCATCAAGCTCAACGCAAATCACGCTGAAGCGCACAGAGATCTCGGCATGGCGCTCGGCGACAAGGGAGATCTGAAGGCCCAGATTGACGAAGAGAAGAAATGCCTGGACAGCAAGCCAGAAGATCCTGATGCCCTGTACTATCTAGGCTCTGCATACGTTTATTCGGGCAGTGGCGATCAGGCTCTGCCATATCTTGAGAAATGTGTACGACTGGATCCCAAAAATGCTGACGCTTTTCGTCTACTCGCCGTATCCAAGGCAGCAGGCGGGGACTTCAAATCAGCCCTGACATCGATTCAGAAAGCTGTTGATATCGAGCCGGGGAACAAGAAGTATCAAGAATTGTTGGCCAAAATTCGCACCAAGGCAAAGTAAGGTTAATTTACAAAAACATTAGTGCTGAAGGCAGTTTTTGGGGTAGTCAGAAGCAGCTAATTTTTTCCTACTTGCAACCGTTTTGAATCAAGCTTTGATTTTGAAAAGGTTAACTATATAAGTGAGATTGCAACTTGCAAATAGACTGGCAAGGCCCTACCATTTACCGGATGTAGGACATATCCGCGAGTACGCATGCGCATTACATATTGGCGCTGATTCAATTGACTCGTTACATAATTATGTCCTGGATGAAGCGTTTGAATAAAAAGCGTTTTTAGATTTTAGAAAGGAACACATCGCGCATCTGAAGTTAAAGAGGTTACGAGCGTGCCTGAGCAAGCGGAAAAGGAACGAACCGAAAAGGGAAGAGACATGGAACTGAAGGCCAAGATCAAAGTTGTAGGGGTTGGTGGAGCTGGCTCCAATGCTGTTAATCGCATGATCGCAGCCGGATTGAATGGGGTGGAATTCTGGGCATGCAACACTGATGCTCAGGCCCTGGAATTGACTGCAGCCAAAAATCGTCTGCAAATCGGAGCTAAATTGACACGCGGTCTGGGAGCCGGCGGCAATCCGCAAGTCGGCACGAAAGCCGCTGAGGAAAGCCGCGAGGAAATTGCGGCGGCAATTCAAGGCTCGGATATGGTATTCATCGCCGCCGGTATGGGCGGTGGCACCGGCACTGGTGCGGCACCAATCGTCGCCGAAGTGGCTAAGGAATTAGGCGCACTAACTGTCGGCGTCGTCTCCAGACCTTTCTTCTTCGAGGGTCGCAGACGTGCCAATCAGGCCGAATCGGGCATCAATGAGATCAGGGCAAAAGTCGATACGCTTATCGTCATTCCCAACCAACGCTTAATCGAAATCGTCGATCATCGCGCATCAATGCAAGAAGCTTTCGTTGAAGCCGACAAAGTTCTGATGCAAGGGGTCCAGGGAATTTCCGACATCATCACCGTGCCCGGACTGATCAACGTCGACTTTGCAGACGTCAAAGCGATTATGCAAACGGCAGGCTCGGCACTCATGGGTGTCGGCAGAGCGAGCGGCGAAGGCAGAGCTGTGGAAGCGGCGCGCAATGCGATCAGCAGCCCACTTCTCGAAACCACGATCACGGGAGCTTCTGGTGTCATATTCAGTGTCACCGGCGGACCGGACCTCACACTGCACGAAGTGCAAGAGGCGGCAAGTGTTGTTTATCAATCCGTGTCGGAAGATGCCAACATCATATTCGGTGCGGTACTCGACGATCGCTTGCACGGCGAAGTGCTGATCACGGTGATCGCTACCGGGTTCGACATGGCCGTTCAGTTCCAGCAGGTGCAAGCGGTTCAACAGCAACAGCAAAAACCGCGCCCGGTCGAAGCCTTCACGCAAGCCATCACTCAATCAGGCGCTTATCAGCAGTCGGGTGTCTATCAGCATCCGCGTGAGCAGAGCCAGGTTCGCGAGCAGGTGGCAGTGCAAACTGAAGCCAGACCTGTAACAAAGGAGCTGGATAAGATTGCCTCCGACATTCTCGATATCCCTGAGTTCTTGCGGACAAGAAAGTAAGGACTTAAATAATTACGGTTTCAAACGAGCTCGGTGTTGGCAGCCTGCCCGTCATCCTCACTGATGACGATAAGGTTTTGCTCATCGATCAGCGCAAGCTGCCGGAAGTGACCGAATATTTCGATGCCACCGCATTTGATGACATGCTCTTTGCTATCGAAGAGATGGTCGTCCGTGGTGCTCCCTCGATCGGCGTGGCCGCGGCATATGGTCTTGCTTGGGAAGCAGAGCGTCTGACACGCAATACCGACCCGGCGCACTTTCTGGAGACTCTCGAGGACAGGGCGAAACGGCTCAAGGCTACCAGGCCGACTGCGGTCAATTTAGCCTGGGCAGTTGATCTCATGATCAGAGAAGCGCACATGCTTTTTGAGCGTTTAAACGCCGGGGCATCCAGGCGCGATCTGGAGCAGGTCGCCATCGAGCTGAAGAAACTGGCAGTCGAGATTTTAAATGAGCACATAGAAATCAACAAGCGACTGAGCGACTTCGGTGCCGCCCTGGTGGCCGATAAGGCACAGATTCTTACCCACTGCAATGCCGGCTCGCTTGCGGCCTGTGGCTGGGGCACCGCTCTTGGCGTGATTCGATCGGCTTTCATTCAAGGGCGGCAGCCGACCGTTCTTGTAGATGAGACGCGCCCTCGCCAGCAAGGTGCGCGCTTGACCATGTGGGAGCTGAGCCAGGACAACATACCGGCAACTCTAGTTTGCGAATCAATGGCCGGTCATCTTATGCAGTCCGGCAAGGTGAACATGGTGATAGTGGGAGCCGATCGCATCGCTCGAAACGGTGATACCGCCAATAAGATTGGAACTTATAATCTGGCGGTGCTGGCTAAGTACCACGACATCCCATTCTACGTCGCCGCCCCCTTGTCCACTTTTGATGCGGATCTCGAGAGCGGCGCGTGCATTCCCATCGAGCACAGAAGCGAAGCGGAAGTGACGAGCATGGCCGGGGTTCAACTCACCGTCAGTGGTGCGCGTGCCTATAACCCCGCCTTCGATGTCACGCCTGCCGATCTAATTACGGCGATCATCACTGAAGCTGGAATTCTGCGCAGACCCTTCAAAGAGAGTATTCAATCAGCGCTCGGCTTGTCCGGATAAGGCAAATCGATGCAAACGAGCGTGCCTTTACCGGCGGTGCCCTTTTTGGCATCACACCATTCGACCACGGCGCCGATTAGATCGGCTCGATATTTCATATAACGAAGACCGCGCGACTGGTGCGAAACATTCTTGTAATCAACGCCCTTGCCATCATCTTCTATCAGGATTCTCAAAGAGTTCGGTTGTTTGTTGATGATCCGGATTTCGACATGGCCTGCTTGGGCATGCTTGCATATGTTGGTAATCGATTCTTGGACCAAACGGAACAATAAAGTTTGCTCGACCATCGAGAGTTTTTCGATCTGCTCATCATCGACTTCGCAGGCGAATGAGGTTTCAAAACCGCCGCGCTCACGCCCCTTTTCGAGGCAATCTTCAATGGCTGCACGAAGACCGAAATTTTGCAGCATGACGGGACTCAAGTCATCCATGATCTCGCGAATGTCAGTCATACTTTTGGAAAATCCGGCGCGGATCTGCTCCGAAAGCTCTTTGTCGTTGTTTTCTTCAAAACGCTTGAATGCTTCCAAGATTTTTTTTAAATCGTTTAGAACCTGATCGTGAAGATCCGCAGCTAACAGTCGCCGCTCGATCTCATTTTGTTTAACCAGTGCCAGTCTCGTTTCTTCCAGATCCTTGTTTCGCAAAAGCAGTTCGTAATATTGCCCTTCAATCAGCTTCTCGCGATCAGCCAATCTTCTCAGCAGCGCACCGCACGCGGTGCCGGTCAGGATAGTAATCAGATACGTGAGTGATAAGACGACCATGCCCGAAATAGCGAACGCGGCAATCTGCACCGCCAGCGATACCACGTACAGTTGAGCTGAAACGATCGCCAGCTCCGGCAACTTTCTATGTTTGCCTATCCAGATAGAGGCGGCGGCAAGTGTGGACAGGAGCAAAAATTCAAACGCTTTCAGAAATGGTCCGGCATCTGAAATAGAAATGCGGGTTTGCACAGGCAGATGGATGTCCCTGAGCGCAGGGATGAGCTGTGCAAACACACAGTTCTCGGCTGGTGAAATTGCCAGGGCGACGATGAGCATGATCGCCCCGAGCGACGCGGCGAAAACCAAGTTGAAGCGCCTCAGCGCCAACGGTTTAGCAGGGCTGGTATTGGCTTTGACGGATCTCATGCCGCCGGCGCCTTCCGTCCAGGCCTCAGACGAGCTTGGAGGTATTCGTGCGTTTGGAGTTGGCTCGATGGCGCTCAATCGTATCTCGCTAAATTGCGACGGGCTTTGCAATCCGGACTGGTCAATGTCAAAAATTCCCCGTTTATGTATATATGCAAGCGGAAACGGGAGAAAGGTCCACATTAAATCTCCTTTAATAAGATGCACTCATCCCTTAAGATTTTGAGTTGTCAAGCGATTTATTGCCCCCACCCCTTTCCAGTCAGACCCAGCACGCGGGACCGTTTCTATGGGTAAAGGCCCTCCAGACCCTAATCCCCTGGCGGAGATTGTCAGCATTGCGCAGGAACCAAAAAGTTCTGCCGGCTCAGGCTCGATCTCCCTCGCAAAGCCTGACATTTTGCCCGGCGGGACCGCGGCCCCTGTCAACAAGGTCGAATTTCCAATTACCAATGTCGCCGGCGCTCTCGAAAATGCACGCTTGCAAGCATCCTCGGCATTATTCGATGTGGTCAGCGAAACCAATGATGCAGCGGCCAGGCGGAAGAAAGACGAGAGCGGCGAAAAGTCGACACTCGCTCTCAAACAGGACAATCCGCAGACTTATGTTGGTTACATTCAGCCGTCCGGCGGCGGTTCTGATGAAGTTACCAAAAAGCAGCTGCCGGCAGGTGATGGCACGAAGCTGCTGCGCAGTACGAGCGATCCCGTTGTAGTGCCAGATCCAGGCAAGTCAGTTGTCGCACTTTCTGGTTCCAGCATTGCAGCCAATGAGAGCGGAGTGCGCGAGCCGGCTAAATCGCCAATTAAAAACGCCGGCATCGATTTCGATATTGCAGACAAGACATTCAAGCCCATTCTCCCAAACACCAAGATTGATTATTCACCGGATTTGACGGAGAAAGTTAAGCTCAACCAGTCCACGTACTCAGAAGGAGATGGTACTAAATCCGGTGCCATTATCGCAAAGGCTGACAAACCGGCTCCGATCGCGAAGACAGTCAAGGTAGAGGAACCATCCGTGGTGGCGTTTGATGAACGTCCTAAAGCGAGAACTCAGCCGACGTTACCGGAAAGCACTTTTGTTGAGTCCTTCAAAGCCGATGAGAAAAAGGCAGCCGATCCATTGGCGAAAGTTCAAACGACAGAAGGGAAAGTCGATCTGCAGCCTAAACTGCAAACGGGTGTGGCTTTTGACCCGCAGCCGAAGCTCGAGTTTGCAGGCAAGAAAGACGCCGAATCGTTTGTGAGATCCGAAGCCAATGTGATCGGACGAACCGAACCTGTAAAAGTGCAGACTTTTGATCCGAGCATAGTCGACAAAAAATTCGTGCGAACGGAAGGAGAAAACAGGGAATTCGATTCCGGGCGCGTTGCGGATGGCGGGGGTGCCAAGCTCGTACAGCCGGCTTTGAGAGCAGAAAAGCTTGTGGTTGCAGATGCGGTGCCGGTAGAGCAGGTAAGCTCAGGAAAAATAAACAAGATCGAGACTCGAGCCGACAGTATTATTGATTCACCGATCATTTCGAAGAACTCGGTCAATCCTCCGAACACGAAGCTGGCGCAGCCAGTCAATGAAGTTGCCGCGGATAGAAACCTTGTCGGACCCAGGATTGATCCGGGCGCGAAGATTGATCAGACGCCCAGGTCATTCACTGCTTATACAGGCGAGAAGCTGGCCGAATTCGTTCCACCCGCTAAGAATTTAGAAGATAGAGCCAGGACCTTTGCCACTAAATATGATGGCGGGCTTCAACCTGATGGCATACAGCAGACGATTGACAGGAATATCATTACGCGATCCGCCGCCAACCAAGTGCGTGGTGCCGAAGAGTATGGAAAGAATGAGCTGAGCGCTAAAGTCGACACGGGGCTGAAAGTTGATACAGGGCTGAAAGTTGACACAGGGTTGAGATTGGACACCGGACTAAAAGTCGAGCCGGTTTCGAGATTCGAACCGGTTTCGAGATCCGAGCCGAACTTGAGGACGGAAATAGCCGGCCGAACTGATCAGAACATAAGAACTGAAGGCGGCGGAAAAATCGATCCAAATGTTCGGGTCGACTCTGTTGCAAAAGTGGATGGAATAAAGGCTGATTACACGGCCAAAATGGATACGGCCTACAAGTTCGATACCGCCTTCAAGAGTGATCCAGCCCCGGTCACTAAGTTTGAAGTCGGTAAGTCGGCACCGTTCGATCCTAACCTCATCTCCAAGAAATCTGAAGTGAACGTCGATCGTGGAATCAAAAATATAAACACTGGACTTATCCAAGACACGAATGCAGAAGGTGGTCCTAAGATCATTCAAACTTCATATAAACCGGATAAAGGACTGGTAGCGGATCCGGTGCCTACAGAATCTTCCAGCACGAGTCGAGCCACAAGAGTTGAGCGGACTGAAGTAGCTGATACGCCCATTATTTCCAAGATTCAGGGCGCCGCGCCACCATTTGGAAAGACGCCGCCAATAGCGGATTACTCCGAGAAAGAGTTCTCGCAACTCAAGGCAGACTCCTATAAGCAAGGAGAGGTTGCCTCGAAGCTGAAAGGTGACACAGGATTGAAAGTCGACACAGGGTTGAGATTGGACACCGGACTCAAAGCCGAGCCGGTTTCGAGATCCGAACCGCTTTCGGGATTCGAGCCGAACTTGAGGACGGAAATAGCCGGCCGATCTGATCAGAACATAAGAACTGAAGGCGGCGGAAAAATCGATCCAAATGTTCGAGTCGACTCTGTTGCAAAAGTGGATGGAATAAAGTCTGATTACACGGCCAAGATGGATACGGCCTACAAGTTCGATACCGCCTTCAAGAGTGATCCAGCCCCGGTCACTAAATTTGAAGTCGGTAAGTCGGCACCGTTCGATCCGAACCTCATCTCCAAGAAAACTGAATTGAACGTCGATTCTGGAATCAA
>JAJPJO010000554.1 GCA_021324135.1 Pseudomonadota bacterium
GGCGCCATCTGGACGTTTCAATTGAACGATCGGACAGATGAACCAGAAGTCCGTGGGTGACAAGATTACCGGCAATCCTCTTTCTTTGGCTTCTTCAATCACGCTACCGGAGAGATTTTGCGCATGCATCACGTGGACAACATCCGGGCGGAATTGATCGAGGACTTTTCTGAATTCTTCTTTTATATAGGGATGTCTAAATTCGAATGAGAACTGGTAGTTCTTCAAACGCAGCGGCTCTTCAAAGGATATGACGTCGATGCCTTCGAATTTATACGATTTGATTTCCTCTCCGGGCCTGTATCGCGCATCTGTATCAGGTGGGTTGGCCGTGACGACGAGAACCTCATGTTTGCGCCTTATAAGCTCCTGGGCTATCTTCAGGCTGAGCACTTCCGTTCCGGCGCGATGCTCCGGAAAAAATTTGTGAACCGCAATTAAGACCCTTGCCACCGTTTGAAGACCCGAGCCGGTGTTGATGACCCAGAATCATAACACGTAAGATGTACCTGGGGACTTGATGATTACCGATTAAAACGGATTCTACCTGGTGTTGCACCAAATATGGTGGCGCCCCGCGCCTCTAGCCCCAATCAAATCTCGTGCGTGGATCAAAGATGCCTATTTTCCCTGAAGTGCAGCGCAGGCATTCAGGACCTTCGTATTCGTACTGACAAACATCGCAAATACTCTTGGCGAATTTGCTGTAATCCTTTTTGGCATTCTCATCATTGTTTGGATCAGCCTGTCCGCTTTGCGCCTGTTGGTCGGCAACTTGCTGGGGTCCGTTTTGACCCGCCTGTGGCTCTGCTGTTTGATAGGCTGCTTGCCCGGCATACTGTTGTTGAGGTGGTGATTGATGAGCTTGCTGAGCCGCACCCTGGTATTGCTGTTGAGGCTGCTGCTGGTAAGCTGCTTGGGCGCCGCTTGCATGTAGTTGTTGTTGCTGTTGTTGATAAGCTTGCTGAGCGCCGCTTGCGTATTGTGGTTGTGGCTGCGATTGATAGGCTTGCTGAGCACCGCTTGCGTACTGTTGTTGAGGCTGTGGTTGATAAGCCTGCTGCGTGCCGCTTGCGTATTGTTGTTGAGGCTGTTGTTGATAAGCCTGCTGCGTGCCGCTGGCGTACTGTTGTTGTTGAGGCTGTTGTTGATAGGCTTGCTGAGTGCCGCTTGCGTATTGTTGTTGAGGCTGTTGTTGATAGGCTTGTTGAGTGCCGCTTGCGTACTGTTGTTGTTGAGGCTGTTGTTGATAGGCTTGTTGAGTGCCGCTTGCGTACTGTTGTTGTGGCTGTTGTTGATAAGCTTGCTGAGTGCCGCTTGCGTACTGTTGTTGTGGCTGTGATTGGTGCGCTTGTTGAGTGCCGCTTGCATACTGCTGTTGACTGGTCTGTATATGCGGACCGCCGCCCGCTTGTTGCTGATTGCCAACAGTTGCCGCTGTCTGTGCTTGGGTTTGCTGATAGGCTTGTTGCCCGCCGCTTTGATAGGCCGATTGTTGAGCCGCCTGTGCTGTTTGCGCTGCGACAGCCTGTTGATTGCCTTGTTGCGCTGCTCGACCTTGCAGAGCCTGACCGGCACCCGCTTGCCGATTGAGATAATAAGCGTGAATCTCGTCGGCCTCAGGGATCCGACCCAACCACTTCAGCAATTCGTAGAGGTTATAAGCGATTTGCTGGCATTCAGCGTGTTCGATGCCCATGCTAATGGCGAATATCCGCGCTGCTTCTTTGGCATAGGGAACAACGCGATCGTATTCCTTGGTCTGATAAGTGGCGGCAATCAGGTTCTTCAGCGTTCTGGCAATCTCGACATGATCGGCTCCATAGAGCTGGATCTTGACCTTGGCCACATACTGGTAGATTTTTTCCGCTTCGCCGAACTTGTGCTGCATGAAGGCAAGCCAACCAAGTGAATCGAGCGAGGTGCAAATCCGCTCCAAATCTTTTGCCTGGCGAGCTTCTTTGAAAGCCTGGTATATGATTCGCTCTGCCTCGCTGTAATTGCCTTGCGATACAGCTTGCGATGCTTGATTGCAATACTCCTGCCAGCTCATTAGAAAGTCAGGCCCGCCACTTCTTGGTATGAGTTCATTTTGCCCAGCGACTTTGTGCCTTTAACAAATAGAGTAGTTACATGGCTAAGTCTTTCTCATAATTAACTTATTACCAGACATATACGTCGATCATCACTGTTGGGGCAAGCTTCTAACGGATCTTTACTTGAGAATCGTCCGATTCTTTCAAGATTGCCAACCCCGATTCTTAATGACAGCCAAGGTCTTCGCAGCTTCATTGGGGGACAATAGCTGCTTGGCTTCCTCTCGCGATCGGTGATCGTGATGTGGAAAACGTTGGATCTGTGTCGACCTGGCTTTTATGGTACAAACCTGCCTTGCAGATGAAGTAAAAAGAAGCGCCCCGCTCAGCGATTCTGCCGTCGGAGTCACTGGCAAGAGGTGGATCGATCATACGCTCATTTTCGCGCTGGCAGTCGGAGTGAGGCTTGCGTTCGCCTTTCTCGATGGTCACAGCGCCATCACGTTTGCTTGCGATGCATCCGAGTACCTGCGCGATGCCAACGGATTGGCGGAAGTTTTCGGAAATCCGGAGCGACTTGCATATGTCGGCAAGGGAGCCGTGCATCTTCTTACCGGCCAAACTGGAGGAATTTCCTCTGAAGCGTTTCACAGTGCTTTCGCGCCCGTAAAGGAATTGGCTATTGCCGGTCCAATGTTTCCCTTATTCCTACTGGCCAGTTTCAAATTGCTTGGCTTATCGGTGTGCGCAGCAAACTGGCAAGCGCCGGTCTTGTTTCAATGTATTTTGACTTCTGCGACCTGCGTACTGATAGCGCGAATCGGGGGCTCCCTCTGGGGACGCCACGTTGGTATCGTATCTGGTGCAATTGCCGCCCTCTATCCCGGTTTTATCGTCAACAGCGTGAGAATGTATTCGGAGTCATTCAGCTGTTTTTGGCTCTGTCTGGCGATCGCGATCTGCCTCAGTGAAGAGGCCCATGAACGCGGCAGATCGCTCAGACCGCTCATCACCGGCATCGTTTCTGGGATTTCCCTGGCGACGCTGCAGCTGACACGCTCGATCATGGTGCTTATAACAGGGTTGACTGTCGTTTTTACCGGGCTCGAGCGCGGCAGGACAAGATGGAAGCATTTAGCCGGAGTGTTGATTGGATTGACTCTCGTCTTCTTGCCGTGGATGACTTTTCAAAAGATTGCTTTCGGCAAGAGTTCGTTCGTTGTCGACAGAGTCGGGCATTACAATCTCTTTATCGGAACCAATGTAATGACTCAGGGATGGCTGTCTTATCCATATCCGGATGGCAGAGGCATTGAAGAGAAGAGCTACTTGAGTCTGGTGCGGGCCCAGGTGAAATCCAGCCCGGGTCGATTCTTCCGACTTATGTGCGACAAGCCATTGCGGCTGCTCAAATTTCCGTGGAACGATTTCAAAACGCCGATCGGACCCTTTGCAATGGATGCCCAGGTGCTCTTTCATCAGGCACTGCTGGCGGTGGCAGCTCTCGGTCTTGCGCTTGTTTCTTTCGTAGAGGGGCGCGAGCCCAGCAAGCCAATCCTGGCTAAGCGGTTTTTTCTGCTTGTTATCTTGGCTGTTCATCTCATTTACGTGATGTTCATCACAGTGCCCCGCTATAATCTCACTGCAATGCCGATGCTCATTCTCCTGGGGGGCGCCGGATTGGTAGCGATCGCCAGATTGGTGAAGAGCAAGAGGGCCCTCGGTCTGGCCCTTGCACTGCTTGCACCTCTTGCCGTGGCAGTCTGCAATTACGACTGGCTCGGAAGAGTATTCATTCCCGCTGGACTTCAGCCGGTGGTGGCGCTGGCGGTGGCAACAATGTTGAAGTGCGCGACGCTTGCCGCGTTCTTTTGTCTGATTTTCAGCGCTCTGAGGTATTTTAAACCCACTTCCGTCCTGGCGCGTTTATCCTTGCTACCGATGGCAGTGGCAACTATCGCGCTTTGTGCTTTTCCTTTGAGCGGACATGGGCGCTGGAACGAGACCGCCATTCCCATGAAGGCGCATGGCGTGCTGAAGCAGACGATCTATGTGCCCGGTTCCGCCTGGCAGAAGGTTTCTCATGGACAGTGCTACATTCTCGTAGACTGCGAAAACTGGCAAGTGCTGGGCAACAATGCTCGCCTGTTCATCAATGACGTGCAACTCACCGGCCCGGCTTTTCCGCTCCTGCCGTTTGCTCAGGATTTCGCCCTGGCTAAATCCGGCAGTGAGAATGACCGGTATCTCGAGTGCGAGACGATTTATCATTACATGACGATTGCTGCCGGCGGCAGTAACCTCGATCTGCGCCAGTGGTTCGCAGTGCCCGTGCCTGCGAAGCTTGTGCGCAGTTGTTTGGCGGATCAAAAAGGCGAATTACATGTAAGAATTGAAGCAGCCGGTCCCGCGGGCGGTAGCATATTTGGTGCCTATACCCGGCCGCATGAAATGATTCGTATTCCCAGTCTGACAATGTCATCCTGGGAAAAGGCTTTCTACGCGGTGGAAAATCCTTCCGGGCTCAGCGATTGCCGGTATGACGATCGAATAACAATCGCCAGAGCGGTACATAATGGCGAGGCCGCACCGCATATGGTGCGGGAGCCGAACATACGGCTTCTGGTGGGACCATCGTTCGACGGCGATCAAATGGCTAGTGCCGCTGGGCACCCAGGCAGCCAGCCAGATCAATTCATCATCGCCACAATCAAGGGACATGTGGCCGATCCGAGCTGCAAGCCAGGTCGAATGAAAAACCTGCCGCTTGAGTTCAATCTATTAGTCGAATCGACCGATGAGCGCGGTTGCCACTATACTTACCGGTCTCCCTGGGTGCCGGCCAGCGTGCTGTGCAGCGCCTGCGGCCGGACGTTTTCCTTTTCCTGCCCGGTCGAGAAGCAGATCATGCCCGGACAGATCCGCCGCTTCACTGTCGTGGTCAGGAATGGCGGCGTCGCCGCCGGAAAAGATTTCTTCGGCGTCACTGGACCAAATTCTGCTTGTGAAGCTGGTTCGCGCCAGGCGCGGGTGGAGGATCTGGCGATTGTCCTGTCATCATTGCGAGAAAACCCAATCGGCAGAGGATGCGCAATATTTTGAGTGCTATGGAACGACTGAGAAGAACTATCAATAATCCTGCTCTGCACGTCGCTGTAATGCTCGTCGTTGTCGCATACTGCTTCGGAAGGACTTTAGGCAGTTATTTCCTCGCCGACGACTTCAGTGAAGTCGCGTATGTCGCCAGAATTTTTGCCGGCGATTCGGCTGCGTTTTGGAGCAATTTCACAGGCAACTACATGCAGGTGCCGTCAATGGCCGTATACCGGCCCTGGCTTCTTATGACTCTGGTCTTCGATTTTGGGCTATGGAAGACCTGGGCCGCCGGATACTATTTGACGAACCTGATCCACTACTTTTTATGCGGCGTGCTGATTTACTCGCTGATCAAGTCATTGACCGGTTATTGGGGCACGGCGCGCTCCAATGCCGCCGCTTTGTTTTCGGCGCTATTGTTTCTCGCCAATCCTCTCCATTGTGAGAGTGTTTCCTGGGTAGTCGGACGCGTCGATATAGTCTGTTTGATGTACTATCTCGTCGGTCTCAATGCCGTTGCATTGTATGCGCGCAGTGAAAGGAAACGGTGGATAGCTCTTGCCTGCGCGGGATTCTGGCTTGCCATCTTGACCAAGGAGATGGCAATTGGATTGCCTGTGATTGGATCGCTGCTGGTTTTTCTTTTCACTGATACCAATGCGCTCAAGTCACAGCCTGTGCAGAACTTGCGCGAGCGAGCGCGCCGGTCCTTGCCTGTAATTGTGCCATTCGTGGTTTGCACGATTGTTTACTTTGCCATTCGCTACTGGGCTCTTGGCACTATCAGTGGTGGCTATGTCGCCGGCATCGGCGCCACTCAAATCGATGCCATGATCCAAAAATGGACTGATCTGGATACGGTGATGCGCATCCTTTATCCGCTGAACTTCTCCGTTTTCGGCGAGGCGCGATTGATCAAATTGGCGCTGACCTCCTTGTATCTGGGACTCTTTGCGATGGCCGCCACCAGGTTGTTGCTCGGGTCCGTGCCACGCAAATGGCTTATCTTGCTCGGGCTGATGATGCTGACCTCACTGGCGCCGATTTATCAACTCTGGGGTGTCGGCTACAACCTTGAGGGTGCGCGCTTCATTTTCTTTCTCACTGTGCCTTTGTGCATGCTGTTTCCAATCTTCCTTTTCGCGCCCTGCCGAGATCGGCTGAGCCCCGGGCAGACATCCGGCTTTTCTCGTCCTTCTGGTCGGATGGGACCCCTTGAGCGGACGCCTGTGGAAAGGCCATTGCCGTCGGTGGAAAAGCTGTTGCCGCCGGTGGAAAAGCCGTTGCCTGGAAATATTGTTGTGAAATCACATACGGTGGCAGAACCATTTGTGGTGGCAGCGCCCAAACTGCAGCATCCGGAGCTGGAAGCTGCCGCCGTGGCGCAGAGCCCTGCTGCAGACGTCGCATTCGCTCGGATAATGGCGGCATCGGTCGTGCTCCTTACGGCGCTGGTCATAGTCTTCTCGTTCATCACTCAGCGGAACAATCTGCCCTGGATCCATGCAGGCAAACAGACTCGCGCCATTGCCGCCAGGGCACGGCTACTGGCCGCCACTGTTCCGAACCAGCAAATGCTCGGGGTGTTGGGCATTCCGAAGTTCGAGGGAGGAGCATTGATGATCCTCAACAACTCCACATTCACCAGATTGTTGACACCGCCGTTTGCCGATAATACATACGCGGCCGAAAAGATAATCACTTTTGATGCAACCTTGTTTGGTGATTCGGATCGGGTCGACACAGGTCACTTCAGGCAGGCTCTGGCGGACAAGAGGGTGCGGGCGTTTTACCGTTGGGACATGGCGACGACCGAATTCGTGCCGTTCCTTCCCGGCACACTGCAAGCAGTGCCAAGTCGCCGCTTTGAGACCGCCAATGCAGGCAGCGTCCGGTTGGTTGATTTGCAAATAGAGCCGGCTCGGTTTGACTACATTAGCCTCAATGTTGTAGTTCCTGAAACGGAAAAGTTGAACGGGACAGCCTGCAAGCTCTGCTTCGAGACGGTGGACGGCACAAAATCGAACTATGATTTGCTCTTGAGCCAGGAGAATCTGAGCCGTAATGAAGCCGGTGAGCCAGGAGCGGCTACCATACTGTTGCCCTTGTCGAGGTACTGGCGCTGGTATGCCTTCGGAAAGATCGCCTCGATAGCCATTGACCTGCCTCGGCTTAGTGGTGTTCGTTTCTGCGATGCTCAGCTGCTTCCCGCCAGCTCTTTGATGCCTGCAATAAGCGTGGTCGGCATAGCTTCCGCTCCCGATGGATCGTATATTGTCGATCTCTCTTCTCGCTCACGTGCCACTACAGGTGGTGTAGCCGCAGCCAGCCAGATTGGCGAGGGTTCGAAACCCGTCGTCGGTCTCAATATTGATGGTTCGTCTCTAAGTTCGGCGCACAGCGTGGAGCTTCAGATCCTGCGCAAGAATTTTTTCTTCGAAAACTTTACTGCCGATAAGCTAAGCCAAGCCGTCGACCGAACTGTAACGCTCAGGGGCGCCAAAATAACGGGCTATCAATTGCCGGCAAGTATAATGAACGGCGACGGGTACGTGCAGTTGCGGGCACGATGCTTAGATGCAGCTAACAAGCAAGTCGGAGAATATTCATATCCTTTGACTCTGCGGCTTCTCAAGGCGTGGTAGAATCGCAGCGTTCAGGCGAATTGAGTGCAATGAAAGCTCTAGTCATTGGCGGAAACGGTTTTATCGGAACGGCTCTTGTCGATCGTCTCGTTGAAAGAGGCATTGAGGTAAGGGTCTTCGACCGCTATCCGAGCCGATTTAAGGAACCTGTTGCCGGTGTCGAGTATATGATTGGCGACTTCGCGAATTTAGGCGAAGTTCATCAAGCAGTCAGCGGTGTCGCCTGGGTGTTTCACCTCGCTTATACGACTTTGCCGGAAACTTCCAATGAAGACCCGGTCTATGATGTACGCTCGAACGTAATCGATACGATCCAGCTGCTTCAAGAGTGCTGCGAAAATGAAGTGGACAAGCTTGTTTTTGTTTCCTCCGGCGGCACCGTATATGGTGTGCCGCAGTGCGTGCCGATCAAGGAAAATCATCCGACCAACCCTATTTGTTCCTATGGCATTACTAAGTTGACCATAGAAAAATACCTGGCCTTGTTTCATCACTTGAAACACCTCGAGTATTCGGTGGCTCGGATCGCCAATCCTTATGGCGAGCGGCAAAACCCAAATGCGAAGCAAGGTGCCATAGGCGTTTTCCTCGGCAGGATTGCCAGATCTCAGCCCATCACCATATATGGTGATGGCAGTGTGGTGCGCGACTTTCTCTATATCGATGATGCCGCCGAGGCCCTGATTGCTTGTGCCGATTATGTGGCTGCACCGGATGGGCCGCGCTTGTTCAACATTGGCTCGGGCGTCGGTTATAGCCTTAATGAAATTGTCGATACGATCAAAAAAGTAGTCGATGTCGATGTGAAGGTTAATCATATTCCGGCCCGACAGGTGGATGTGCCGTCCAATGTGCTCGATATAGATCTGGCTCGCACCGCTCTGAAGTGGGAGCCAAAGGTAGATCTGGAGACAGGCATCCACAAGGCCTGGCAGTGGATCAAATCACTCAGTCTTGTTTAATCATCCAACTGGGACAGCAAAGGTTGCCTGCGTAGTTGGATAGCATCTCACTGACATGCTTAGGAGCCCGACAGGCTCTTAGGGGCCTTATCGACAGGCTCTTAGGGTCTGACATACATTATTTGTAAAATCTTAAAGCGACCAAAAAATGCGACCCTGAAGATACTGATGA
>JAJPJO010000561.1 GCA_021324135.1 Pseudomonadota bacterium
CCCTGCTTGTCCTAAAGCCGGGCTGGTCAATCGAGATGAGAAAGAGCCGCCAACACCACTCTGCGAAAAAATGCCGATCGGTTGAAGCGACGATTGAGTTGATGTTGATAAAGTTGGCCCCAGAGCTGGTGAAACACTGGTTGGTCTGTAGGTATATGTCGGCATTGTCTCGGCTGTGGTGCCGGTGGTCCGCGCAGTGGATGAGCCGATTCCCGATTGCTCGCCGAAGCGATGATGTCTTGTCGGCGTGCTCAGCGCCGGCATGGAATACTCGGGCGACCGAATGCCGTAGGGCTCCGATCGCGACGATCCGGTCTCAGTATAGCTGGGGCCTGCCAGCGCTCCAGTCTGATAAGTGACGCCAGTCAGAATGAGAGCCAAAAAAAGCCGCCTGTCTGAGCGCCTCATCATTCTCCGCCTCCGCTTCCATCCTTGTGCAGCGCAGTCTCAGTTTGATGCTCATCAGCTTCTTTCACCGCTACCTTCGATCCGGGCTTGATTTCGTCGGTTGCTTGCAGAGCGACCAGATCGCCTTCTTTCAAATCGCCGACCACCTCGACTTGATTATTCATCTGATAGCCGCGGCTGACGCTGACGCGCTCTGCTACGCCGTTGTTGACCCTGACTGCAAAAGTGCCCTTCAGATCGGTTGCCACCGCTGGTGATGGCAAAAACAAAGTAGCATAAGGTCTGGTAATGGACCACTTCACGGTGGCAAACATACCTGGTTCGAGGTCGCCGTCTTGATTCTGAACATCGAGCTCGACTGGCATGGTCCGCGTTTTCCTGTCCAGGGCGTAGCCAGGGCGAACCACCGTGCCGTGAAACACTCGACCCGGAAATGCGGGTACGGTAAATGGCAGACTGGCTCCTTTGTGAATTCCGGCAACAGACTCTTCCGGAACGGCTACCACAAGGCGCAAAATATTATTTTGCTGAATACGCAGCATGGGTATGCTCGTTCTGGAAGCATCGACGGCTACGATGCTTCCCTCGTGCACATTGCGCTCGGTGATTACGCCATCAAACGGCGCTCTTATGGTTAGATAGGAGCGCATGGCTCTTACTGAATCGCAAAGCTTTTTGGCTGCCAGCCAATTGTTTCTCTGCGAAGTGACCAGGTTCTCCGACGCCGCCACCTCAGCTTGCAATGAGTCTAGATTGGCTTTGTCGCCCTCGACTGTCTTTTGGGCTACATCTACCTCGTTTTGCGCAATCGCCCCGGGGGTTTGTGCCGCTTTCATCAGCCGATTATAGGTGAGCTCGTCAGAATCAAGTTTGGCCTTCACTTGTGCTTGCTTGTTCCGCATGCTCTGGTAAGACGCCTGCGATTCCTTCAGAGCCGAGTCGCTGGCGCTGACCTTCGCCTCGGCTTCTTTGACTTTAGCGTCGAGCTCGGGTGCGGTCACGACTATGAGAGGCTGATCTTTCTTGACGTGCGAGCCTCGATCGACACCAATCCATGAGATGAACCCCTGCACCTTCGCATGCAGAGGCACATCTCGAAAGGACTCCAACTCGCCTGGCAGATCTAGATGGGCTAGAAGGTTCTCCTTCTGCACGCGCACCGCTTCGACTTGAAGAGGAGCTGAGACGTTAGCGTGATTGGGGGCTGCTTCGCTTTTTGGTTCTTCCGCGGACTTGTTACAGCCAGTCAGGCCAATCAGAGCGCTTGAAACTGCGACAATGAGAATGGTATGAAAGATTCGATTTTTTTGAGACGGGGTGCGCATTGTTTTTGCTCTCATACTCTAGTTATATCGCTAATTGTCACGAACTCGCTTACAAGACTTATAACAGGCGAGTATGAATCCGAACACTCGAGTTTGCAATTGCTGAGCACTCATCTACTCCTTTGATTGCCCGATTTTGAAATCGGCGAGCAAGGATGCCGGCTTGCGGCTGGCTTTGCGCTGAACGAGAGCGTAGATGAGGGGAAGCACGAGCAGAACTGATGTGGTCGAAAAAATCAGACCGCCGATCACCGCTCGACCTAGAGGCGCAGTGCGCTCTCCTCCTTCTCCCATGCCCAGCGCCATTGGTATCATGCCCGATATCATCGCTATGCTGGTCATCAATACGGGCCTCAAACGAGCAGCCGCTCCCGTAATGGCGGCAGTGCGCGCGGAAATTCCCGTCAGGCGGCGCTCTTCGGAGAAAACGACGACCAGGATCGAATTTGCCACGCCCACGCCCGTCGACATGATCGCACCCATGAATGATTGAACGTTTAGCGTCGTATTGGTGGCTAAGAGCATGATGGTTGCACCAAATATGATGGCAGGCAAAACGGAGACAATCACCAGCGACAAACGTACTGATTGAAAAAAGGCGACCAACAATAGGAATATTGAGGCGATAGCAAAAACTACGCCCAGACCCAGAGCCCAGAATGTCTCCTGCATAACCGGAATCTGACCGCGGATTGAAACCTTCACCCCCCGTGGTGGCTGTCCGAGCTGCTCGATCGCTCGTTGAACTTGCCGCGATGCGGACCCCAAGTCATCACCGCTTATATTGGCAGTGATGCTAATCATGCGGCTCATATTGTAGTGGTCGTATTCACCAGGCATGACACCATAATTGATCGACGCGACATCGCGCAGGAACGGTCCTGAGAACGAGCCGGTCTTGACGGGAATCGACCCTACATCTTTCAGCGATGCCAGTTGACCCTGCGGCACCTCCACCTGCACCTGGTATGCCAGTCCCGATTTTGGATCGCGCCAGTAGATCGGTGTGACGAAGCGGCTCGAGTAGGTCGAGGCGACAAGGGCTTTGCCTTCCTCCTCTACCGTGACGCCCATCTCGCCCGACCTGATCCGATCGAGGTTGATGTCTATTGTCGGGTAGTCCAACGGTTGAAGAATGCCTATATCACGCAAACGGGGAATCTGTTGCATGGCAGCAAGGAGACGCTGCGCATATGCCTGATCGGCTTGGAAGTTCGGACCGTTTACATCAACCTGGATCGGAGTAGCGGAGCCAAAATTGAGAATTTTGTTCACGATGTCTCCGGCTTCAAAGGTAAAGGAGACGTCAGGAAATTTTTCTTTGAGTTGAGTGCGCAGCCTTTCTTCCAATTGCTTGATGCGAATTTTGGCTTCCTCCTTAAAAGACACAAGCAGCACGGCTTCCTGCGGACCGCTCGTCCACATATAGACGTTGCTTATTGCGTAGCTCGGCGGTTGCGATCCGGCATAGCCGACCGTGACCTCGATACTAGTGGGACCAACATCATCTTCGATCACTCGCAGAACGTCTTTTGCAATTTCCTCGGTGCGCTCGAATCGAGTTCCCGTTGGTGCTTTCAAGCGCAACTGGAAGCCGGTCGGATTTCCCGCTGGAAAGATTTCGCTGCCGAGCATCGGATAGATAAGTACTGTAGTGGCACTGAGGATCACAAATAGAGCCAGAACAATCACGCGTCCTCTGATCAGACTGACCAGTAGTCTTTGATAGCCCGACCTGAAGCGCACCATGAAGTCTGGACCATCCTTATGCCCTGAGCCGTGATGCTCCTTCAAAATCCAGGCCGCCATCGCGGGAACAAATGTTCCAGAGAGAATATATGAGCAAAACATGGCCAATCCCACTGCCATTGAGAGTGGCACGAATAGCGAGCGCGTTACGCCGACCATGAAGAAAGAGGGTATGAAAACAGACACGACCGATAGCATGGCCAACAGGCGGGGCACCACGACTTCAATCGAGGCGTGAAAGACCGATGAACCAAGAGGTGCGCCCTTGCCTAGATGAGAGTGAATGTTCTCGATTACCACCGTCGCCTCGTCGACAAGAATACCTACAGCCAGAGCTAATCCCGCCAGTGTCATGATGTTGATTGTCTGACCGCAGATCCAGAGTCCGACGACGGCGCCCAGCAGTGAAAATGGAATGCTCATGACCACAATCAAACTGCTGCGAATATCACGCAAGAAGAGGAGTATGACACCGCCTGTGAGGAGCGCGCCCAACAATCCTTCAAAGAGCAGACCGCGAACCGCTTCGCTAACGTACACTGACTGATCGAATTCGAATGCCACTTTGATGTCGGGAGGCAAAAGCGATTGCATGTACGGGATCTTTTCTTTGAGTCCGTTGACCACGCTCAGGGTGGAGGCAGCTGCTTGCTTCGATATTGCCATGTAAACAGCGCGCCGCCCGTTAACCAAAGCGTAACCCGTGAGGATGTCCGTGGTGTCTTCTATTTTGGCCAGGTCGCGTAAGAATACAGCAGGTCCGGCTGATTCCTTTTGAATAAGTGGAATCGATCCCAATGATTGAATATCACTGACCACGGAATTTACTCGCGTGATTCGCTGCATCGATCCGATGCGGACGACACCGCTCGGCACAATTGTATTGCCCGCATCAATAGCATTGACGATGTCATCGACAGAAAGATGATACTGATGCAACTTGGCTGCATCGACGCTGACCACGATTGAACGCTGGTTGCCGCCGAACGG
>JAJPJO010000114.1 GCA_021324135.1 Pseudomonadota bacterium
CAGCCGGAAGAGTGCTCGCGCTAAAGCAACATGCGCGAAAAGTGGCTCTGCAGGCGAATCAGACGTTCGTGGAAATCATGCGGGACCTGCATAATTCTTACCTCGACGTCCTGAATTCCAGAGCGGAGATTGCAGTTGCGCAAGAAGCGGCCGTGACAGCCGCAGAAGAATTGCGCAATGCAGATATCAGGCACAAATATGGCATCGGCACGAACCTCGATGTTCTGCAAGCGCAGCGAGATTACATCAGCGCCCTCACCCGTCAGGCAGAGGCGCTGATTGCATACCGCAAGGCGCAGGCACGCTTGCTGCACGACTCGGGCACTATATCGGTTGACACGCTCACGATGGGGAGAACGTGGTGATTTATTTCGCACTCGATCGAACTCAAAGGCGATTTTTAGGCATCGTATTCATTGCCTCGCTTTTGATGTGCAGTTGCGCCAAGAAAGAGGAGATGGCGCCGCCGCCTCAATCGGTGAAAGTAAAAGTGGAAGTGGTTAAGCCATCTGAAGTTTCCGATCGAAGCACGCTCATCGGTCGGATGGATTCGCGTCATGCCATAGCCGTTTATCCAAAAGTTGATGGGCACATCACGCAGATACTCGCCCATCCTGGGCAGTCGGTGCACAAAGGAGATCTGCTCATTGAAATTGATGATCTGAAACAGCAAGCTGCAGTTTCAGCGAGGCAAAGTGATGTGAGAGAACGGCAAGCTGACTACGACAAAGAGGTAGCCGGACTGAAAAGTATACAGGCTGAAAAAAAAGCGCAAGAAGCCTCGACCGAATATGAGAAGCACGAGTATGTTCGCAACTATTGGTTGCAGCAGCGAGACGTTGTTTCCGCCGCTACCGTGGACGCGCACGACCGGCAGTATAAAGTCGCTCAGTCAAGGTTGGTTGCAATCGATGCGAGCATAGCGGCGCAAAAGCGGGTAATTGAGCGGGCTGCGCGCGGCATCGAAACGGCAAAGTCACAGTTGAAAGAGCAGCAAGAGCAACTTTCGTATTACCGGATCAGCGCGCCGTTCAACGGCTCCGTCGGAGACGTGCCGGTTAAGCAGGGTGATTATGTTACTCAGCAGACCAAGCTTACAACCCTGAGTCAAATCAAGCCGCTGGAGGTGAAGGTCCTCGTTCCTAAGGATCTGGCGCCATTTTTAAAAATGGGAATGAGATTGGAACTCACCGATGATTACGAGAAGGTCGTTGCCAGCTGTCCAATTGTCTACATAGACCCAATCGTCGATCCCAGCAATCAATCAATTCTCGTCAAGGCGCTCTTTGCTAATGATGCCGAGCAATATCGGCCCGAGCAAGCGGTGACGACCAGATTGGTCCTCAGTCAAGAGCGTGGAGTGACCATCCCCACTGACGCGCTGACGTTCATTGCCGGCCGAGCATTCGCTTATGTTCTGGGCACCGGCCCGGACAACAAGCAAGTCGCGCAGCAGCGGTTGGTAGATGTTAACCACATCGAGAGCAATCGTGCCACCGTGAAATCGGGCATCAAACCAGGCGACCGCTTGATCGTTTCCGGCGTTCAGTACCTCCGCGACGGCGTGCCCGTTACTGTCGAGTAGAAAAATGTTTGCAGAATTCTTCATCCGCCGTCCGGTCTTCGCCACTGTCCTGGCGATACTCATGGTCCTTGCCGGGTTGATTACCCTGCCGACTTTGCCGGTTGCTCAGTATCCGAATCTTGCACCGCCGCAAGTGGCAGTTGTAAGCACGTATATCGGTGCCACCGCCGAGCAAGTTGAATCGGATGTGACAACCACTCTGGAGCGCCAAATAAACGGTTGCGACGGTTTGAAGTACATGACGTCGTTTAGCGGAAACGACGGGATCAGCAAAATTACCGCCACATTCGATCTCGAGCGCAGCCAGGATCTGGCTGCTGTGGATGTTCAAACGCGCGTAGCCAGCATCACAGGCCAACTGCCGCAGGATGTCCAACGGCTCGGAGTCGGTATAAACAAGGTCTCGACGGCATGGGTAAACATACTTGTCCTTTACTCAGATGACGACCGTTTTGATACGAACTACCTGAGCAACTACGCAGACTTATTTATCAAGGACAAGATAAAAGCGCTGAAAGGTGTCGGCGACGTAACTATCGTTGGCGAGCGCAAATACTCGATGCGCATCTGGCTCGACCCCACCAAATTGGCCGAATTCGAGATGAGCCCGGCCGATGTCATATCAGCTCTGCAAGCCCAGAACAAACAAGTCGGCGCCGGCGACATAGGTGGCGCGCCTGCACCGCAAGGGCAGCGCTACCAATACAACATCAAACTTAAGGGCAGGCTGACTGAAGCTCCAGACTTCAAGAACATGATAGTCAAACGCGGAAAGAATGGAGTTCTCATTCACCTTGGTGATGTCGGACGTGTGGAGCTCGGCGCTGAAACCTACACAACCAATTGCACGTACAAAGGACATGACGCCGTTGGCCTGGTCGTTTATCTACGAGTCGGCGGCAACGCCATAGATGTGTCGAACGGCGTGCACCAGGTTTTGAAGGAGCAAGGTGCGCAGTTCCCTGCCAACCTCAAGTGCGACGTCTGCCTTGATACCACCGATGCTGTCAAAGCTTCAATAGAAGAAATTATTCACACGCTGTTCGAAGCTATACTCCTGGTCACACTAGTCATATTTTTCTTCTTGCAGGATTGGCGAAGTATGCTCATCGCCTGCGTGACCATTCCCGTTTCGCTGGTCGGCACTTTCATGGCCATGAAGTTGTTGGGGTTCTCGGTCAACACTCTGACATTGTTCGGACTGACCCTGGCGACCGGCCTGGTTGTCGATGACGCAATTGTTGTTGTGGAGAACGTAAAGAGGCATCTTGAGAAATCAGGTGTTAAACCATTCGATGCAACCGTTTTGGCAATGAGAGAAACAGCCGGCGCGCTCGTAGCCACTGCGCTCGTTCTCGTGTCGGTTTTCGTGCCGGTGGCGTTCATGCCTGGCACTACCGGCCAACTCTACAAACAGTTCGCGCTCACAATTGCTGTGTCCATTTCTCTCTCTGCGTTTAATGCCCTCACTCTCAGCCCCGCGCTTGCAGCCTTGATTCTCAGGGAGGGCGAGTCGAAGTTTTTCGTCTTCGTCTGGATAAACAAATTGATTGATGGCGTTCGTCAGATCTACGAAAAGCTGCTCGCAATCACACTGAAATTTATTCCCGTGGTTGTCATCGCAGCGACGCTCTCGCTGTTCGCGGTGTACTGGCTCTTCAAGATCTTGCCTACGGCATTTGTTCCTGAGGAAGATCAAGGCTACTTCATGGTGCTGGTGCGCTGCCCGGAGGGAAGCTCATTGCAATACACGGATGAGGTGGTGAAAAGAGTATGCAAACTTGTTGATGCTCAACCTGAGTGCAAAGCCTCTTC
>JAJPJO010000315.1 GCA_021324135.1 Pseudomonadota bacterium
TCGCGCGATAAATGGTTCGACTACAATGAGCGTGGACAACGCGAGGAAATTGGTCGAAATTATCTCTCGGCTGAGGAATATTACCGCAAGGCTTTTGATGAGTCAGTTTCAATTGGCACAACCAGTAATGAGATGGCTGAATCGCTGGTTCGATTGGCAACGGTTCTGGTTGTGCAGGGTAAGTTCAATCAAGCGGAACCCTATTACCAGCGGCTTATCAAACTGATTGATCAAAAGAAGAAGGACAAGACCCTCAGTGATGAGGTCCTCATTTGGGTGGAAGATCTGGCCGAGGACTATTGCACCTTCTCTAAGGGCGATAACACGATCAGTGGTCTTCAGCATGCATTTACTCTTCGAGATTTGATGAACGGAGACAATGCTCCTTATCTGCAAATGAATTTGCGAGACCTTGTCGGAGCCTTTGTGGCCGCTAATAGAATCGCGGAAGCTGAGCCGTATTCGACTCGCCTGGTCAAGCTGGATCAAAAAAAGAAAAGTAATTTCAAACCGCAGGTAGCCGGCGATATTTATATGTTAGGACTGATTGAATATCGACTGTGCAAGTTTACTGAAGCTGAATCATACACGCGCCAGGCGCTGGCTATGTATGGAAACTGTGAAATACCGCCCAATCTGGCCACAGCTAATTGCTTGATTCAGTTGAGCAATATATTGAAGTGGAAAAAGGATTTTCGCGGTGCCAGCGATCCTGCCAAACGCGCTCTGCAGATCATGGAAAGAGCCAAGGGCAAGATGGCTCTGGATACGGTTCCGGCGCGCGAGTGCTACGCAGAGATTCTGGGATTGGACAAGAAATATGTCGAAAGTATGCATCAGTATGAAGATCTGGTATCGCTTCTGATGGCAAAACCGGGGGCAATGGATATACGCTTGCCTGCCGCGCTCGCTCACTTGAAACAGGCTTGTATCAAGGCAAACAACGCCACAAGAGCAAAGGAAGTCGACAAGTTGATTGCCCAGTTCTCATCCAAAATGAAAAAAAATAAGCACAGCAGCAAATCAACGATTTATCGTTGAATCGCCCGAGTTAGTGACACAACGATAATGAAAACAGTTTTTGATTGCCTCACAATTTGTCGCTGAAGCTATTTACTACAATTGTTGGAAGCTGGGGCCCGTTTTGCTCGAACTCGCCACAACTGATCCAAGCCATGCCGACAAACGGCAATCGTTATCCGTCGATGGACGGCGATCCGTAAATGCCGACAAACAGCTTCTTAAACCATCCTTAGCAAGTCGCGCCCGCCAGAATCCGCGCTTTGATTCGCGCCTCAATGGCACTCTCCGGTCGCAGGCGCTGACTGATTTTGGCCTGACAACTTTCCTGCTCAAATTGCTGGCGTATGTGTTTTTGGCGGTCTGTCTGATTCCTTTAATTGTTGTGTTGTGGCTGATTCCAAATACTGGTGCCAATAACATATGTGTTGACTACGCCGCTTTCGTAAATGTCGTTGATTCGATATTCTCGGGACATTACGACTGGACGAGGATAGTGGCTGATTCGTTCATTCGCACGCATCTGGTACTAATACCGGTGCTGATCCATACTGCCATTGCTTATTTCACCCACTGGGATGTTAAGGCGGAGCTTTATGCCGGCATGGCCTTTCACGTGCTGCGTGCGTTTCTGATCGCCGACCTTTTCTGGCTGGCTGCTGCCGAGCGGTTTGAACATATTTCCAGTGAGTTGAAATCGCTCCTCCGCCTCACCATATTTAGTGCAGTGTGCGCCCTCGTGTTTGCCATGTCGCAAACTTGCATTATGATTTACGGAGAGGCAAGCATCGCAATCGGCTTATGCTTGCTTGGCTTCACCCTGGCCCTGTGGGGGCTGGTAAAGTTTGGTCGATCTGCCACTGGTCTAGCGCTAATGCTCGTCGGTGGATTAATCTCAACGCTTTCATTTGGAAATGTGGTGCCTTCATGGCTCACTCTCCTTCTTGCCCTCCTTGTCTTGCCTGCCTCAGGCGCCAGATCAAATGTAGCGAGCATGAGTTCTGTCCTTGCCCACGCTCGACAGACTGCCTCGAGCAAATTAGGAGCCACGCTTGTTTGGATGGTCGGATTCTCGGCATCCATCTATCCCTATTTTTATTTTCTGATGCAACGCTCGCTGCGCGAGCCTGATCTTGCCAAATCGTTCGGCTTTTTTAATTTCACCTTCATGCTGAACGTGCTTGGACGTCCCTTTACAAAAGACATGGGGCTAAGGTACGGACGCCTTGATGAATCCGAACTCAGCGGCTTGATTTTGATCGCCCTGCTTGTCGCTTGTCTAACGCCGCTTCTAATCACCCTGCGATCGGAGCGTGGCGACCGGAAGGTCGGCATGCTGAGCCTGACCAGCCTGCTGCTCTTCCTTTTCGGTATGCTTAGCGTTTGGCAGGTCAGCGTTTTTCGAACCTATGTGTCGCCATGGCATGCATCGTTCGCGCTTTACTGCTGGCTTAGCATTCTCGGTTTATCTCTCGCTAATCTCGGCGGCACTGCCGGTGGTGCGGCAAAGTGGGCCAGGGCCGGTCTTGTTGTGGCAATCGGCAGCATTGCTACAATCGGCGTGCTCTATTTGCGGTCGAACACAAGCTATCGCGACAAACAGTTCTTCCTGGATGCCCGGGCGCCCGTCTCGGCGGAGTATCTGCGCAACTATCGCACGGCGCCGAGTTATCTTGAGTCGACCGTTTTTACAAATGACGGGCTGCCCGAGCGTGTTCTTGATTTTGCAGGCGTGCTTCAGCGCCACCGCTTGAGCGTGTTTGCACCGCAACAAGAGTGGTCATTGCAAGGTCAATTCGCGCTTCAGAACGTGTCGGTTGAATCGCAACCGCGTGCCAGTCATCTGCGGTGGATTGACGGTCGATCGCTGCGCAGCCGAACATCCTGGCGAGATTACAGGCACTTGAATATGTATCTTCCTGAGGGAAACGTTGTCGAATGGCGCATGCACATTCCGATCGATGCTAAAGAAGCCGTCTTCCGCACAGCTGTCTGCGCCGGACCATCGCCAGAGTCTGCCAACTCGGGTGCCCTCCGAGAAGATCAGAGGCATAGAACTGTTCCGGCCCAGGCAATTTCGACTCTAACCATCAGACCGGTGCGCTCTCTTAATGGTGACTGCGGCGCTGGAAACGGTATTGAATATGGTGCGGCATGCGGGGCTTTCTACGTCGATTGCTGCGATAACAACGAGAAGAGTCTCAGCGTAAACCTGTTGCCCTATCGAGGCAAAACCATTGCAATAGAGCTTTCCTCAGCAGCGAATGGTTCGTATTATTCAGATCTATTGGGAAAACGCGAATGCGCCGGTGGCGCCGTCATATATGCATACCCGCGGGTGGAGGTCCACCTGGAAGGATCGGCTAACTACAGCGCGCCCACTTGCTCATTCGCCCCGACAAACGTCGACGTTTCCGCGGACTTTCCGCAGCGATACAGCAAACGTCTGGATCTGCCCAATCCCTGCACGTCGAGCTGGAAGCATATTCCGGTTAGCAATCCTGATGATCCGCTCTACACTACCAGAGCCGTCTGTTATGACTTTCCCGATAAGGAACGCTTGCGAACCGATGACTTCGACAATCTCATGGTGAAACTAATGGCGGTGCCGGGCAAGAAATGGTGCACTTTGAAGCTGCATTTCATGTTTGACGATGGTACCGTTGATAGTGCCTCCCTGCCATTGCTGTCGGACCAAAGAGCGCATTCCTATGTTTATCCAACCAGACTGCTAACAGGGAAAAGCGGTGCTCGTCTCTTTCGCATCATGGCATATGCTACCGGCATAGATGAGGCAAACAAACCAGGATCAAGCAAACAAACCTTGAGTGACACTCTGCCGCTCACCTCAGCCCTGTCCGGAAATATTTTCGTCGAGTCCTTCTCGTTTGTGCAAACGACCGGAAATTCTATGGATTCAATAGCGAGAAGATACCAATCGCCAGCAACATTCCGCCGAGAAAGCTCGCCATGAGCATGTGCCAGATTATATTTACTTGCCTGTGATTCATGCTGCGCATAATTCCCACGCGCATCAAAAGGTAAACGAATACGGAAACGAGAGCAAGAAAGCTCACAAATGTTCTGAGCATGCCGTGCGCAAAGGATGTTGCAGCAAGAACTACAGCCAGCGAAGGAACGAGCCAGATCGTAAAAGGGTCCGATTTCCGGATTCGCTTTCCTTCCGCTTTGACCGATTCTCGAACGTACTTGTATGTTGCCGAGACGTTGTCCCAAAACTTCAGCCGACCATCCGGCTCCTTTGCCGACGGATGGCTCTGCTTATCGGGAGTATCTGGACTGTTGCTGCTGTTTTCCGGACTCATGCGGCTACTTTAGCACGCGCAGGCTGACCTGCAAAGCTCAGACTTAAGGATGCGCCAGCCCTCGCGCTGCGCTCAGGGAACGCGTGAGCTTGGACAGAGTTGGTTTATCGGGCACTTCTCGCACTCGGGCTTTCGAGCATAGCAAAGCCGCCGTCCATGCCAGATGAGAGTGATCGACAGTTTCGACCAGTCTCTGCTTGGAAACAATTTTTGCAAATCGAGCTCGATCTTGTATGGATCCACGTTGCGGCTCAGACCGAGGCGCGCAGACAGTCTTTGAACGTGAGTATCCACCGTCCAACCGGGTACACCATATGCGACACCAAGCACGACATTGGCGGTCTTGCGGCCCACTCCCGGCAAACTCGTCAGTTCTTCAAGCGTGCGGGGAACCTCTCCCTTAAACTTTTCAACAAGCGCTTGCGCGCAGCGTTGGATATTTTGAGCCTTGGCATTGTAATATCCAGTCGGGCGAATGATCTCCTTAATGTCGTCGAGTGGTGCTTCAGCGAGAGCTTTAGCGTTGGGAAAGCGCTTGAAGAGCATTGGCGTCACTTTGTTGACCTGAGCATCGGTTGTTTGTGCCGACAAGATCACGGCGGTAAGCAGTTGAAACGGATTGGCAAAATCAAGCTCGCAATCAGCATCGGGATAAAGTGCACAGATCTTGTCCATCATCTCGTGGGCAATTTTGGCCGGCACCAGATGTACATCGGTCACCAGATCATTTTCTTGACTGACTGATTTTGGCACCTTGGGCTTCGATGTTTTCATGGTCGTCCCGGTTTTTTCTCTCTTAAGTGTTTGCGATTTTTCTCTTTTAAGTTTCTGCGATGCCGGCGCTGATTTATCGCCGACCTTCATCTTTGTTGTCTCTCGCTTGGTTTTTGCCATCTCTTCCTCGAAATTGATCATTTGATTCTTCTCTGCCACTATCTCAATCTGAATTGGTAAGAGAAAGATAGGAGCCGAGGTAGAGTTAAACTGCTGAGCTCGCAAGTCAGTCCTCAATCACTCTAGTGCCGTAGCATACAGACTCAGCAATAAAACAGTCTAGTGGAAGGAGGTCCTGAATTGTATCTGCACAATCACCTTTTAGCTCTTGTTGCCATTGATCGAGCCGATTAGCAACTGTCTCGGCTTCGCCTCTGGTGAGCAGAAGGGTATAAAGCGTCGGTCCGCTGCCTGTAAGACGACAGGGCATACCCGCGAAGTCTTCTATCAACCGTCTGAGCCGTCCCAAGCCGGGATGTGCCTGAAAGACAACCGGCTCGAAATAATTTACAAGTTCCTCTGAGACTGCCTTGATGTCACCTCTTCTCAAACCGGCGATGCAAACTTCCGTTTGATTACCAATCGCCGCTCCCGATCCGGTATCAGGATAATTGGTATCGCCCATGGTGGTAGTGTGTTTCGATCCGCCGTTCGTCGTGTCGCTGCAGATGGTGGCATTGAGCTCGTCATAGCGCCCATAAGCCCAGGGGGTGGATATGTTGATACTGTGAGGTTTTACAATGAAGAAAAAGAACTGCGCTTGATTCTCCACAGGAGCCAATCGGTCGCCGCGATTGATTCCCAGGCATGTGCCTCCCCGGAGCGCAAATGGAACATCAGCGCCAATGAGAGCTCCAACTTCCATGAGCTTATCCAGAGCGAGAGCATCGCCGCAGGCTCGGTTTATCGCCACCAGCGCTGCGGCCGCATTAGTGCTTCCGCCAGCCATTCCGGATCCCAGAGGAATTCTTTTCTTGATGCTAATCTCGACGTCCAGCTTGCGCGCCTGTGGAACAACGTTCTGGTAGGCCCGGATGGCTTTGACAATCAAGTTGCTTTCATCGAGAGGGAAGTCACCCCAACCAGTGAAGTCAACATTTTTGAAAATGCATCTGGGGCAGGGAAGCTCGTTGGCCGCGGCTCTCGATTGCTCGTTTTGCCCTTCACTGTTCGCGAACTTGAATTCAAGATCGTCTGCCAGGGAAATGGCTTGCAGCAGGGTTCGCACCTCATGGTAGCCGTCGGGGAACTTTGCCAAAATCTCGAAGGTGAGATTGATCTTGGCAGGTGATTGCACCTTTATCAGTTTTTCTGTTTGAACGGCCATGGCCTGTACCTGGTTATCTCGTCCGAGCATTCCTCGCAGCTCTCAGGGTTATCTATCGTCGCCGGGATGAGCAATATGCTCAGAGAGTATATCTGAAAGAAGCGCAAATTGCTGGATCGACAGATCCTCAGCTCTGGCTAGAGGATTGATTCTTGCCTTCCGCATCAACTCAGTTACCTTTTGCTCGTCAAGGTGAAGAAAGGATAGATTGTTCTTGAGCATCTTTCTTCGCTGTTTGAATCCGGTTTGCAAGATTCTTTTGAATAAACGCATATCGCGACACACCACAGGTGGTGCAGGCAGAGGAGTGCAGCGCACCACCGCTGATGTCACCTCAGGTATTGGCCAGAAACTGTCGGGCGGCACCTTGAATAAAAACTCGACGTCGAACAAATAGTCCTTCAGGACAGTCAGGTGAGAGTAGGCTTTGGTTCCGGGTTTAGCCAGGAGGCGTTCTGCGACTTCGAACTGGACTGTCATGACGAGCAACTCAATCTTCGGTGACCACGGCGAAGGCTCACCAATCTCTCCAAAGATGTGTGCGCATATCGGACTGGTTATTTGATATGGAATATTGCCGACAATTTTGTTCGGTACTGGCGTGAGACTGCCTATATCAAAGTCGAGAAAATTGGCGTGGATAATCTCAGCGCGCCTTCCAAATTCATTGCGCAGCTTGGGAACCAACTCTCCATCAAGTTCCACCGCAGTTACGCGAGCTCCGGTTTCCGTCAAACGGTCGGTGAGAAAACCCAGCCCCGGGCCTATCTCGAGGACGTGATCGGATGCGCTAAGCGATAATGCATCGACGATCCGGTCGAGCCGATCGGCGTCGATAAAAAAGTTTTGTCCCAGTCTCTTTTTCGCGCTGACTCGTCGGGCCCGGTTAATCAGCTGCTCGCGCGTCGTAAGCGATGGCAATTTTTAGCTTGCCTCCAGGTGGCTTACGGAATTCTTCTTGCGCTCATTTGGCTGAGAGTGAGCTCCCGTGTTCGCCTGCTTGTTTGCCGCGGACCCGTCCGGCTTGTTGTTGGAGCTCACTTGCTTGTTAGCGCCGGAGTTCACTTGCTTGTTGGCGCCGGAGTTCACCTGTTTGTAGGCACCGGAGTTCACTTGCTTGTTGGCACCAGAATTCACCTGCTTGTTAGCGCCGGAATCGGTCTGTTTGTGAGAGCCGGAGTTCTGTTGTTTCTGTGGACCGGTCTGCCTTTGTTGGCTTGCGCTGTGCTGTCTGGCCGAGGCACCACCTCTGGTGGCACCATTTTTTTGACCCTCGGGAACTCCGTTGCCGAATCCATCATCGTCGGAATCACTGTCCGGTTCATGCCGGATGAGGCGCAACTTAGTGATGCGGTGGCGGTCGGCTTCTTCGATGCGCAGGGTATACTCGGGCCGGCTCAGCTCATCGCCCACCTGCGGCTCATGCCCGAGGGCGCCGAACACGTGACCGCCCAAGGTAGTGAATTCCTCGTCTTCGATGGCTAATCCGAGCTGTTCGTTTGCTTCCTCCAGATCCATGCGGGCGTCAATGATCAGCGAACCATCGACATCTTGCAAGATGTATTCGGCTTCGACATCGTGCTCGTCGGCTATTTCTCCCACCAGTTCCTCAAGGAGATCTTCGAAGGTAACCATACCTTCAGTACCGCCATGCTCATCAATAACGATGGCGACATGTGTCTTCTGCCGCTTAAATTCCGTCAGCAGATCCTGAAGACTCTTATTCTCCGGAACGATCAAAATCTTACGCGCCAGCTCGCGGACATGGCTCGACGACTTGCCTTCGACGTATGCGCGCAAACCGTCGCGGATGTGGACAAAACCAAAAATGCTGTCGACATCTTTCTCGAAGATTGGGATGCGCGAGTGACCATGCTTCAGTGCGAGATCGACAAGCTCTTGAACGGTCCTGTCGGCAGCCAGACACTTCATATCGCGTCTTGGTGTCATCACTTCCGAGGCTGACGTTTCCCCAAATTCAAAGACACTGTGAAGCATCTCTTCTTCCTGCTCTTCCAGGACTCCCTGCTCATGCGAGGCGGAAACCAGCAGCTTGAGCTCATCTTCGGAGTAAACCATCATGTGCTTCGGCGGTTCAGGAACCTTGAGCAGCTTAACCACGAACTTCTGGGTTGCGTTCATCACAAAAATGAGCGGCTTTGTAATCGTGCACCAGATGTGCATGGGGATGACAGTCCACATCAGCACTGTTTCTGCGCGCTGGAAAGTCAAAAGCTTGGGTAGCAGCTCGCCGAATATCGTTTGCAAGAAGGCTGTCAGCAAAAAGACAACAATGTAGCAAGTGGCTTGCGCCCACCATTTGAAGTCAGCGCTCCAGCCGATGGTTTTTGCCAATTCGCCGACATGGTGTGCCAGATCCTCGGCAAAAAAGCTCTCACCGATAGCACCGATAACCAGCATGGCAATTGTGATGCCCAGCTGGCTGCCGGCGAAGTAGGTTTCGGGGTCATCGAAGTAGCGTTGAACACGCTGAGCGATGTTGTTCCCTTCGGCGGCCAGTTGCTCTATGTGCGTGCGTCGAACGCGCGAATAAGCCATCTCCGCTGCAACGAAGAATGCGTTGATTGCAGTCAGGAACAGAATCCACAGAAATATTGTTATATAGCTGGTCAAAATCGTTTTGGGCACAGCGGGCGCTGCACCTTATCCTCCTATGCCACCATAGACAAATACAAATGGACTCCCAGAGTCGAAGCATGAAGCTCGACCGTGAAACCACTAACTTCCTGTCGAAATCGGCAGGATCGGCTTCCTATTACTGTCGTTTCGGCTCGGTATATCTGTTGTATCGGCAGCTTAGCCACAACCTGGCAACACCACTGAGGAGGTTCTTCCGGGTTGTCATTTTTTGACGAACTACTGTGTGATTCTTCCATTATTCTCTTGCTCTGGGCTTCCGATTGTCCTGCGTACCGCTGGGGCAAACCCAGATACTTACCGCTCCTAGATTGCGGATACCCCGATCGTACCATATAGAGGTAGTGATATTCGGGTTGCGTAACACGCCTTGCAATTATGCACGTTGCGCTGCAGGTTATCAAGGATTTATAAAGCCTGCCCACATGCGCCTTAACGCTTTATGGGATAATCTGGCGATGCTTTTAGCAGGAGTATCGCCATGCGCTGTAGGTTGATAAAACTATCGCTGTTTTCCTTGATGCTCGTTCTGTTTGCCATCGCGGGACTCTTTCCTGCACAGGCTTCCGATAATGTCCACGCTGCCAAAGTTAAGACTCAGCGTCGAGACAACTCAGGCAGAAAACTCGCTCTGATTGAATCTGTGGGGAAAAAGGAGGCTGCCTCGACCAATCCGGCCTCTGAAAGGGGTGCCAAGTCAGCCAGGAGCGAGGATGGAATCTTGCAAGCGCTGAGCTTCGCGTCCAAGAAGCTTTCCGACGAGCTGCAAGCCCGCAATATACCTATTAGAGTCCCGACTCTCAGCCTTTCGCCCCAGGTCGAGTCAAGCTGCAATGACTATTACAAGGCCTGCAAGGGCGCCCTCAGTTTCGTGCACGAGCACACAGCCGAAGTGAGCCACGTATTCGGGCGGTATATGAAGCAGCTTGTCAGTCCGCCGCGAGTTACCCCTTGCGCAAGTCCCTATTTAATGGAAGATCGGGTCATACCGCCGGGTGTGAGCAAGGTAGATGCCCAGCTTTACTTGACCCAGAGCGGTCGGGTCAAAACGATTATCACAACCCGCTAAAGCTTCGCCCGTTGGAAGCGCCATTTAAGCTCTGCGGTGGAGCCGAGCATGCACATGTGCGGTTTGTAGACTCAACCGATATCGGTTGAGTTTTGGAACTGCCGACCTCGGTAGATCAGGTTTGTAGGTTCAACCGATATCGGTTGAGTTTTTGGAA
>JAJPJO010000358.1 GCA_021324135.1 Pseudomonadota bacterium
ACAATCGGTAAGGTGGGTGCTCCGGCGGCACCACAATTAGCTATGGCACCAACTGTCAGTGGCGGAGCCATGCCTGCTCCGATTGGTTCGATCAGAACCACCGGCTCATCAGGCGGTGGTGGAGCCCATGCTCCCGTACCGGTGGCCGGCGGCGGCTCGCATTCCGGGCGACCCGGATCGGGCAGCGGCACCGGACCCGGACCGGCACCGGCGCCATCGCGAGCCGGACACGGCGGCGGCGGCGGCAGCAGCGGTGATGGCGACAGCGGACCCTCTCTGGCTGTTGCACCCAGCGTTCCCAGACCATCATCTGGTGGCGGGGGCGGTGGTGACGGCGCCGAGGGCAATCCTGACCGGGGTGCCAAACCAGGGCGCCCATCATTGTCGGCTCAAAAAGATGTCGACTTCGGTCCTTACATGGCCGACCTGCAGAGGAGAATCAAACGGGCGTGGTTCCCTCCAAAAGGTAACGAAAGTAAAAGAGTTGTTGTAGTGTTCAAGGTTCACTCAAACGGCACAATGTCCAATCTTCGGTTGGCCGGCTCTTCCGGTCTGGCAATTGCTGACCAGGCCGCTCTGAAAGCCGTGCAAAACGCCGCCCCATTCAGACCACTTCCCGACGGCGCGCCGCCGGATGTGGATATCCAATTCACATTCGACTATAACGTCTTTAAGGGAAGCGGAAGTGGTGGCGTATTTCGCCGATTCTGATAGACTCATGTGGCTATGAGCTACCGGATTTGAGAAGATACGCAAAAGCCAGGGAGCGAATCTAATAGGAGTACAAATGGAGAACAAATTTCTAACTTACTTCCTCGAGTTCATGATGCACGATTGGTTTGCATCCATTCCAATCACACTGTGCTCGGTGGCGACATTGGCGGTTATCGTAGAGAGGTATCTCTACTATCAACAGAACCGTCGCGATGTAACTGCGTTTATCCATCAACTTCAGCGCGAGCTCGAGAACAACAACTTGCAGAAGGCCCAGGCGACGTGCAGCCGCCTCGGTGGTGTCATCGGCGAGGTTGCTGAAGAAGGCGTTCGTCTCCTGGCAGAGCAGAAAGAAGACTTCTCAAAAGCATTCGACATCACGGTCGGTCTGGTCTCAAGAAAGCTCGAGAAACATCTCTCGATTCTTGGTACCGTCGGCGCCACCTGTCCCTTCCTTGGACTGTTCGGAACCGTGGTCGGCGTCGTCTTTACCCTGGATGAATTAGGCGCCTCCGGTGGTGGCACCCAGACAGTCGTGCTGGGCGTTGCCAAAGCTCTTATCGCAACCGGTTACGGTCTGATCGTCGCCATCCTCGCCGTTATCTTCAACAACTGGTACACGAATACGGTCAAGCGCTTCAACGATGACTTCCAGCTCCTCAAGCTCTTGTTCCTCAGCTTCGTCGCCAGCGAAGAGGGCGCATACACAGCCGATAGAGCGCGCTAGAGGTACCTGATCTATGGCAATGGGTGGTGCAGGTGAAGTATTCACCGATATAAATATCACTCCTCTGACGGATGTCTTCCTTGTTCTCCTCGTGATCATGATTTTGATCGCGCCTCTCATCGACAAATCAGAGTTGAAGATCAAGCCACCAGAGACGTTCCACGCTAAGAAAGAAAACAGCCGCTCCAAGTCGATCATGATCGACGTATCGAAGGAGGGTCAGATCGCCGTCAACGGCGTCACCTTGAAAGATACGACGCCAGCTGGTATTCAAGCCAAGATCACTGAGTGTATAACCAAACTCGGCATCAAGGACGTTCCCGTTACCGTCAATGCCGATGGTGACTGCAAGCAGAAAGACGTCGTCAACATAATGACGGCTGCCTCCGCCGCTGGTATCAGCAAGATGCGGGTCGCCACCATTCAGACGACTAACTATTAAGCAGGTTAATGCGCTATTCGCTCGGCCTGATCGGCCATCCAGTAAGCCACTCTCTGTCGCCTCGTCTTCACAAGGCGGCACTGGCATATCATGCGCTGGATGGTGATTATCAACTCTTCGATATCGCTCCTGCTGATTTGGAAAATCGCTTTCTTGAATTCATCGAGCAGGATTTCAAAGGGCTGAACGTGACGATCCCGCATAAGCAAGCGGTGCTTTCCTTGCTGCACTCGCTCGACGACAACGCTCGCTCGATAGGCGCAGTCAACACGATCAGATTCGATGACGGCATCCTCTCGGGTAACAACACCGATGTCTTCGGATTCACTCAAGCACTGAAGGATATATTCGCCCGCAATGAGTTGCGCGGCGCAAACGCCGTCGTCGTTGGTGCCGGCGGCGCAGCCAGAGCCTGTTTGCTCGGCATGGCAGAGCTTGGTCTCAGCAAAGTTTTCATTTACGCGCGCCATCCGGAGAAAGCGAATCAACTGCTCGAGTCGTTGCAATTCGCTCATCAAGAGCCTTTTCTCGCCATGAATATATCGGTGCTCACTTCCCTGGATAAAGAGGCAATTGCAAGCTGCTCGTTGCTCGTCAATGCCACGCCGCTCGGGCAGTCCGATCCATCACTTCCCGACTGGTATTGCCATTTGTTGTCGCTCTTGAGAGCGAACGCCTTTGTCTACGATCTGGTTTACGCCATCGGCAAAGACACGCCCACGGTGCTGAAGGCGCGCTCCCTGGGATTGAAAGCCAGCGATGGCACGGCGATGCTTCTCTATCAAGCGGCGCAGTCATTTAAAATCTGGACCGGGCTCGATGTGCCGCTCACCTGCTTGATGGCCGCCCTCAACTGAGTCGTTCCCTATTAAAAGAGGAACCGCCCAGAGGCGATTCCTTAGTAACGCTTGCCTCGACTTAACCGTCCGGCAATTCCAGGAAAGAATGCTAACACAGTAGTGACCGATCTACATGTTGCAAAATTAAGCAATGACAGGCAAAATGAAATGGTCGTTAAGCGCTCGCCATGCCGTTCTTGCCCGATCGATTTAAATGAAGGGCGCCTGTCCTTCAAAGAAAATCGGCACCAGTTGCATGGCCAGACCAAGTTCGCCTTCAATCGCCAGAATCCCGGATAATGCCGCTGTCATGGCGGACATCTGGCCGGTCATTATATATTCGAGATCTTCGGCATTGATCGAGATGAAGCAATCGGCCGGGACGCTGCTTGTGTCCACCGGATGAGCTTGCTCGATGAATTCACAGGTGCCCTCTGATATTTTGGTCAACCAGGAGCCGCCGCCATCTCCTCTGATCGTAATCAAATAAGTTGCAGACAGATTTCGTGCGGCATCGGGTTTGAATCTCTTTCGGAGCTCTTCAATTGTATTGTTGTTAAACACGGCGGGCGACCTCATCAAAGCTCCTGCACTCCTTCCTTCGCGAAGACTGGCTCTGTTGCCAGGCGAATCAGGCTGATTATAACTCAGCTACCTCGATGTCTTGTTGGCAGGCGGCCTGATTATGAGGAAATTTTTCCTTGCCGTTTGACTGCTCGATGCAAGGCTCTATAATTTGACCCTTGCTCGGAGGCAGATTCAGTGCGCGAATCAGACGCATCCTCTCAGAATAGAAAAAGATTCAGGCGGCGCAAGCCGAGCATCACCAGCATCTCCACTGTTTTGACTCAAGTAGCCGGGAAGTTCGGTCTCGAGCGTCGCATGAAAGAGCACGCCTTGATGTCGGTCTGGTTCGATGTCGTTGATGAGCCTTTCAAAAACTGCTCCCGCCCCTTGTTTTACGACCACGACGGCAATCTCGTCGTCTCCGTGCGCGATGCATCAGTGGCGCAAGAGCTCAGCTTCCAGCGCCACGAGCTGGTCAAAAGACTCTTTCCTTTCGCGCGCGCCATCGGTTTGAAAATCAACGGCGTGCGCTTCGACTTGAAGCACTTTCGCGAACTCGAGGCGGAATCAAGCTCGGCTGAGGCGCTTTTGTCCAGGCAAAACGAAAAGATATTGCCGAGCCTGCCGGAGGATGATCAGCTTTTTTCCCAGGAGCTGGACGATGAAAGCTCGCAAGAATTAAGCCAGTTGAAGGAAAACCTGCAGGCTGCCGGCAACAGCCATGAGATTGATGCGCGGATCATGCGAATTTATGAACGTGAGTTAAGACTGAAAGTCTGGAAAGAAGCAAATGCCTTGCCTGGCTGCAGCGCTTGCGGGTATCGAGAGCGGCGCCTTTTCGGGGAGCAGCAACTATGCGGCCACTGCCACATCATAAAGCGGCTCTCATCCTTTAATAAAGTCGAAGATTGAACATATTCAAGGCTTCCTGCTGACTACTATGTTATGATTCGCGCCTCTCTGTCAAATGGAAGAAACGGTTTAGCTGATTGCGTTTGCAGATATTTTTCAGCTAAAAATCTACGGTGAAGTCGCACTAAAAATGATCCGACTGCAGCATGTTTCAAAAAGCTATGGCGGGCGCCCGGCGCTGAAGGACATCAATCTTCATGTGGCGCTCGGTGAATTCGCCTTCGTCGTCGGTCCTTCCGGCGCCGGCAAATCCACCCTGATGCGCCTTCTCTATCGCGAGGAAACGCCCTCATCAGGCAATGTCTTCATCGGCGGTGTCAATCTCAATCGCTTGAGCCCGCGCCAGATCCCGCTTCTCAGGCGGCGCCTGGGCATCGTCTTTCAGGATTATAAACTGCTTACTCGCCAGACGGTTTTCGATAACGTCGCCTACATATTGCGCGCTTTAGGCATCGATGAGAAGGACGTGCGCAAACGCGTCACCAGCGCACTGAATGTGGTGAATCTCGAAGAGAAGGCCGATGCCTTCCCCGACGAGCTGTCAGGCGGTGAGCAGCAGCGCGTCGGCATCGCGCGCGCTATCGTCAATGGTCCGCCGGTGCTTCTGGCCGACGAGCCGACAGGAAATCTTGACCCGGCCACATCAGTTGAAATCGTTCAACTGCTCTCGAGAATATCCGAGCGCGGCACGACTGTTTTGATCTCGACGCACGATCAAACCATAGTCAACGTCATGCGCCGCCGCGTCATCGCTCTGCGGCAGGGCGA
>JAJPJO010000032.1 GCA_021324135.1 Pseudomonadota bacterium
CACCTTCAGACCCTCGTAATTCATCGAGAGCAAAAATGTCTCGACGCGCGGCGTAAAATTCGCTGAGCTGACCGAGTTTACGAAGTATCCGTGTGTGGTCGCCGGGAATCCACCGTCACGCATGTTCAGGACTTGCATGCCGGCGCGATTATCCGGATCGATCACGCCCCGCGTAGGCGCAGCCACCCACACAATTACCCCTTCATCCAGGTCCTGGCCGGTCATGCGCCGGAATCGGTCATAGTAGTCGTAAACCGAAACATTGTTCGCGACATTGAAGCTCATGAATTTGTTTTGCCCCACACTATCAGGAGATAATTCGAATTGTGCGAGATTGGTCACGGCGGCGAATTTGCTCGACTGATTGCCATCAATCACGATGGAAATCACGTACCAATGCTCTAGCAGCGTCGAAATGTGCTGACGCTGCAAGAGATTCTGCGACAGTGGTGAGAGTGGTGTATCCCAGAACCACTGCAAGGTTGGCTCATTCTCCAGGCTCAAGGTCAACCCAACGTTGGAATCCATGTTGGACCCATCTAGATACACCACATCGATGTTCACGGTGCCTGTCGCGGTCACCGCATTGCCGGTGCCTCCGGTGTTTGCCACCGGGAAGAGTAGCGGATCCAATCCCATGAAGTTGGAAGGACAGGTCAGCTTGATCTGCGCCTGGTTGCCAACACCCATCATCGGAAGCAAACCAGGGACGGTGTCTTCCCCCAGGGCATTGAGGGGCACGTACATTTTGCCCTGCCAGGTATTGCCGCTGCCCACGGTAAGCGGCGTGGTGCCTACAATCTGAGAATCGATGCTCGTCACTTTATTGCCTGCAATGATGCTATTCATCTGTCCCTTCCCGAATCCCTTGAGCATGTCCAGGTATTTCAGGACGATGGGATGGGTCTTGATCTGCGCGCCATTGTAATTCACATCCAATTCCGAAAAGATGTTCCAGGGCGCGCCCGCATTGGCGGCATAGGTTGCGCCGGTACCGGTGGCCGGCGTAACTGTCAGATTGTAAGTGACGATCAAGCCTTTGGCGTAGGCGCTGCCCACAACCGGAAAATTGAAAATGAGCGTCTGCCCCACGGCGTAATTGGCCGAGAAGCCTGCTCCGCTCGCCAGAGGAGCGGCAGCCACCCGTTCAAGCGCTTTCCGCATAAAAGTCCGATTCTGGCGTACGATCATTTGCTGTTGAGCCTGCGCGACGGCAGCCTGCGCGGCGGCCTGCTGGCTTTTTGGCAGGGAGCCAATCACGGCGGCCTGCTGGTCAGGTGGCAGCGCGGCAATCTGTTCGGGCGACCACATGAAGGCCGCGCTAGGGGTAACAGTGCGTGTTGCGACCATTGGCTATTCTCCCTTTCTACTGATGCGGCGTTGCGTGCGTTTCGACCCAATCCGCCGCATTGCCGACAATATTGCCCGAAAATTTATTTGCGAGCAGGGACAACAGCCAAAAACCGGCAATCAGGACGAGAAAGACCCAGAACATCGTCCAGAAGAATTCTCCGCCGACCTTAAGAAGACGATTCATCGAAGCTCCTTACCTCTGCCCTGCTCACCCCTGACCGTGCAGGGAGGACACGGCGCGATGAGCAGGGCACAACTAAGCATTAAGCACTAAGCATTTTTTGACCGAGATCGAACAAAATCAATTTTCAGGAAGGATTGCGCATCTCGGAAATAGCGCGGTTCCTCCCGCGATAAAACACATCCATAATAAAAGCCGTGATAATCCGGCGGTTCCTCCAGATCGCCGGATGCATGCATAATACTTTTCATCAATTGCCGCTCGTACGGCAGATTGAGCCGGAAGCGGGCAATGTGCGTGGCCTGGCCGAGTGCATTGCGCGGTATCCCGACCAGCTCCTGGGTGCAGGTGATACAGCCGATGGGCAACATGCGCCCCAATTTCTGTATCCGGGCATAATTCTCCGAAAAATCCCGCTTGCCATAGCACAGATGCACCAGCTCGTCGACGAATAAAATGGCCGGTGGATCGTGCATCACGGTCCACAACCATCGCTCAATCTGCTCCGGATCGAGCAGGACCGGCTGCCAGACTTGCACGCGCTGATTGCTCGATGGTCGGCCAGGCGCCAGGTCCGACATCATCCGGCCTGGGTAGTCATCGAAATCCCCGGCAAATTTGCTGTCAAGAATGTAAAATCTCGCCTGCGGATATAAGCGCGAGAGTTGTATCGCCAGCAATTTGCTGAATGTCGTTTTCCCCGATTCGGTCATGCCCGGCACCAGCCAGCGATCGCCGAGCTTGACCTTGATTCGGCTGATCGATCCGACCGGCTGAGAGATCGGAGACGATATAGCCTTCGCCAGACTCGTCGAGCGAGATATAGAGACAGACACGCTTTAATGCCTCCTCTCCGAAATCTCTCAACACGTGGGCGAGAAATACATTCGGATCGCTTTTCTTGGGCGGCCGGAAACGGGCCGCCGCCTCGTCGCCGCCAAGCTTGCGCGCCTTGCGTTCCAGGTCCAGCAGCAGCTTGCGCGTGAATGCTTTTGTCAGGGCCTTCATGGCTCCGTCCATGTCGCGGACATAGCGCTGCTCCAGGTCATTCTGGATATAGTCGAGCAGCTTGCGCTGCACATCAGGCGGCATCTCGCACGCGATTCCATTAATGTCGATCCTCATTTATGCTCGCCTTCCTCTCCTCTCGCGTTTGGGCGCGGCCCGCAAGCGGCGCTGCGTTTCCACGATGCGCGGCACGGCGAAGATCGCGGTGGTGATGTAGTCGTCACCATTCACCATTCCGCGGACCACCGCAGCGGCCGCTGCGCTACGCTTGCCTCTTTTGATCATCAGACGAGCGATGGCCGAAAGCTCGTCATCGTCATAATTCGACCAGATCGGCGCATCGTTCATCGTGTGCTGCTCGCGATACCATACGTACTCGTCGATGTAGTCGAAGTAATCGCCCAAGGCTGCCTTGAGCGGTTCGTAGAGTGCCTTCGCCTCCTGCTCGCTGAGAATTTCATTCTCGCGAAACCAGGGCAGGCCCTTCTTCGCCTCTTGCTTCGCTGCCGAGTGCTCTCGAAGAGCACCCGGCGCGGGGGCTTCCTTCTTTTGGGTGCCTGATGCCGCTGCCGCTGCCGCTGCCGGCGCGAACTTGCCATCTGGCCCGCGCTGTGCGTGCTTGCCACTGCCGGGTGGCCGGCCTCGTCCGCGCTTTTCTGGCGGAGCGGGTGCTGGCGGCTCACGCTCATCTGAGCGGCCGAGTCCGGGCAAAAATTCGCCAGCCAGTGCCATACTCTCGAAGGGCGTCGGCGGCTCTAAGCGTTCAAGCCGGCCTGCATGCCGCTCTCCTGCTGCTGCTGCATCGATTGAGGCAGGACGGTCTTCAGATCGCTCACGACTTTCGTGAGTGCCGCCGTGATGCTCGTCAGGTCGTCCAGGTTGCTGTCGTTTTCGTTGAGCGATTGCAACAAAGCCTCGTTGGTGGTTTCCAACGTCTCCACGATCTGATTCAATTTGAGCGCTGTCTCGCCGATCCCCTTGAACAATTGATCCTGCCGGCGAATCATCGCTTCCTGCGTCTCGCTCAATGTCCGGACCTGCTCCGTCAGCAGGTGTACTTGCTTGATCACTTCGTCTTCGTTCATCGCGTAGCCTTTCACGCAGCTTCGCCGCTTCTTCATTTCCTTGCATATTAGAAGCCCGTCCCATTGAGATGACCCTGAAATGGCAGCAAAATCGATCCCGCTACACTTCCTCCTAGAAGCGAAAAGGATTGCAGCCCGCTTGGGGATGTTTGGACCGTGGTCACCAGATTCGAGGCGGCTGCTCCGAGTCCTGTCAGGGCAAAATAGGTATCGGTTGCGTTGTCCGACCAGAATCCGAGCAGATAGCGGCCAGCCACAAGGGAAATAGCATGTGGCAAAGTCAGAGTATTGGCAGCAAAAGGAGTACCTGCTGGCGTAATGCCCGTGTGGGCCAACAGATTCCCATTTGCATCATAAATCCCTAAATCTAGATGCCCTGCGCTCACATTTCCCTGGACAATGGTAAAGCTGGTGAGCGTTGCAGGAGCGGGCAAATAGACATCATGAGCCAGAATGGTATTGGCGGCGCGCGCCGAAGGATTGCCGGCCAACGCTTCAACAAGTGCCGGATGGGCTAGATACCATGGAATGGGCGCTTGTCCGAACATAGGCTCCTCCTTTATGGGATTAGCTCATCCGTGAAACGCAAAAGAATTTGCGTGTCACTCGATTGATTAGGGGCAAAAACACGGATACCGACGGGCAGGCCTAGATTCACCCAGGATTGCGCTTGAACGACCCCTTGCCCATAATCCTCAAAAGAGAGTGTCAGGGCAGTTGAGGGAAGCCACAAAAAGACGTGCTTGCGGTTGCG
>JAJPJO010000555.1 GCA_021324135.1 Pseudomonadota bacterium
CAGATTGATGAGTGCGGCCGCCCTCTTCAAGCTGCTCAGCCTGCGCGTTATGCTCACCAATCCGCTGATCGTGCACGCATTCCTCGATGTTGCCCTCATCATGCGAGCCGTGTTCAGCCTTATGTGCGTAGTGTTCTGTACTTTCAAACAGTTCGTGCGGCTCAGGACCTAGTTCTTCCATGTCACTTTCCTTCTGTTGACTCAGTGCCTGACACGTGAGTGCCTTCAAATGTCTCTGACAGCAAGACGCAAGCCCAACGCTGTTTGTGCCGTCGTTAATTCAACTCTGACGACATGCAAACACAAATTTGACAAATCGCCGGTTAAGTTTGCAGATTCAAACGATATCGGTAGGTCCAAGCGATATCGTTTGAGAGGACCACCGACGCTGGCTCACATTGGGCCTCGTTGGCAAGTTTAGCGAATGTTCTGCGGAAGCTTATAGGCGCCGGTCTCGAGAATGACGTTGTTGCGTTTCGCCAGGATAAAGTCTTTGGCGATGAAAGCGATTAAGCCGACAGCTATGAGAGTGCAATCGAATCCCAGCAATTCCTTGGCAGCCTGACACAGGTAAACGATGGTCAGTGTGGAAACTGCTAGGAGCGCTATTTTGATTGCACATTCTTTGGTCATGTCACGTCTTCCTGAACGCTGTTATATGTGTCTTACAGGCGTCACCGGAAAATTAGGCGGAGACACTTAAATAAGTCGAGATGCTCTTAGAACCGCCACCCAGTTTTTTCAACGAGGCCAAAAACTGCCTTTTTTGGCCTCGTTGCCGAGACCGGGAGCCCAAAAAATGCAGTATTCGCGTGTCGATGGCCTCGTGTACGATGCCAAAAACGGTCAATTTTGGCCTCGTCAAAAAAAGAGACGGATGCAAACGGCTACTACAAGCGGTGTCACAAACCTCGAGCTTCAGCCGGGAACGCCTAAGCATCCTGGCTCTCGGGAACGCCTAAGCATCCTGGCTCTCGGGAACGCCTAAACATCCTGGCTCCGTAAAGCTGGTACCGCACTCTTTTCTACGGTGAACCAGAAAGTGCTTCCTTCGCCTTCCTTGCTTTCCAGCCCTATGGCGCCGCCGTGCAGCTCGACGATTGCCTTAGCTATGGCAAGACCCAGTCCGGTTCCTTTCTTGGGCTTGCCGTCTGAGTCTTTTACTTGCTTGAAGCGTTCGAAAATCGTCTGCTGAAACTCCTTCGGAACGCCGCGACCATGATCGATTACACTCACTTTCAAAAATGAGCTGTTCACGTCTTCCGCGATAAGTTTCACCCTGGATCCTTCCGGTGAAAATTTGATCGCGTTCGAAACTAAATTCACGACAACTTGTGCCAGACGCTCGATATCGGCGTTTATCACCGTATCTGATGGCACCACTTCGAGCTTGATCTTCTTCTCTTCAGCGAAACCCGTCATGCTGGCGAGCACTTCGTCGAATAATTCACTGGCAGTAATTTCTGATTTCTTCAGGGTCATCATGCCCGATTCCATCTTCTCCAGGTCGAGCAAATTGTTTATCAACCCGATTAAACGCACGATACTTTTTTCCGCTGCACCTACGCGGTCTTGCCCGGTTTCATTGATGTCTCCATATGTTCCGTCAGCCAGGAGACCGAGCGTGAATTGCAGAGATGTAAGAGGTGAGCGAAGATCATGGCTGATCATCGAGACAAATTCCTGCTTCATTTGCTCGATCTCTTCTTTCTTGCGATCGAGTTCCTTCAAACGCGCATTCATGCGATGGACAGCCACATCGATGATGTGAATCTCGTCCCTTGAATCAAATTTGAAAACGATGGGCAGCAGCGTTTCCTTTCGATCTACGCGCTGAGTATTCTCGACTATGACCTGGGCTCGATTACGTAAGTGATAAACATAGGCAATGACGCAGATCGCGGAGAAGCCGATGTTGATAGCCAGACCGAGGAAGATTGTGTTGTACAAACTATTGCGCTGCTTCTCCGTTTCTTCAAAAATGTCCTTCTCCGAAGATTGATATGGCTCCAGGAGCGCGTCTATTTCCGGCTGAAAAATCATACCGATGCGAGCCAGCCGCAGAAGCGCCGCCACCTCTCCAAAGGAACTGCCATCCTGAAGCTCCTGCCTGTATTGACCCATCACAGCCTTGGCATCGAACAGGCATTTTTCAATTCTATTTACGCGCGCCAGGTCTTTTGGACGATCCCTGACTTCGTACTTGAGTTTCTGCACTTCGCTTGGGATGTTTCGTTCCTCCATCTCGTACATTTTTATGTACGCTGAGTCTCCGTTGGAGTGCTTGTATCGCGCCAGATCGACAGCAGCGTTTTCGCCGAAGTGCCTGAGCTTTTGAATGTGGGCGATGACGTTTTTCGCGCGGGTCTGCTCTTTGAGAGCAAGTTCATATTTGTCCACGAGCTTGCTCATGTAGCCGATGAATGCAAATTGGAAGAGGAGAAGGACTGCTACTACGAGCAGTCCTTTGTTCATGATGTTCCAGCTTTGAATTGTCGTGCTTAGATTCATCTTCTTGCGCCGGGCCTTGCCTCGGTTATTGGATTCTGATGTTGGTGCCGAAGTCGAATACCGAGGTTGTGCGGGTGATCGATAGCTGACCGAGACAACCATTGTAACCTGATCCCGGCGTCCAACTTTCAGATCCTTCTTCCCATGTGCCCATGAATCCATAGACCGGTATGACAACACCCGGATCGGGAATGAGAATTTCGAAGGTGAAGTTGGGGAGGAAGAAAGCTTCTTCCGTTGCTACATCCGAGATCTCGCTGCCATCGGGGCTGGTATCAAATTGGGCGAAGTTCAGAACTTGTTGAATGGCTGTCGGGAACGGCAAGGCGATGATTACATCTTTGACTCTGAAGATGATGTAGTCGTCGATACCGGGAATGATCGGGCATTGTTCAGCCAACAGCAGATCATTGGCGGTGGCATTCTGTTTGATCTCGCGGCAGCGTTGCAGAAGGATGTTGTCCACCCGACTGTGATCGCCGGGAAGGGCATGAATAGCCTGATAGAGTGTCGGGGGGATGTATTCCATACCGAGGAAGGTAAAGGCAGTTATTGTGCCTGAGCCGGCTCGATAGGGTCCTTTGACTACGAACGATGGGAAATAGTCATATGACTCTTCAGTGTAGTTCTCGTTGATGTAGAACTTTGCGGTATTGCCATCCAGGTGGATCTTGATGAAGCCGTAAGGCATCTCGAGAGGAAACTGGCGCTGGGGATTGGAGAGCACATACGATTTGGCTCTCTGCGAATAGTTTTGCTGTCCTTTGGTGGCACCATGCACGGAAAAGGCGTTGGGAATCGGCTTCTTCCATTCGTTGATCGGATTGACCGAATTCTTATTGCTCGAGAATGTGTTCTCGGAAATGAGGTGCGGGCGCTCGCCAGTTTTAAATGGAACGAATGTGTAATAGTGATCCAGGACTTTGATCGGCTTGTAACCTGGAACGTACGAGCTGCCATCGGCACCTTTGACGAAACCGATATTCTGCGCGTCGCCCGAGCCGGGGAGTTGATCGCTGGTGATTTGAATGTTGCTCTCGATGCCGCGATCGACGAGTGATGTCTGCCATTGATCGCCGGGCAAGGAGGTGACTGAAGATGTGCTGCCCAACATGTTTGTGGCGTTTTGCTCCGATGTGCCGTTGAAGAGCGGGTAGAGATTGTCGGGTGTGTTCAATTGATCGGCGAGGCGATCGCTAATCGCTTCTGCCGAGTCAAAGAGTTTGTCGGCATGATCTTTTGCTTGTTGAGTATAAGATCCGTCTTGCTGCATGGCTTGAACGTTTAGCCCGACCAGGAGCGACTGTCCCCAGACTCTGTTCACGTTGGTGAGCGAGTATTGGTTCTTCGAGTCGGAGACATCGAAGTATTGTTTCTCATCATTGGTCAGGTCAGGTTTTGTGTGCAGAGCTTTTGCGTTAAAAACGTCCTTGCCTACACTGAGCGCACCTGCATCGGTTGCGTTTCTGGTCTCGGACGAACCACCCATCAATAGTGCCAGTTGGAAGAATCCATAAACGAGCAGGACGAGGATGAAGCATAGGGAAAGTGCTAGTGCAGTAGAGACTCCTTTTTCTCTCTGCCGTCTTTTGATTCTCTGAAGGCGCATCATTGTTTTTCTCCTTTGAAATTTTATTGGTGTTGAACTTTTGGTCTTCGATAAAACTGGGCCATTTATATTGATCGGATTGCATTTAGAGATCGGCTGGCGTAGACACTAGAGGCACCGTCGCTTGCGATCTAAGATCGGTTTGTGTGAAAAACGGGAACGGTGCAGGCAATCTGCACTGGACTACGGTTTGAACTGAGACGAAGTGACCCGGAACGAAATCAAATGAAGTCATTCTTGGATTCGTGACCAGATCGGAGGTCCTTAGATCCATAACTCGCTGTTGCGCAACTTTGAACGCGTCTCCGCCGCGTGTTTGGCTTGAAGCCGCTCGGGCTGCGTCGCGAGCCATGTGTTCGTTTAACGACGATGCCATCACGATTACGGTCAGATCCATGCCGACATAGAGAATCGGCAAGAACAACAAGAGTGCCGCTATGACGGCCTCGACAATCGCTACTCCGGATCTTTGTCTTCTGGACTTCTTAGATAACCTGTTAATCATGACTTGAACCTCTTCAAGATTGATTGGCTGCTCACAAGACCACTCTATGGAAATGCTGTTTCAGCCTGATATCGGGCTTGTTTCAACTTTGTTTCAGCAGCGCTGACGAAAGAACCGCCTTCGTGGGGCGGTTCTTTCGGTGATTGAGCCTCGGGAAAATCTCTTGCTCTATTGATTAGACTGGTTGAAAACTCGTGGGTTCTCGCAGTAACCTTCCTTAGAGATTGTGAAGTCCATAGGCGCTCCCAGTCCAGGTATGCCGGCGAACATCGGCATATCGACGAACGGTCTGCACTGCACCTTTGTCGTAACGATCACGTAGACATCCTGATTGCCGGCGCCGTTTTTGTAACTCACAACCGTGGTCGGGCGCTCAATTGGATTGACGTATTGACCCAGACCGGACGAAAGCCAGTCATTAACAACTACTCCACACACAGGTCCATTTGGATCTTGTGCTTCCTGCGCGCTCACCAGGCAAGCTTGCCTGACTTGCAAGTCATTCAACACATTGCATGAAAAATAGGTGAGTCCCAGACCGAGCATGTTTATGATCGGGAAAAGCAGGAAGAGCAACAAAAATATGAATGCTGGTCCGAACTCACTTAGTGCTGATCCTGTGCTTCGTTTTCTGCGCTTCGATGTAAGGCGAATCATTTTATTTTCCTCTGAGGCTGGCTCTGTTGAATTTAGGGTGGAGACGTCAGGCTAGACCCTGGCTTTTCTTTTGGCGGTGATACTGATTGTGGTATCAGGTTCGCCGAGGTCTTTGCCGGAGATCATGATGCTGCAAACTATATTGCTGTTCTCCGCTTTGAAGACTTGCGTGCCTGGAGCAGTCGTGCGAGGCAGCTTTGAATCCAGGCTCAGTCCAGCGCCGGCCAGGCGGCTCTGATACCATCTCGCCACCGCGGCGGGATTGTCTTTGGTTCTAATATAGATTTGGGAAACATTTTGAAGTTGCGGCAAAGGAGGCATTTTCACTTCCATGAAAACGGACTCGTTCCCCGAGAATATGGGAACCGGAAAATCATGCGGTGCCAATGCTACATTCTTCCAAACGTTTTGAGCGTTGCTCGGCGTAATTGCCGCCATCTGCGATCTGTTCCACTCGATGATTTGTGCTTTTATTGCTTGTTCGCGCTCGAGCATTTTTTTGCTTGGGGCAGCGAATGCTGATTGACCGCAAGCGATAAACGACAGCGCACCTGCGACTGCCAGCGCCACGGTCACTTTCTTGATGCTCATTACGATGTTCATAATTGCTCTCCGTTGTAATCTTTGGGGTGGCGCGAAGTTGTAGTTCGTTTTCGCTGCCTATGCACCAAGACTACCGAGCTGGTGTTGCAGAGAAATTTCTGAATTGTTTCAAAATTGAATCAGCGCAGCTTAGCCCAGAGCTGGGCCGAAAAGAGTCGTTCTCTTCACATCCGATGTAACCCGCTTCTCAACAACAAGTGTCGATCATGGGCCAGATTGAAGAGTAGTGTTTCGAGATTGCATTTATTGCTGGCCCGACTTGAGTTACGGCTCCGCCATTGCCCGTGGTGCCACACGATCACCGCGTTACGCCAGACATGAAGTTGTCGGAATTTTTGTTGCGCCGACGTTCGATCTCTGCAAGACCCTGAGTAAATCTTGAGTTCTGTGGACTTCTTGCAAAGCTAGATCTCATTGACAAAGAATTTATAAAAGTGCCAGCTTCAATGTTACATCCAGACTTGTTTCATAAGAACCGCAAAACAAACTAAGCAACTTCCACGCAGTACGAGTAACTAACCCAAAGAACCAGGCAAGGCGACTTGTCTCATACGACAGCGATCTGCGGATCTAAGGTCCGCGGCTCTCTGTCGTGTGTTTACAGAATAGGAGAAGTGTCATGAACGAAAACATCACACGGCGCCTGTCCGAGTTTCCCTATCGTGTGTACGAGTTGGGACAAAGGATCATAGAGAAGATCTTCAAACGGTCCGAGCCGCCTGTGCTGCCACCCGTGCAGACAAGCAGGTTGTGCCTGGATGTGTCGCTGGGCTCGGGCGGTATGCAAGCAGCTTATGGTGGAACGGGCTTCGTTCTGCTTCTGCGCGTCGCCGGGCTGGACGAGCTGATTGACGTCGTTATGGCCAACAGCGGCAGCTTCGTACCCGGTTTGTGCCTGAGTGATCGCAGTGTTCCCACCGAGCAAATGCTGAAGTGGGCGATTCAGACCGACGTAGGCAGCCTGGTCAGTAAGAAGACCGGCAAGGTTCGTAGACTCTGGGCGTTATTGCGCAAGCAACGCCTCGAGGTTCTCAAGCCTTCCAAAGGCGTGTTTTGCCCGCGCGCACTCATAGACAACATCAACGAGCGCAGCAAGCGGTACATCGGGAAGTGGCCCGACGGTTTCATGACCATCGCCACGAGCAAAGATGGGCATACCGTGGTCCTGGCCTCTGATGGCGTGTACAAATATCTTCCTGATGGGAAGAGGGTACAACTGGCACCGGAGCCTCCCACACTAGGTGAGGCTGCCGCTGCTGCTGGTGCCATTCCTGGCATCATCGATGCACAATTCCTCTTCGGAGAGTGGCTCTTCGATGGTGTGCACTGTGGCGACGGGCGCCTGCAGATCAGGCCGATCACTCAGCACTACGGAAACCGCAAGCGTAAGGTAATCGCCTTTGACGTCGGGGAAGATGCCATCAAGCGGGCGCGCTGGCTGCGGTGGCTTTGGATTGGCTTCTCGCTGTTCAGGGGAGCGCCCATCGACCCGACCTTGACGCATCCGGAGGAGTCCGAGGATTTGATCATTGTCAAATGCAAGATCACCGGATTCCACGGACTCAAGTTCCATCTGGAAGCGAAGGACAAGTGGCGCGCCATAATCCAGGCCTATCTCGCCACCGCCAGGCGGTTGAGAAGGTCGGGGTGGATCAGCAGGGAGACCCACCCCCAGGTCTACGATCTGGCGAATTGCTTCAGGCACGCCCTGAGGCACGAAGAGACCCTGCCGTCAACGGTTGAGAAAATGCTGGCAGAGCGTGGCTTATGGTAGCCGCGCTCTACGAACCTACCGGTACCACAGGTGGTGCCATAAAATCACTTGTATCATATGGAGACTAACATGCAATCTTTCAAGAACATGCAGGACGCAGCCACCAGACGCTTGCTGTACCCGGTTTTCAGGCGATATGTCGAGATGCCGCTTCAGAGCTTCACTGGTCCTCTGCCGCCTCTGACAGATGAAGAGCAACAGCTCACCCATCTCCTGAGAGGGCATGTCGACGTTCTGTCGAACAAAATCGGTGTGCGCCACATGAACGTGCCGGGATCGCTCGATCTGTCGGCCGGATTCATGGCGACGCAGTTCGCCCAGCTGGGCTATACACCTGTCTTCCTGCCCTTTACGTTCAAAGGGGTGATCATGCAAAACGTGATGGCGGAGATTATCGGGTCGCTTTACCCGAACTTGGTGTTGATCTACTTCGCCCACTATGACACTACGATAAATACCAGAGGCGCTGACGACAATGCCTCTGCTCTGGCGATATTGATCGAGCTGGCCCGCATTCTGAGACATGCAAGACCGGCAATGACCATTCGCTTCGTGGCCGTGGCCAATGAAGAGCATACAGGTGAGTCGTGGGAACACATGGGCAGCTGCCATGTTGTTCGCCGCTGTAAAGAACGGGGCGAGAAGCTTTTCGGCATCGCACTCGAGATGCTCGGATACTTCTCGGATATACCAGGTTCACAAACGTTCCCCTGGCCGTTTCACCTCTTCTATCCCAATGTGGGCAATTTCGTTGCCTTTATCGGGAACAGAAGTTCGCAGGACTGGACGAAAAAGGTTGTGGCAGCCTTCCGTGAGGAGGTCAAATTCCCCTCAGAGGGTGGCTCTATACCGAATCGATTCGCCGACATCAATCGAAGCGATCAGTACTGGCTCTGGCGGTATGGCTACGACGGGGTGATGATGACCAATACGTCGAACTTTAGAACCCCGCACCTCCACAAGATGTCGGATACGCCCGAGACTCTCAATTACGAGTATATGGCGCGATTAGCGGCTGGAATGGGACGAGTGAGCCTGCGTCTGGCGGCATAACATTGCGAATTCTGGCAAGAGAGAGCGGTGATCCGCTCTCTCTTTTGTTTGCCGAATCGTTTCTGAGCTGCTGCTATAGTGATTAGTAGGTCCGTCTGTGGACCACAGGCTGGGACAGGATCAGGTTTTCAGAGAGCTTTGATTTGCGCGTCTCTGGGGAGACGGCATCGCCATCTTCCCAGAGTTGATGCGTGATCGCCTGCGCGCTCTCTACGATAATTTGCACTGATGATGCTACTGCGGAGGCACTACGCCTTCAAGGCAAGGAGCGCTCGAACTCTTGCCTTCTGCAAGCAGGCAGTTAACGTATGCGATGCCTGTTGCGAGTTTAGCGGGCATGAAAATTCTCCTCTGTGTTTCAACAAACATCATCGCGAGCTTCCACTAGCCCTCCTCGCAAATGCGCTCTTGCAATCCAAGCGGGTCGAACACGCACAACTCTGCGCGTCTGAGCGTGCGAAGCAGACGTTGAAGAACGAAGCACTCGTTCGACAATTGTTGAGCGACATCGCCCTCCTTGAGCAGATGCTTGTTCTTTCTCAGCTTCTGCAGTGTGCCATCGGGAAAACACTGCAGCACCCAGGTTCTCAGAGTTTCAACGTGATCCTGGGGTTGTCCGCCCATTTCCTGAGCCATTATCACGGGCATCTCGAAAACAACATCAAAAGCGTCCCAGATAGGGGAATCCGCCTGTTCGAAGTTAAGTTGTCTCAGAATATGGGTCAGCCATGTTAGAAAGGACTTTAATTCGTGTGCTCGATCAGGCAGTTCTTTCCAGCACAAAGTTGCAAACTCTTCCGGTTGCTCGATAGGACCGTGCCCTATGCGCTCACATGCACTAGCCATGGTGTCATTTCCTTTTCGATTTCAAAGATACGGACCGTTGAGGGTCGTACACCAAGACATCACCACCAGACGAAATGTCCGTTACAGGGATTTGATCGCTGTTGGAATGATGGTTCTTGGTGCCGACTCTCTAGCGATGGTTAGGTTAAGTGCAGTTCGACCGTAATCGCTCATGGATCCAAAAGCAAGTAGAGAATATGCGTTCAATTTCGGACTTTCGCCGAATTCGGATGCAGTTCCGTCCTCGCGCGGCGAGCGCAGAGATAGGCCAATCATTTCTAAAGTGGCTCACATCGTTAAATGGTGCGCAGCCAGCCAGTTGGCGTGCTTATGCCTCATTGTGGGCCATTCTGACAGACTCCTGAGCTTACCGTTTTTAACGATGATCGATCTTGCCATCATGGACCTTGGCGCGAGCTCTTCTTCCATCGGGGCCGATTTGTCATTGAATACGCAAAAACGAACACGGGAGCTCGAACCGCGATTTACTTCAAAACGGCCCAAGATCAATGGTGCTAACTGGCGCACCATATATAGTATCGTTTCGTATAAGCCGGTCGTCTGGGACACTTCGTAATACCGGCAATTTAACTTGAGATTATAGCTTCTTCTCGACAGTATGAAATTAGTTCTTTTCCAAACTTCGATGAAGTGAAAAACGCCTAGAAATAAATCGCGTCTTTGATTCGCAAACACATGCGCACCATACCTGATGGTTCGTCTGAGTTTAGATTCGAGTTTGGACAAGAACAAACACAAAATTACCCCAATGGAGGAAAGCCATGAGAGTTTTAACCTCTTGCTGGTTCTTGCCGACAGTTGCTGCGTTTTCCATTACAGCTTTGACCGGCAGCTTGTCGAAATTCATCTCAAAAACAGTCCCGCCGGAGTATCTGGCGACGGCAACGATAGATTTACATGAAAAAAGTTCAGCGGCCATGAACTTCCTGTCCCACATACAGCACTTCGCGCACCACTATCAGAACTATCTGATCGGAGGCCTGGTCGCGATTGCGATCTTCACACCGTTCGCCTGGGTCTGGTGGAAGGTCTACGGTGCCCACATAGAGCTTCTTGAGATCGAGCATCTCCTCCTTCGAGACTGGCAGTTCATAACACCAAACACAGCCGGCCACTTCCTTGAAAAAGGGACTGAGCTAATGCTTGCTGGTGACCAGGACCTGGGAGAGATTCGCGTTCTGGTGACTAACAAATCAGAACCCGAGGAAAGAGAGAAAACCAAGAGGAGTCTGTATGCCGATTACGTGAGCAACTACAGGAAGTATCAGGATAAGAGGCGTTCGGCTCGACTTAACGTGCTTGCCTACTTCCTGATCGTGAAGGGATTCATGCGAGCTGCCAGAGATGCGGTTCGCACAGAGCAGCTCAAGGCGATCGAGGAAAAGAAACCCCTTCCGGTGGTGCTATTTGCTGTGGCTCGCATGCTCAAATTGCCTTTGAGACCCGACCCGCGGGACATCATCAAGGAAGCGGAGGCCCCGAATGAATCACTCGGTCTGCTACCGTGGTCGATGAGACTGGCGATAAGGAAGTACAAGCATCCACGCGAAATGATCAGAACAATAAAGATCAAGCATAAAGACGGCGCGGAGGAGTTGAAAAAATTCCTTGGCGAAAACGCCCTCGAGTCAATGTACCTGAGCTAACTTCCAACAGAAATGGAGTAGAACATGTGGAAAGCTTTCTTTCTGTTCATTGTCTTGCTGGCCCCAATCGAGCTCTACGGGCGCTATGGACCCGACTATCTGGACTGGTCATACAAGAGGATGGAGCGAGAACTCTTCAGTGAGCGCGTCGCTCGCGTTAAGGCGGCAGTCACCGATTCTGACACCCTGTATAACTTCAAATGGGTTGTCCATTTTTGGTGTCGACTGAGAGCCGTTGAGTCAAGCTTCAAGTCTGAGCGCGAGCCTGGTAAGACAATCTCTAAGGAGAAAATCTCAAGCTATGCGCAAGAATACACGAAGCTGCTCGAAAAACTCGTTCTATGGGTAAATGCCACCGACAAGACGGCGGTAACGCTAGCCTCAGATGTAAACGACCTGGCCTACCAGATGAAGACCGAAACCCCGTCTCAGTTCTGGCAGAACTGGGACAGGCTCTATGAAAAGCTCGCGCCTGTGGAAACGGGATACCTTTTCGCGCAGGCAAAGATCAAGGTGGTCTGGGCTTACAGCCAGACACAATCTGCAGCTACGGAGCAGGATAAACACAATCTGCTTTTAGCTGCTGTTGAGAAGCACCTCTTGGAGCTGCCGCAATAGAGGGCCAACTGGACTGAAACGGATTATCCCAGACAATAGCAAGTACAGGAGAATAAGATGCTCAAGAAGTTAGGGTCAACACCCAGAGAACGCATCGAAGTGTTGGACTTATGGTTTCGAGGACTGGAGCAGTTCATGGACAGAAAATCGGGCTGCTCGAGCACGGTTTTTGATGAGGCTATTCTCGAGTTCATGACCGCTGCTCTCAGGATGGTCGAGACCTTTCCACAATCATCAAGGGTTGCGAACGCGTGGAGCAATTGCGCCTATTTCGCCGACTCGCCACGGGCACGTGCAGGTCTTGTGGAAGAAGAACGCAGAGAAACAATCTTCGCCGCCCTTCGCCTTCTAAGGTCGGAACTGAAGCTAGCTGTACTCGGCGTCAGAGGCTGAGAATGCCACTGCCGGCCCAACGCGTCGTTTGAGGGCGACAAACAAGAGGAGTAGATCATGAATGACGGACTGGTAATCGCATTGAGTGCAGCGTTGGCTGTCATACTCGCGATAGCGTTTTTCATCTCAACGGCACCGGCCTAAGACGGTGATCGATTCTGTGGCTCTGCTCATCCTGTCGTTGATGAAGAAGCGCTCGGTGGACAGGCACCACAGGTGGTAGGATATTGAATCGGTTGCGGCAAGGCGATCTTGCCGCAACCCGCAGCCGGAAGGGATGCCAGATGTGGACGGTATTGTTCCACGGCAGGTCTCTTTTCCGGCTTCTTCGTCCTGGTTTCTTACCGTTCAATCAAACTCATTTTCTATTTATTCATATAGTTGAAATTTGCAACCTGCAGCCTGTAGAGGAGTTTGCACGGCGTTTGCACACTCCGATAGTTACCCTGATTGAATGGCAGCTGTAGCAAACCATGAAGCACGAAACGACTTCCATTCTGATAATCGCAAGCAGAGTGAATCTAGTAAGCCGTTTGTAGATCTCTGCAATCGAGAAGACAGCAACCTCTGTCAAAAAATGCGCGAGCAAGATCGACTTCGCGATAGCTTAAAGCATTCAGACGTCAGAGAACCAGTCTATCTTGAATGTTCCGAGGCGGGCGATTGTCGCCAGGAGAGCTCATTCTCTTTAGGGCGGTTCTCCGCACCGGCGACGAAACAATTGACGCGGATGAGTTCTGAAGTCCAGGCCGTCATGTCCTCGGGACATTTCAACACTTCGCTCAGACAAACTCCTCTCACTTACGCTTCCCTGGCGCTAGCGCTCGCCGGAACAAGCCCGACGTACGATGCGCCAATGAGCATAGCGAAAAACGATTCATATTGGGAATCAGCCAGCCGACCCAACGAGATAAAGCTAATTGAGCGGCTTTTGTCCGGGCAAGGAGAAATTAGCCATGCTCAGCTTGCCAGAACTGCTCTAGAGGTATGCGGCAATGATTCTCAACTGGCGATGTTGACTCTGGCTAATTTCACAAAGAACATGGCGGCAATCGAACGCAGGCAGATTAATCCATCACAAATCGACCCAGCGCTGCGCGAATCATACAAGCAAGGAAATATTGATTCGCTCTTTCATCGAATAAAAGGACTGGCGGATGATCCGACTGAAAAATACAACAAGGAAGGTGCGATTTACCATTTCTACGGGGCAATGTTTGCTGGCTCACAATGGGGATCTATTTCCAGTTCACTTGTACATCTCGACAATTTTCTCCTGGATGTCTCAACGGAAAGCGACCGTATAAAGGACACTGCCGGGCTTATGGGAGCGCGGGCCGGCAAAGCATTCTTTGAAGCCTATTACGCAAAGCGAGACAATCGCTAGTCACTCATCAGGGAAATTATCGCTCCACAATTTATTTTCTTTCAAAGTTCGGCCCAATGCATAGCTCGCACAGGGAGAAATGTTCAGGAAAATGCAGGATTCCGATACGAATCGGCCCGGCTTGAAACAAGCTTGCGCTATCACAGCCTCATCTTCGAGATCCCTCCATCGTGAGTGATACTGAATGTGGTGCCGCTTCCGCTCATACTGTGTCAGGTAATAACACAAATAATTGATGAACGTTTGACTGTGAGAGTGCAAATTGGATCAGGCGCTGGTAGTTTCTCTTCACTCCATCCATTTGCACTCTGGTTACAGAAGACGATCAGTCGGCTCGCAATGCGATTCACGGACCGCTGCATGCGCTGCATTGATGCCTGCATCCAAACTTGCTCGCGCCTGAGGATGCAGGCATCACTTACTCTCTCATTGCATTGGCAATCGCGTGCTGCCGCAATCCCTCTCGACCCGCAGATATTTAAGCGAGCCGGGCAGCGCGGGCAGTCTGGTGATCCCGGGGCAATTTAGCACCAGAAGATAGGTCAGCTGGATGGGCAAAGCCGGCAGCCTGACGATGCTGGGGCAGTTTTCCAGCCGAAGATAAGTCAATGAGCTGGGCAGATGCAGTCTGCTGATCCCTGGGCAGTTGTAGATCGCGAGATCAGTCAGCGAGGTCAGTGCCGGCAGTCTTCGGATGCCGGGGCAGTTGTGCAGCTGCAGGGTCAGCAAGCGGGGTTGCGCCGGCAGTCTGGTGATTCCGGGGCAGTTGTCGACCCGGAGATTGATCAGCGAAGGCGACGCCGGCAGTTTGATCATCCATCGGCAGTTCTTCACCCAGAGATCGGTGAGAGAGCGCGGCAACGCCGGCAGTTCGGTGATGTCGGGGCTATCGTTGAGCTCAAGTCTCACCGGATTCTCCCTTAAGTAAGCAACCACATCCTCTTTTGATTCGAATCTCATTCCTTTTCTCCTTTTAAGTCTGAGCGACCGCCTCATTCTTCAAGGGCAGCAGATCAGAGCGTTCAGCTGGGGATCGGCAAGAGCAGGCGCTTTGCCGAACCTCGTTATTGTTTAGCTAGCGATGTTAACCACTTGCGTGATCGTGATCCGGGCTCAGACACCTGAGAGCGGGCACATTCTCCACAAATGCTCCTCTTTGCCGCCTGGTGATCTGCCGGGCGATGCTGAGGAACAGCGAGCTAATCGACTTGCCATATTTGCTGCAAGTAAGCCTCGAGTCGCTTATAGATTCCTTTTATATGCCTGTGTTGCCAGCTCCGTTGCGTGAAGTTCGATATAACTCAGGCTGGCATTTAGGATTACCTAAGTCAAACAAATCATTAATGCGAGGCGGGCTTCATGAAGTTAAGCGTCACGAGATCCATCGCTGCACCCGCCAGAATAGATGGCTTCTAGAAAAGATTTCCCAATCCAGAGGGGCGTCGAAGATCCGGGAACTTGAATTCGGGGTGCCACCAGGGATGATGCGGGTTGGCCCGAAACTGGGCCAGTTCGTATTGATTGATAATTGTTTCCGCCCTTTTGCAGCCGACTTATTGTTCGCAGGTCGGTGCAGTTAACGATAGGACTGGCCCACTTCCGCGCACACCTGGTTACGCCCGGGTCTTGGCTTTGGTCCAGGTAAATACGAAAGCGACTGTGCCGATGAATCGCCTCATCGGCTTGCTTTTGTGCACCTGAGAAAGTTACCGTCGAATTCCAATCATCAAACCAATCGCAAAGGAGTCTCAGCAGGAACCGCCATCTGTCAGCGAAAATCAACTCCACAAACGGACTTTTCGTCTGCAGGCGGTTTATGCGGTATTTCTTTTGACCAATCGAGAGGAGACTAATCATGTCGGAATCTGTCGTTAATTCAAGCAGAATAATTCTGGTTAGCGAACCACATGTAGTGGCGCTGTTCCGACCGGATCGCGAAAGTGCTATACCTGATGAGCAACGTCATTTTGTTTACTCCAGAATGCGTCTCAAAGATGCGCTGGCGCTCACCCGGCGCAATAAACCCGTGCTCGAGAGTCATTTAGGCTACAGGCTCTACGAGCATGCAGTCAAAGTTCTGCCAGCCTTCAAGAATACCTGGTTTGATCCCAAAATCGATGGACACGTCGAGCCAGGCGAAATACTCCTCGTTCTGCCTTCCATGCAGATCGATTTCCTCAAAGAAGTGGCTATTAAAAAATGGTTCGCCAAGAACGACGTGACCGTAATTTGCATTGGCAAGAAACTTCCGGATGATATATCTGCAAGCTACGCGCACAACAAGTTTGTGTGGCGTAACTTCAGCGCACCGGCTTGCGATCGCCGGTCCTTTCTTGAGGAGAACACGGACATCTCCGTAACCGTGTCGGACGTGATTGCTGCTACCTCACTGGAGGAGGCTGAAGGCATCTGGCACGCTTGTTGCAGCGAACATTGGCAAGCGCCTCTTCCCAGCCTGATTCC